>DGSP01000033.1:100003-112052 GCA_002393555.1 Prevotellaceae bacterium UBA4359
CGTCCGCCGAAGGCGTAATTCTTACTCCGAACTCACGTTTGTATTACATCAGACATCATCTTTATTCCACCTCCACCACTTCCTTTTATTCCACTTCCTCGACTTTCCTCATTCCACTTCCACCACAATCCTCTTTACACAGCCCCAAAATCGATGTCGGGGACATCGACTGACCGACATCGGGGACATCGGTCAACCGACATCGGGGACGTCGATTTAGAGGGTGTGGAACAAGTGGAAAAGAGGATGCGCCGCTGCCGCACTTACACTTACGTCGTTGTCAGAATCACCATGACGACAATTCCGCAATAATAAGAAAGCGACATCCCATCAAAAAAGACTCAGGTTTCTTTTCTTTCCTTCATCCATAACAGCACCAACAACACCGCCACCACCACATTCCAGATGGTGCGTCCAAGGGCAATCTTGATGAAGGGTCGGAACAACAGAGCAAGGGAGGCTTTTCTTTATTCTTGAATAATTTTCTCATATTGCACTGTGTGATGTTTAATTCTGAGTGCAAAGAAAACAAAGGCCTCTGCCACCAGTTGGCAGAGGCCTTGGAAAAATGCTGTTATTAACAAAAAACTATGCTATTGGGTCTGGACAGAACTCTCTACGCTTGCAAGTCTTACAGAATTTACCCATCCATACTTCATCGAACTGGTTCATGGCTTGTTCGACAATTTCTGGGTCATCTGTCAGGATGCCAGCCTCGAAGTTGCGTTTGTTATCCGTCTTCATACCGATACCAGCACCTGTAAGATTTGCACTGCCGATATATACTTCTCTGCCATCGAAGACAAGCATCTTGAAATGAACACGAGGACAAAGTACTCGCTCCAAGCGGTCGTATAGAACAGGGTACTTGTCAAAATCCTCCCTAAAGTTTGGGCCTGGTTCTTTGGCATGTACAAGCCTTACCTCCACGCCACGCCGGATAAGTTGGGATATGAGAGCCAGAAATGGTTTCTTATCTTTGCCCACATCTACATATAAGTCTTTAATGTCGGCAGTCCCAATCCAAAGCATGTGCTTCACGGATTGTACCCGTGAAAGCACTTGCTTGTAATGATCGGTGTTGGAGATATATGTAAGCATAAAGTTTACATTTGCTTAATATCAAGATAAGAAACCCATACACCCATGATAGGCTTTATATTCAATCCATACTTTCGTTGAAAAGCTGTAACAATAAGCTCTTGTCCTTGCACTGTGCCTGTCATATTGTGGGCAAAACCATTGTAGGGAACTTCAACTTCCATTCCTTTTTCAACTTTGCAGCCATTGTATTGCCCCGACTGCTTAATAGATACTTTGAATAATGCCATAATTATTTACTTTTTGAGTTAATAATGTAACCTATGAAATTACAATTTTGCGACTTGTTGTATCTTATTCATGTATGATTTCATTTCCTCGACAATAACATTTGCATCAAGACTCTGAAAATCAAACTTACAATCGTACCACCAATCATTCAATTCCATAGAGTCAGCATCATCGCCATTGAACAAGCGTTGATTCTCACGAGTTACTTGCGTTCCAGGAGCTTTTCGGATACCTACTTCGGCATTCTTTACTAAACCATTATCAATGACACCATGCCATTCATAACAAGCCATAAAGTCCCCAATTACAATGCCAATACCAATCCATTCCCTGGCCCAATCCTGTTCCCGTTCTATCCAATGATCATTTCCATCATTCGCAGCAAAGTGAGCTTTTGCTTCAGGAAGTTCTTTGGTAATTGCTTGTATTAGTTCTTTTCGTTTTTGTAAAGTATCTGAAAGTACAACTTCTTCGACTAATGGCTGTATCACCGAATAAGCAGCAGCATAAATCATACAATACCTTTTAAACGTTATTTTCGCAAAATTCACACTCTGATGCTGGCTGTATGTTATATCAGACTTAATCGATTCTATATCCTGCAGATAATGAAGCGACTCTTTATTTTCGTGGTATTCGGAGTATTGGCTGGAATTGCTCTTACTTCTATTCGCTTCAAAAGAAATCGCTGCCATGTTCCCAATGCTCCATAGCCAATCTTTATCATATTCTCGGTAATCGGCGTTCCTCTTTCCTGTAATCCAATCTTGAGGAACAATATGGTCAAAGTCCCAGGGACGATTTTCTTCAGCCCACATATCTTGCCGTGCAGGGTCATAATTGCGGAAGTGTGTATTTATATATTCTCTTTCCGCATATAATAGAATTTGTTTAGCCTCTGCGGTGCCGTACCAGAAAGTCCTATCGAAGAAATTTCGACTTGGTGCAGAAAGACTTTTCCAAAATCTCCAATTTTTGGATTCTTCTATTACAAAGAATTGTTGTACTTCCGTAGGAGTGTAAACATGAAGGAGTTGGCAATCATGCATCAATCTAGAAATACCCATTAAGATATTCTGTCGGTTAATACCTTTTTTGAATCGATAAAACATCTCTTGTACACAACTCTTTTTGTTGTCGTTTCCGAACCAATGAAGCAAGAATGCGAGTGCTCTTATCTCCTGAATAGTTAGATTTATAGGAGATTTTGCATCTTTGCTGGCGAGATACATGAGCAACAAATAAATATCAGGTGAGTTTCGAGCTATTATTGTCCGCAAGATACTCGGTGTCCGAAGATCTGTTTTTTCTTTTACTCCTAACCATTCGTCAACTTTGTCAAGGATAATTTCTAACTGATGATCCTTATACAAAGCTTCTATCTTTTCCTTCTCTTCTGGTTTCTTTGCAGCACTTCGGATTTGCTTGATGGTCATTTCGTTTTTAAAGTTTTTGTCCTCATCAGAGGTCAATGCAAGACGGAATGCAAGCATCACTAACTTGGCGGGATTCATGTATTTCTCCGCCAATGCATCGTTTACATCTTTTATGGATGGCCAGTATGCTTTTATCGCAGAATAATTCAAGTCATCTCTTGAAATTGCTGTGCCACCAGTATTCAGACGAGTGAATAGCACCTCCAAAGTTGTTTGTGCTGCAGAATCTTCTGTGGTCTCTGTCTCCATTACCTCCTTTGGAAGATGGTTACAGGTAATGGTGTAATCATTCAATGCCTTAAAAACAGGGAATAAAGTAGCTCGCAAATAGTCCAAGGCAATATCAGATTGCTTAAATTTCTCATTGAAGGACTTTCGGAAGGAGAAATCTGTGGCATTGAAAATTGCCAGTGTTTCGTTGACAAACATATTCTCATCATTACTTTTCTCTGCAGCCTCCAATAAACAAAATAGTGGAATAGGTAGATTTGCCTCTATAGGCCATGTTTCTGTCAATGAGAAATGGTCATTATAGATGTTTCCTTTTAGGTTAAACATGTTCAAAGCATTTCTTTTTTCTGCTGTATTCAGCCGATTCGCATCATCGTCATTCTTATACCCCCATGGGTGAGGGGTAGTTGTGGCCTTAATCCAGAATGTACGTGTGGAACTTTTTGATGAAGGAGGTATAAGATCTATCCATAAAACGGCTCTTGCATCTGGAACAGTGTTAAATCCTATACTAATAGCATTGTATCTCTGTTGTCCGTCCATAAGGTAGTATTTTCCTGCTCCTTCATTGTTTACAATGTCTGATAGCATAAAAGAACCTATTGGAAAACCTCTAAGGATAGAATCCCAAAGAAGTTCAACCTGACGTGGTTTCCATACAAGTCCGCGCTGAAGCGCAGGAATCAAAACATCGGAATTGTTTGAGGTCCAGGATGCGATTTGCCGTAGCGAATATGATAAATTTTTCATATGATTCAAATTATCTTCTATAGTATATAGTATGAAGGATTTGTAATAAAATGATTTTGAGTTATCTGCTCACAGAAAGATCACTTTCGTTGTCCATATTTCTTTGTTTTTTTTGCAAAAGTATGATAAGGGTACGCCAATCTGTGGCAGAGCTTTAGAATAATTCCATATTTATTTTAATAAGCCAATTTTGCATTTCATTTTTTCTTCTTTTTGCGACACAGCAAAAAGAAAGGTGTGAGACTTGCCCGATTGCTATCCTGAGGTATCGCCAAACACCTTTTACCATACAACCATGAAGCCCACACCTAACGGTGCAAGCATTCACTATTACTGTTGATGGTAAATCCTCTTTTTGGCGATTTTCAGGACACATCAAGTAAAAGCAAACACTTTCTTTTCCTTATGTCAAGTTAAACTTTATATCATATTGTCTCGTTTTAGTTTCCATTCCGTTTTATTTCATCTCATCCATTCTTCATCATTGTCCGATGAATTGTCACAATGTAGATGGAAAGAGTTAAAGATTTTATCGGCAGAATACAGCATCAACTTCACGTTGAGTGGCATTTCCACTCTTCATGGACACACGAATTTCCTCATCCAGTTCTCCTTCGGAGAAGTAACATGGCATGGATGCCTCTAACCGTTTCTCAGCAGACTTCTTTGGCTGACAAACAGTTATTGCCAAGGCAGGCTCTTGTGCTACAGAAGTAGCATCCTTGCTGTTGTTTATCTTGTCAATGTAGTCTTTCATTCTTTTTATTTTCAATTTTTCGTTTGCAAATATACAATTTATTATTCGCTTCCAAATAATTTTACAACTTTTTTTGAGAAACAACAGAAAAACAAGGTTGCTCGTCATTTACTCATACCTCATCCTCCTTCTGTTTCTTGTCTCTGAGTTCATTTTCAATATCCTTAATAGATGGCAGAGCACTTTTGAAGTCTTCAAGGAACAGAAAAGATCAGCGGTTCAGAATTGCCCCCAACTTGGGGAGAGATTTTCATTGCATTGGAGTCATGCATATAGAATCTCTTGATATAGCCGCGATTCAACGAAGAAAAACAATCTCAAATCTTTCCGCTTTGCTGCCCACGGAAGTACTCTTCTATTTCAGAGGTCAACAAAGCATAGTCGCGGTCATAGTCCTTGATGATGCAGCCATGTTCGAGCAGAGTGATACGTGAACAGATGTCGAGCGTGTGGGTGAGGTTGTGGGAGGAGACGATGATGGTGGCCTTGTGTTCCTTGCTGTAGGTTTCGAGCAGATACTTCATGGCGAGTTGGGAGGTGGGGTCGAGGAAATTGAAAGGTTCGTCGAGCAGAAGGAGTTGAGGATGGTGGAGCATGGCACCGATGATGCCCACTTTCTGCTTGTTGCCCATCGAAAGATTGCGGATGAGGGTCTTCTGTCCGAGGACTTCGCCGTTCATGAAGGAGTCGAACTGCAGGAGACGGTCGTGCAGGACTTCGTCTGAAATATTGGAGATTTTTGCGAGAAAACGGAAATACTCTTCGGGGGTGAGATAGTCGATGAGGAAGCCTGCATCGACAAAGGCACCCGTGTAGGCTTTCCAACTCTCGCTTTTCGACGTGTCGCACGACACAGGTTTTCCATCCACATATCCGTCGATGGTGACACAGCCTTTGTCGGCATGCAGGAGGTCAAGAATGATACGAAAGAGGGTTGTCTTTCCGGCACCGTTGTTGCCGACCAGACCGATGGTCTCGCCGCTATGGATGGAGTAACGCTCTATGTCGAGTGCTTTTTTCTCTCCGAATGATTTGGTTAGGTTTTCGATTGTTAAGTTCATCTTTATATTTACAATTTGCCAAATTGTATATGTGCTTTATCTGGAGTTCCTGAAGCCGTCCATGTTTCGGTATCGGCGTTTCATGAACCGGTTGTATATATTGCGAAGCCACAGGGGGTGAAGCACGGTGCCTATCACACCAATGGTCAGCATGGAGATGGCTGCCACTTCATCGTTGAAACTCTGCACCAGGATGTACATGAGCAGCATGGGGAGAAACAGGGCTATGCCCGACATAATCATCTGCACTTTCGTGTCACGCCCAGCCTTGGTCAGTTTTTCGTTCAGATGTATGGTTGAGTCATTATAGACTGCGAGTTGGAAGATGAACGGAAAGACTGCACCCGATGTGAAGAACATACAGCCCAGTGCCATGAGCCAGGTGATTTTGCCTTCCATGATGGGCATGAGGGAAAAGAGGAACGGCACGATGAGCACCATGCACTGAAAGTAATATTTGGCTTTCAAGAGTGAGAGCACGGTCTCTTTTCTCACCATCAAGCCATCAATATAGTTGCCCTCTGCACACATCACGGTCGTAAGAGTCATCACTCCCAGGCAGGTGAAACAATACACACAGATGAAGATGCGCATGAAAGGCATGTCGGCATAGACATCGGAGAATGAAAAAAGGCCGCACAGCATGAGCATACACAAGGCTCCCGTGATGAACTGTTTTCGGACCACCAGGTTGCGCACCATCGACTTCAGTTCGAGTTTCAGATACTCGCCTATGATGCCGAACTTGTCGAGGAAGGTCATGTTGTTGGTCTTCACTTGTTTCACCATCTCCGTTTTGGCTATTTCCACATAGATGGCCACCTTCTGCAAACGATAGTTGATGATATATAATGGTATAATGAACACCACGATGAAGAGCCAACTCAACACATTCCATTGACAAAAGCCGCGCATCAGCAAAATATTTCCCTGAAACAGCCATTGATGGTCTTCATCGTAGAAGATTCCGAAATAGGCAAAGGCTGCATAGATGAGCAGCGGAACGATGAAAAAGAGAAAGTTGCGGTTGATAAGTGTGCGCCAGAAGAGATACCAGTAACTGTTCAGCACAAACATCAGCCACCAGCCCAGGATGAAGCCGACAAAGCCTACAACACCATAGAATTGCGGGATGGCTAACCAACCGAAAGGAATGAAAAAGAATGCCCAGAACAGATTGTAGGGTTGCAGCCCCATGCGGAACAGAAAAGTGTGAAGCAGGAAACTGTTTGGTATGTCGCAGAGTTTATACTGCTTGATGTTCTGGGCCGGAGTTTCCTGCATGGCAAAACGGGTGAGGAAGTCGAGGATGAGAAACCAAATCATGCCGCCATCAATCCAGTCGAAGGCTTCAAGGGCAGTGTCGTCAAACGCATAGAAAATGGTGATGCCCAACATGACCAGATAGGCAGCCCAAAATGCAACGAAGATATAGCCAAACACCTTCATGGCCATATTCTTCTCAAACATCGGATGGCGACGCGCTTGCAGCCGCTGGTTTTGAGAGATGGAACGATATATCAACCAAGCCCTTGAAATGTCCATTGCCTCGTTCTTTTGCCTAAACTAACGAAGGTCTATCACTTCCACATCTGGATAATTCTTCTCGTTGAAACGGAAGGTTGCCTCCTTATACTTCTGGTCTTTCAGAAAAGAGTTACAGAGTATCTTTGTGGTGACATCTTTCGAGGTGGTCATGGTGATGCTGGTAGGGTATTTCGTCGATTTGTTGATGCACACCACCACACGTTTGTAAGGGCTGCCGCTCTTACCGGTCAGGATGACTTCATGTTCCTTTGCCGTCCCCTTCCCCATCTTGGCCGTATAGCCCTTCTTATAGAAAGAAAGGAAAGCATACGGGTTCATCTTGGCCACAGCATCAGCCGAAGGTGTGGTCACGTTCACCTCTTCGTTGGCCTTCACATAGGTCCACATGGTCTTGCCATCGAACCATGTGATGGTGCCTCCCACATTGAGTACAAACTTCTGGTTCTGCAACTTGATATACCCCACCGTAGAGGCTCCATTGGCTTCCAGAGTGAAACCTATCTTCACGTTGCCAGCAGCGCGGAGAGTGGTTGCCGTCTTGTCAAGCACTTTGGTGGCATCTTGTGCATTCACGCTGCATAAGGTCAGCAGGCACACAATGGCTAAAAGAATCCTTTTCATCATGATGTTTTATTTTATATGATGCTTATTCATCAACTATGCAATGAATTTAACAATCCTTCCAATGTCAGCGGGTCTTTGATGAGCACCTCGCGTGGTTTGCTGCCCACCTGTGGTCCCACCACACCCATCTTCTCAAGTTGATCCATAATCTTGCCGGCACGGTTGTAGCCAATGGAGTAGTTGCGCTGAATCATCGAGGTGGAGCCACTCTGGTTGTTGACCACAAACTTGGCCACTTCTGGGAACATGGGGTCGAGGTGGTTCTTATCGACCGTCCCCATACTGCTGCCACTGTCGCCGTCAGGGTCAGCCACATCGGGCAGATACATGGGATGGAGGAAGGACTGTTGTATGGCTATGTAGTGGCAGATGTCGTTCACCTCAGGCGTATCGACAAATGCACACTGCACACGAACCGGCTCTGCACCGTTCAGATAGAGCATGTCGCCCTTGCCGATGAGTTGGTTGGCTCCTGCACGGTCGAGAATGACGCGAGAGTCCATCATGGAACTGACTTTGAAGGCGATGCGTGTGGGGAAGTTGGCCTTGATGGCACCGCTAATGATGCTGGCCTGCGGACGCTGGGTGGCGATGATCATGTGAATGCCCACGGCACGGGCCAACTGGGCAATGCGGCAGATAGGCAACTCGACTTCTTTGCCTGCCGTCATGATAAGGTCTCCAAACTCATCGACAATGACCACGATGTAGGGCATGAACTCATGACCATGCTCAGGATTCAGTTTGCGGGTCTTGAACATCTCGTTATATTCCTTGATGTTACGGGCATGGGCACGCTTGAGCAGATCGTAGCGACTGTCCATCAGGGCACAAAGAGAGTTGAGCGTCTTCACCACTTTCTGCACATCGGTGATGATGCAATCCTCCTCTTCTTCCAGACGTGCCAAAAAGTGATTCTCGATGGGGCTGTAGATGCTGAACTCCACCTTTTTCGGGTCAACCATCACAATTTTCAGTTCCGACGGATGCTTCTTGTAGAGCAGAGAGGTGACAATGGCATTCAACCCCACCGACTTACCCTGACCTGTAGCACCGGCCACCAGCAGGTGAGGAGCCTTGGCCAAGTCGAACATGAAGACTTCGTTACTGATGGTCTTGCCGATAGCACAAGGGAGTTCCATCTTGCTTTCCTGATAAACACGGCTGTTGATGACGCTCTCCATCGAGACAATGCACTTCTTCTTGTTCGGCACCTCTATACCAATCGTTCCTTTGCCCGGAATGGGGGCAATGATACGGATGCCTTCTGCTGCCAGCGACAGAGCGATGTCGTCCTCCAAATTGCGGATTTTGCTGATACGTGTGCCTTCGGCTGGCACAATCTCGTAGAGCGTGATAGTGGGGCCGATGGTAGCCTTGATACTCTTGATTTCCACACCAAACTGTTTCAGCACCTGAATGATGCGGTCTTTGTTGGCATTCTGCTCTATCATGTCTATCTGAGGCCCTTGGTCATCAGCCTTGCGGAGCAGATTTAACGTAGGATATTTGTAATGTTCCAAAGCCAGTTTGGGGTCGTAGGGGGTGTCTATACCGCCTCGTTCTATCTTGCCACTTCCTTTTTCTGTTTCATTTTGTTCAATCTCCAGCGTGGTGGGAACAACAGCACCGTCATCAGCACTTGCAGAATCATTCTCTTCCACGTTGGGAACAAGCGTTTCTGCACCTACATTGCCATCATGTGCCTCTTCGTGGCCAACAGCCTGCACCTCTTCCTCTTCCACTCCGGCCTTCCCGTTTTCTATGGAAGGTTCAGAGCCTGCGATGTTGGAAAATTCCAACACGGTTGAAGACATTTCGTCTCCTCCCGTCACGTAGTTTCCATCTTCATCACCCGATTCATCAGAAGCCCCGTCGTTATGATTTGTCTCATTTTCGTTGTCATCTTCATCACTTTCTGTGTCAGATTCCACCTCATCTTCATCGTCTCCTCGGCTGATTAGACGTTTCCATCGGTCAGGATTCACCTTCTTTAGGAAATTCATTCTGAAAGCGTTACGAATCACTTCGATGGTCTTTGCACTCAGATAAATGAGATAAAGTACAGCACTAATGGCCAAGAAAGCGAATAAGCCTGGAGTACCCACCACCTGAGTTAAAATCTTCACCACATGAATGCCGTGATTACCGCCTAACTTGATGAAGGAGCCTTCAAAGTAGGGAAAAAGATAGCCAAAGGCAGCAAGGAAGATGCTTGTCCACAACATCAAGAAAGTGAACAGGATAAACTTACGGACCAATGTGAACTTGAAGACCCGCATCAGCCGGAATCCCACAATAATCAAATAAGGAGGGATAATGAAGGAAGCCAATCCAAACAAGTCATTCAAGAAGAAAAAGGCCACAATGGCTCCCCCCGAACCACACACATTCTTGTATTGCAACTCCCAATTGAGGGGGTCGGCATGACTTTCCAGAAGGCTGTAATCTGCTTCACCTGTAAAGAGATACGACACAAAGGCCACAAGCATGAAGATAGCGCACAAAACAAGAAGAAGGCCTATGCAAAAGGAAAATATTTCCATTTTGCCGAAACCTACAAAGAAATCGCCGGCACTCAACTTTTCCTTTTGTACAGCCGCGTATTTTTTCCCGTTTTTGCTTTTCGAAGTTCCTTTACTCTTTGCCATTACCCAGTCGTCTATTTATCAATCAGAAGTACTCAAAAGTGTGCAAAGGTATATAAAATCCTTTAGATGCACAAAAATTATTCTCATATTTCAAGTATTTTTTGCTTGCAAATGAGAAAAAATGGAAATTCTACTTATCTGATAGTCACTTCATGCACTGCTTATTGCTTATATTTTTCCAGGGCACGGAGTTCACGTCCTTTATTCAACTTAAAGTAAGCCTCGCGAAGCCCCGACAACCATAGAGAAAGGTTTGCTTCGCTAAACTTTTTGGCTTGCTCAAAAGCCTTGGCAGCCTTCCTGTACAAGTCATTGATGGCCTGCCTTTCCTTTGTATAAGCAGGATTGGAACGAGGCAGATTGAAACGGGCATAAGCATCGTGAGCCTCACTCAGATAGATGTTTCCGATGGATGAGAAAGCCTCTGCGTCATCGGCCTTGATTTCGACACATTTCCCAAACGAGGCAAGTGCTTCCTCTTTCATGCCGAGGAGCGCTTGTTCGGTTCCTTTCATGAACCAGTAGTCCCGATTGTTCGGGTGCAGTTCTGTCATTCTCTCCGCTTTCTGCAACGCTTTCTCATAGTCACCTTGATTGTTGTAGAACTTTGTCAACGTGACAAAAAAGTATTCAGCATCAGGATAGAGCCGAAAACCATTCTCAAGCACGTTCAGCATCTGGGTTGTGTCACCCAACTCTCCGTATGCCTTACTGCCTATCTCCAAGAGTTGACTTTCAAAACTCTTATCATTCAGACTTTCTGCAAGATAAGTAATAGTACCTCCATAATCACCTGAACCATACGCACTCAATGCCGCAAGCACGGAAACCTCTGTCATATCATCAGGGTCTTCCAAGATGGAAACACCTTTTGAATCCACAAAAATGTCTGACGATTTTGTCTGTGCATACATGTTGAGAAAACGGAAAGCATCCTTGTAGTTCCGCTTTTTGTAATAAAACTTTCCCGCATTCAAGATGTTCTTACGATAAGCAAGCATGGTCGTCCCTACCCCCTTGCGGAGTTTCGGCTCGGCCTTCTTTCCCATATCCCGTTTTCTTGCAATGGCCTTCTGCTCCAGAGAGTCACAAGTCAGCCCCGTCACATAGAGTTCGTACATATAGTTGAAATAGCCAATTGTGTCGGGATTTGACTTCAGGTAAATCTTCCTGTTTTCCAAGCCTATCAACTCGTTCAGAGCCTCCATCTTGTAGTGATACAGTTGCGCATCCTCCTTTGCCTCGTCATACTTCTTAACTGCCTCATCCAAAGTCTGTTTGGCCTTAGCGTAGTTTTTCTCTTTCATGCAAGTGCGGTATGCTTTCACCACAGCCGACTTCTTAAACACATCGGCAGTTTTCTTGCCCTTTTCTGCTTTCTGGGCAAAGACAGATAAGGTCAGAAAAGAAAGAATGATAAAAATGCTGATTTTTTTCATTTCCAGAATCTTCAGATAAAACATTTTTTTGTTAAGAAATTGAAGTTTCGGATGCTTTTTTCAACAACGAATATTTCGAATATGACGAATTTATACAATGCACAATGCACCCAAGGGTGCAACGAATAAAAACGAATGCTGAGTGTAGCCATTCGATTCCATTCGTTGCCGCTTGCGGCATTAGGAAAATACATCTTCTCGCCGCATGGTAAATTAGAAT
>DGSP01000018.1:0-2347 GCA_002393555.1 Prevotellaceae bacterium UBA4359
AAATTAGTGGGTGAAATTATGATAATTATTCAAATTTTGTTTTACGACAGAGCCACGAAGTGGCCTAATGACCGATTCGGGTTTATGTGTGATACACAACAAAAAAGAGTCCAATGAGATGACCCATTGAACCCTCTTCGCGGAAAGTGAGGGATTCGAACCCCCGGAACAGTTACCCGTTCACCGCATTTCGAGTGCGGCCCGTTCGACCACTCCGGCAACTTTCCTTGCAAAGGGTGAGCCTAACACCTTGCTTTGGTTAGGTTCACCCTTTATGGAAAAGCCGGGAGGAGATGTGATGAAACTCCGACGTAATAAGATTTGAGTATTTACCGTCCTTTGTAATCCACCGACTCAAAGGTTTCCAGAGGCCGAAACCCCATATTCAAAGACATGGCGACTTCTGGTTTGTGGCCCGCCATCAGACGGCAAAATCATCTCGGTTTCAGTATATAATTTGATGAGTATCCCGATCGATCCTGTACCCCGGCTTTTGTATGTTCAAGTCTGGCGATGCCTCCCTTGCTGAGGGCTCTTCTCGCTCGAAGTTGACCGCCTTCGTTGTTTTCTGTTAGCAAAGGTAGTGCTTTCTGATAACAAAAACAAGGGATTTGAAGTTTTTTTCTTCAAATCCCTTGTTTTTTAACATTCTGCCGGGCTATTCACCCAGATAGACCGCAAATGACATCGCCCTTCCTGCAGGAGTCTTACCCCAAATCCAGAGGGTCTGTTCATCGCTCGACTGGGCAGAACGGAACACCGACTCCATGTCGGCAGCCGACTTGATGTTCTGGTTGTTGGCCTTCAAGATGATGAACCCTTCTGGCACACCGGCACTCTTCAGATAGCCGTTCTTCAGATTTGTCACCTGCACACCGTATGAGAGGTTCAGCGTCTTCTTCAGGCTCTCGCTCAGTTCCTTGAAGTCGGCACCCAGCGCATCCACCTTCTGGGTCTTGATGACCGTGGTGCTGCCCTTTGCATTGCGGAACGTGATGGTGGCCGTCCTCTCCTTCTTGTCGCGGATGTAGCCAATCTGAGCCTTGTCGCCTGGGCGATACTTCGTGGTGGCCTCTTGCAGTTCCGACATCTTCGTCACCTTCTTGCCATCCACTGACACAATCACGTCACCGCTCTTGATGCCAGCCTCTTCGGCTGCACCATCTTCCGACACTTCAGCCACATAGACACCATCCACTGTACCAAAGTCTGCCTTGAAATTCTCGTCTTTCGACTTCTGGGCATCAATATAGTCGCGCAAGGTCATACCACTGATGCCCACCATGGCGCGCTGCACGGTTCCGTATGCCTGCAAGTCAGTCACCACTTTCTTCATGATAGTAGTCGGGATGGCAAAGCCGTAGCCTGTGAAGGAACCCGTCTGCGAATAGAGCATGGCATTGATGCCGACGAGTTCACCGCGCGTGTTGACCAGCGCACCGCCCGAATTGCCCGCATTGATGGCCGCATCCGTCTGGATGAACGACTCGATGCCGTTTTTGTGCGCACCCAGATTACGTGCTTTGGCCGACACGATGCCAGCAGTCACCGTTGAGGTCAGGTTGAAGGGATTGCCCACAGCCAGCACCCATTCGCCCACTTTCAGTTGGTCAGAGTCGCCTATCACGATGGTGGGCAGTCCCGTGGCCTCAATCTTCAGCAGTGCCAGGTCAGTGTCGGCGTCGAGACCGATGACACGAGCCGAAAACTCACGGTTGTCGTTCAGCGTGATGGTGATTTCATCGGCATTTTCCACCACATGATTGTTCGTCACGATGTAACCATCTTCCGAAATAATCACACCCGAACCGGCTGCCTCACGCTTCGGTGTCTCCACCTGCCTACGCTGTGTGCCGCCGCCCCGACCGAAGAAGTCGCCAAAGAAATCCTCAAACGGATCGCGATACTCAATGGTCTGCGTCTTCCCTTTCTGCACCACCTTAATATATACTACAGCGTTGCAAGCCTTCTCGGCAGCCTCGGTCAAGTCAACAGGCTGTGCAGCAGGCAGCGCAGCATTGGACAGTTGCATGAAGCCACCTTTCTCTCCCGATGCCATCTCGACGGATGCAGGAGAAGAGGAGTTGAACACCTTCGACACGGACTTCTGAGAGAGAGAATAGGCGAAAGCGCCTGTCAATCCTGAAAAAAAGGCCACACAAGCCAGTGTGCCATAAAATCTTTTCGTTGTCTGTTTCATAGTTTGTTTGTTATTTATGAGTGATTTTACTTCACGTTTTGTTTTTAACTTTCGGAAGTTCTTTTACCGCTTTGCGGGCTTTAGAAAAACAAGAAAAAAATAAAAAAATACAAGAAAAAAAACTTGTTAGGTTTTGAGGTCTTACAA
>DGSP01000018.1:2480-30482 GCA_002393555.1 Prevotellaceae bacterium UBA4359
TAAATCAAACAACCGAAACTTAAATTTTTAATCTTACTTTCAAAAATCGAACGCAAAATAACGACAAATTGCTGTAACCACAAAACATTTCCCTCCCATTTTCTCGCTTCATTGATTTTGTTTAACAAATTCCTCCAAGCCATTAACATCGGTTAAACTTCAACTTCATTTTTTCGCAACTAAATACCTCAAAAAAACTACCCGACGATACGCTCACGCGCACCGCCGGGCCACTTATTAACTAAAATTACTAATGATAAGAAATGAGTCGGGAGTGTGAAGCGGACCGCCACAGGCGAGTGCCAGACGGCCCTTCTCCAGCCTCCCTCTTCTTCCGCCGAGGCCGTTTTTACATAAGGAACATTTTAGCCGGTGATGCCTCGGCGGCAACGAGGTCCTCCCACGCCTGGGAGCGGCCTATTTCCTCACGAGGATGTTCCTCTCCATGAGTTCCGACACGATGGCTCCGTCGAAGATGGTGGCGAAACCCGGGTTGTGGGCGATTCGATAGACCTTGTCCGGCGACTCGTCCAGCCGTTCGGCAATCTCCTCATAGACCCTGCGCCGTGTCGAACGCTTGTAGGGGTGTCCTCCCGTCAGGAGGTAGTTCGTCATTTCTCTGAACATAAACATATTAGGTTTTATCTGACACAAGACACCCCGACTGAGTTCGTTCAGTCGGGGTGCCGCAAGGGGGAGTATTCAAGAAGTGAGTTGGCCTAAACAGAAAAGGCTTAATACTCAATTAGTTCAAGTCCCTGATTCCTGTAGAATGGAAACTTCGTGTCGCTGGAAATGAGCGTCATGCGCTCGGTGATGGCATGTGAGATGATGATGTGGTCGCTGGGGTCGTAGTGCTCCATCGCCTCGTTCAGTTGCAGACGGCTGTAGGTGTAACCCACATCACGACGAAGAGGCAAGAACTCGATATTCAGATCCTGTTCTACGGCCTTTAACACATCCTCCGCTGTTTTCCATCGTTTGCTCAACAGTTTCTTTCGATTGAAATGCACAATGAGTTCACGCATGGTCTCACAACTGGCGAAAATCTGGTTACCACGGTCTTCCAGAATGTCGAGCGCACCACAACTGATGCTGTCAACATCGGTCAGCAAGTCGATGACCACGCAGGTGTCAAGCATCAGTCTCATGGCCTAATGATTTTCTTGCCGTCCTTATAACTTTTGCATTGTGCTTGCAATTCTGGATCCAGAATTTCTATACTCCACTTGTGGGTTCTTGCCCACTGTACTGTTCTTGAAATTCTTTTTTGAGGTGTTGCGGTTGTTGCTTCCATAATACTTCCTTTTTTAGTTTTTACATTTCTGGATGCAAAGATAGCACAACTTTTCTTTACCACCAAACAAACTTCCGTAAAAGTTTTCCTTGGCGGAGTTTCCCTTGCGGTGTTCTATGTGTCAGTAAGTCAAAGAACTAATTTTCTTGTTGTATGTTTCATCTTCCCCACCGCCGTCTGTTTGTGTGACGGGAGAGATACAGAGTGCCGCCTATGCGGACATAGGCTCGTTAGGTTTTATCTGACACAAGACACCCCGGCTGAGTTCGTTCAGTCGGGGTGCCGCAAGGGGGGAGTATTCAAGAAGAGAGTTAGCCTCAACAGAAAAGGCTTAATATTCTATTAGTTCAAGTCCCTGATTCCTGTAGAATGGAAACTTCGTGTCGCTGGAAATGAGCGTCATGCGCTCAGTGATGGCATGCGAGATGATGATGTGGTCAGAGGGGGCGTAATGCTCCATCGCCTCGTTCAGTTGCAGGCTGGTGTAAGTGGCCACAACATTGCGAGTCACTGGTAGCACCTCAAGTCCATATTCATCCTCGATGGTGCACAACATGTCCTTAGCCGTTTTCCAACGTTTGTTCAGCAGTTTCTTGCTGTTGAAGTTCACCACCAGTTCGCGCACGGTCTCTGCACTGATGTAGATGCGGTTTTCTGGGTCATCAATGATTTCCCAGACCCCATCCTCAAGTGCTTCGTCATTCATCATCCAATCGATGACGACGCAAGTGTCTATAAGGGTTCGCATGATCTCAGTTGCGCTCTAAGTTCTGGGTCAACAACAATCAGTTCGCCAGCATGTTCTCTGGCATACTTCATCCTTCTGCTCCTTGGTGTCTTCTTTGAGTTGATGGCAATGTTCTCAGCCCGTGTTGTCTTTCTTTTGGGTGTCATTGTCACGTCCATGATGTCCTCCTTTTTTAGCGTTTTACGTTTCGGTTGCAAAGATAGCACAACTTTTCTTTACCACCAAACAAACTTCCGCAAAAGTTTCCCTTGGCGGAGTTTCCCTTGCGGTGTTCTATGTGTCAGTAAGTTAAAGAGCGATGGTGGGGAGGAATCTCCCCTGCCGTTATGATGTGCGGCGGGGGAGTTGATTTATTATATTTTAGTTGGAAGACTTGACAATGGGACGGACAATAAAGCCATTCTCACGCGATCGTTTATCAGTAAATAAAGAATAAGAACCAGCATAATACTGTAAAACATATTCCAGATTCTCATCTGCTAAAGTTCTAGATGGAAGATAAGTGCAATCATATTGTGACTTGTTATATCTGAATCCACTAAATGGCAAAAACAAAGAAACACCAGTTTCCTTATTTGTTAAAAGTTTGCCATTGCAACCACTTCCTTGATAGTTATTCACTTCTTCCAAACTATACTTTGCTGTATTATTTACGGCTTGTTTAAGTTCGTATAACTCGTCCTTCGTAGGCATACGCCAGTCGTTTCCCCAATTTTGAGTAGCAGCGTCATCCTCTGGGTCAAGGACTGTCTTTCCGTCTGTACCGTTGTATTTGGTGGAATTCTCCGCTTCTCTCCATTTGTTAGTACCCCAAGTAAATACGTACTTGTCATAGTTGTTTTCATCGATGTAACCAACCGTCTCTCCCCAAGCAAAGTAAGTACCAATCTCCGTTTCACTTTCCGCACCCACATTCATCGTTGCCCAAAGTGTTCCACTAGGCAGGCCGAGGTCCACATAGTTCACATTCTCTTCAGGAACAACGGGAGCGTTTACAGTCACGGTGTAAGAGGCTGTGGTCGTAGTGTTGGGAGCCGTGCTTGTGGCGGTGATGGTGGCTGTGCCGGGATTGATGCCTCTCACTTCGCCTGTGTTGGGATTGACATAGGCCACGCTGGCATCGCTTGACGAATAAGTAAATGTGTATCTGTCGGTTGCATCAATATCTCCAGTCATCACGGTCGGTTTGCGAGTAACCGTCTTGCCTTGCAGAAGTTTCATGACTGGTGCGATGCGGACTTCGGGAGAGGCAACATGCACCTTACGGGTGGCAGCGGTCAGACTACCGATGGCAGGACTTCTCTCCCACTTGTCGCTGACGTATGGCACTCCATCAACGATGGCGGTGATGCGGTAGGCCACCGCGTTGTGGGTGTGCTTGCTCTCGTTGTAGCCCTCGTTCAGAATGGCCACATAGAGTTCGGAAGGATATTCCCCGTAGTCGATG
The DNA here is from genome assembly GCA_002393555.1 of Prevotellaceae bacterium UBA4359. Taxonomy (GTDB): domain Bacteria; phylum Bacteroidota; class Bacteroidia; order Bacteroidales; family Bacteroidaceae; genus Minthosoma. The sequence continues at coordinate 5,973 of DGSP01000018.1, forward strand.
GCTGGGGTGATGACGATGTCGCCGTACTCATTGACGGTTCCGTCAGCAGCCACCGAGGTGACGATGCGATTGGCGTTGCCATCGTCGGTGATGGCGGAGATGGTCACCAGACTCGGATGGAGCAACTTGTCGTTCTCGTCCCTCACACGGAGTTTGAGATAAGCCTGACGGTGCGTCATGTTGGCCTTCTCCAAAGTGATGGTGCTGCCCGACACCTCTGCCACCTTGACCTTGGTGGTCTGGAAAGTGTAGTTGGCAGAGAGGCTGTTGATGCTGCCTGTCTGTCCTGTATAGGAGCGTTCCTTCGAGGGCAGGTAGAGTTCCACCTCGTCGCCAGCGGCGAAGGAGCCAGTCAGCGTGCCGCTCAGGTAGGCATCTTTCGTGCCTTGATACTGCTCGTTGGCAGCATCGTTGAGCGAGAGGGTGCCGACTTCTGCCCCATTCTTATATACTTTCACCACGTCGCCTTTGTCCCAGAGAGTGGCAAAGCGGTTGGTGTTGCCACCCACGAAGATGGCACGTGTGTCTTGATCCAGCGATTCAAGACCTTCGATGTTTCCTTTCGAAGCGATGACTGTAGCCTTGTAGGTCATGGAGGGAGCCTGTGATGCGAGTTCCTCTTCGTTGGAGCAGCCAGTCAACAGTGCGGCCATGCCCAACAACGAAGCCCAAAGATAATTCCTTTTCATAATCTTCTTGCTTGTTTTTAAGGGGTTAAAAAAATAGATGTGAGTTGTGATTGTTCTTTACCAGAGGCTTCTGCTGTAGCCACCTCCGATGATGAGCCTGCTGTTGGCTTCGTCATCGTTGATGATGTCGCCCGTGCCGCTGCCACCATTGCCACCGGGGGTGTCGTCGTCATCGTTGATGATGTCGCCTGGGCCGCTGCCGCTGGCCATCAGTGGGCATTCTGCAACCATCTTGAAGACTTCCACAGATGGCTGCAGGTAAACCTTTTTCATTTTCTTGTCCATGATTTTTAGTTAATTGAAAAGATGCTCCTTCAGGCTCAGAGGAACGAAAACATTAACTAAACTGTTGACTGAGAAAGGCATAAAAAGAAAGGTGTGAGCCTGATTGTGCCTCTTCTCCGTCAGAAGGTACTGGACGAACCTGTAACAAAAAGATTAGAATTATGGCTCACACCTTCGACGTATTAGGTGTACAGCACAAGGGCTGATTAAGTCACATAATACAATCGAAGGAGAGCGTAATACTTCTTTCCTTTGTTACTCGGTTCGGTACTCCGGGTAATGATCCCTAAATCATTGAGAAGTGTCCAGTTTCTCTGACGGGAACAAAGCGTACGCGCTTCCTAAATATGTCTGCCATCCCTTTTTAGGGGGTTGGCTCCCCACCTTCCACATGCCCGAAAGCATACGTCTGATGAAGATTCGGCGGCAAAGGTAGAACTTTTGGAAAACATGAGCAAGAAAAATCTAAAAAAAATGTGAAAAGGAGATTAAAAAAACGTGAGTTCAGTGTAAGAAAAGTTTTCTTCGTCCACCGAAGGCGTAATTCTTACACCGAACTCGCGTTAAAAAAAATGCCCTTTCCGGACGAAAGGGCATGGGGCGATGGGGTTAATTCTCAAATCGCTCTCCCCACAACTGTTTCATGCGTTCGTTCAGTTTGCTCTCGGCTGCATTGGGTTGTGCATGCCAGAAGCGGGCCTCGGTGGCTCCGTCGGGCAGGAACTGCTGCTCGACAAAATGGCCTTCATAGTCGTGGGCATACTTGTAGTCCTTGCCGTAGCCGAGTTGAGACATAAGTTTGGTGGGAGCGTTGCGCAGATGGAGCGGAACGGGCAGATTGCCAGTTTCTTTCACATACTGCAGGGCCGAGCCGATGGCCTCGTAGGCCGAGTTGCTCTTGGGCGAGGTGGCCAGATAGACGGTCGCTTCGGCCAGCGGGATGCGCCCTTCGGGCATGCCGATTTTCGACACGGTGTCGAAAGCCGCATTGGCCAGCAACAAGGCGTTGGGATTGGCCAGGCCGATGTCTTCGCTGGCCGAAATGACGAGCCGGCGGGCGATGAAGATGGGGTCTTCGCCACCCTCAATCATGCGCGCCAAGTAGTAGATGGCGGCATCGGGGTCGCTGCCACGGATGCTTTTGATGAAGGCCGAAATGATGTCGTAGTGCATCTCTCCGTCCTTGTCGTATGCCAGCGGATTCTGTTGCAGCGTCTCTGTCACGATTTTATCGTTGATGACAGAAGATGTTTCAGTGACCAGTTCCAAGATGTTCAGGAACTTTCGGGCATCGCCGCCGCTATAGCGCATCATGGCGGTCGTCTCCTGCACGTCGATGGTGCGTTCTTTCAGGAAGGCATCCGTCTTCAGCGCGTGGTCGAGCAGGCCGAGCAGGTCGTCCTTCTCGAGGCTCTTCAGCACATAGACCTGGCAGCGGCTGAGGAGTGGACGAATCACCTCAAACGAGGGGTTTTCGGTGGTGGCGCCAATCAGCGTCACCGTGCCCTGCTCCACCGCTCCCAGCAGGCTGTCTTGCTGCGACTTGGAGAAACGGTGGATTTCGTCGATGAAGAGGATGGGCGACACGCCTCCCCTCACGTTGCCGAAGAAGGAGGATGCCTTGGCCTTCTCGATGACCTCTCGCACATCTTTCACGCCCGACGTGACCGCGCTCAGCGTGAAGAACGGCACGTCGAGCGTCTTGGCAATGATACCCGCCAGCGTGGTCTTCCCCACTCCCGGCGGTCCCCACAGGATGAACGAGGCGATGCGTTTCTGCTCAATCATGCGGCGAATCACCGCCCCCTCTCCCACAAGGTGCTTCTGTCCTATGTAGTCGTCCAGTGTCTGCGGACGCAGTCTCTCTGCTAATGGTTGCATATTTATACTCTTATGTTATATCTCGTTTGCAAAGTTAATCATTCCCTACACGACTTTTCTTCCCGGCATTTGTTGTATAACCTCTCCAAACAGCAACTTCCCATTGGCATGTTTGTTGCGCTTAATGCCATCACTTCCCCATGTGCCCCATTGCTTAAAAAAGAATGCTGCACCTTGTTGTTCCACTTGTCGCTTGATGTTGATGACCCATTCTGGTTGCATCGGTCTTGCCTTTGGCCCACTCTCACCACCCACAATAATCCAGTCAACACCCTCCAGATTCATCTCTCCCAAATCTTCAATCAATGGTTCACATGACAAGAATTTTACCGTTGCATCCAATTTTCTCAAATGGTCAATTCTGTCTTTGGAAGACTTGCACTCAACAGTCACTCCCAGCCATACATTTCGCGGTATAAGTCGTGTCCTGAAATACTCTTCCATCCGCTCTGCTCTTTTCGTCAAAATCTGATACCGATGCTGTGGAGTTCTCACGATAGTATGCATGATTTTATCCACAAAATCAAAAGGCACATCTTCGTGGAAAATGTCACTCATCGAACAGACAAAGATATTATGTGGCTTCCGCCATTGCATAGGCTCCTCCAAATCATCTTCATGCAAAGTCAAGCCAAATCCATTGCGATACTTTTCCAAACCCATCGCCTTCAATCGTCTCGCCATCACCTCCGCATAACAGTGAGCACAGCCTGTTGATTTCTTGGTACACCCTGTAATCGGATTCCAAGTCTTGTCCGTCCATTCTATTTTTGTTGTTCTCATTTCGATTGCTTTTTATTGATGATTTGACTTGCTATTTTGATTGCGGTAGAATTGTTCGAAGCACAGGCGAAATGAAAGATAGGCGTTTTCCTGCCATTGTACAAAACAAGGGGCTTCTCTGTCACATACTTGAATATTGTTTTCAACTGTTCAATATACAATTCCGCAATTTTCTCAATAGGTTTCTTCACTTTCTCTATTATCTCCTTCTCACCAAACAGAGTATCAACAGTCTTCTTTTTATAGAAATAATCCTTCAGGAAACTTTCGTCTTTACCGAAAAAGGATGTCAATTTGTCCATATGAGTAAGTTCTCCTTTTCTATCTAAAAGCCTGTTAACAATAACGCCTGTCGGTATCAATATCCACAAAATAATAGAAATCGAATCCCTGCTGAGCAATACTTAACACCCTCTCTGCTGCACCCTTGTAGGTGTCTAGTTCCTTTTCTTCAATACTACAATCCTTGAACAAATCTTGTAAAAGTTCAGAGTTCGGCTCTTTTTTCACCTCATTTCGAGAACCACTCCCTGCAAAACCATCAAAATAAATCAGTTTCCAATGATATTTCTCTCTATGAGAGTTCATGATTGTTAGATACGCATTGACGTACTTTTCAAATGCATCCAACTTCTCTTCAGTCCATTGTCCTCCCCATGATGAAGGTTCACATGCCACCATGTTACCTTGTTCCTCTTCTATGTAGTTATATTCGTTCATGTTCATTCTTTTTTGCAAAGTTAATCATTTATCTTCAAACCATTATCTGAATTATCATATTCTTGTTACAACTTATCGCAGAATGTCTTGTTTACGACCCTATCCCTCATCAGTTTCATGTCCTTAAAGTTGCGACTAATGTTCTGGACAAGTTCAAGGTAATTGTCTGTTTCTTCATCTCTTTTATAGAAATAAGGCTTTATCGACACACAATTCTTATGCTCGAAAAGTGTATTTAGCAAAGTCCTATCCGAGTTTCCGCACGAGTGCCCCATGATGAGCATTTGGTACGGTTCCGTTTCTATGAACGAAAGCATCTGGCGGTAGTTCTCTGCTTCCATATATTTTATAGATTTAATGTTCGCGAGTAAGTTGTTTTCGTTTTTGTTGGAAATCTTTTTATAGTCCTCATCCAACTCATCGCCATAACCGAATATCACGCTTTCAGGTTGCTCCACGTTGCCATGAATATGGTTGATGGTAAATAACGAAGAATCCTTGCAATATAATTGTGCTGTTCGTGTATAGTTGAAATCCAGCAACATAATTTGATTAGGCAGCAGCAATTCCTTTGGAACGTAGTCCCAATCTATTTTCTCATCCTCCGAATGTTTCTTCCTGTAACTATCCACATAACCGTATGTGTAACATCTCCCATATAGTTGCAATTTCCAATCCCAAGTTCTATCGTCTAGCTTCAATCCATCTTTCACATGTTCGATTAGCGCATTTCTCCCAGCAACAGAGATATCAGAGGGCTTCAATGGTTCATATATTTTTTGTCGAATTCCTGGCTTAACCTGCTCTTTCCTTATATCCATCTCACACAGATATTCAACAAGTTTGTCTTGTAAGAAATGGAGTTGGCTATTCAGTTCATTTACCTTGTTAACAGAATGTTCTTCCAAGGCATATTTCTTCAATAACTCATAGTATTCGTTCTCAATATCAACCCATTTTTTCGTTTCTATATTTTGACAGATATTTTCGAGGAATGGGGAATACGTTATTTCAAAACAATCTGGCTGACTTTTGAGTTCTTTTATAAACTCTTGACCAGATAATTTCCATTCGTTCTTAAGTAAATCTTTAAAGAAGGAATTGTGATAAGACAATAAATACCAATTCTCACAACCACTTTGGGGTAGTATTTTCATACTACATAGTACATCTGCAGATACAGCGTTGTGTTCTAACACAATATCATGTAGCCTTTGATCCCAATACCAATTTATGAAATCTTCATATCTTGTTTTGAGTCCATGAGCTAAATCAAAACCATTACCTATGAGTACTATTCTGTTCATATACCTCTTTTATTTGCGAGATTAAACGATTCATTATAATTCATCATCTCGATTGGGCACAAACATCTTGAAGTTAATAAATGACACAAAGATACTCTTTGTATGATTCACCTTGGACCAAGAAACTTGTCTCCATTCAAATGTATCATATGCTCTGGCATATCTGCTATCCATACTTCAGTCTCCCATGCTAGCTGTTCCGAGAACTGTTTGAATGTCTTAAAATCAAGAAATGCTGTAACGTAAATCATACCAGCAGTGACATTTCCTGTCATCAGTCCTATTTCAACTATTCTCTTTGGATCCATTGGACTGACAGAGGTAACCGACTCTATAAAATAAATCCAATCCTTATCTTCTCGATAGAGAACGACATCTGGCATCTTGTCATGGAGTGTTATTTCAAAACCTAATTTTTTAAGTTTTTCAACGTTTTTTACAAGATCTTTCTCAATAGTATCACCAACATATAAGCATTCCGAGTTGGGAGCGAAACGTGGCGCGAACTCTTCTATGATAGCTTTCTGCAATTGATTGTGTTTCCCTGGAGAAAATGTAAAGTTTTCGTTGTTAATTCTAACAGGCATTTTTTGCATCTGCTTTTTTGATGCATAGATTTCCTTTAAAGTTTGATGACGATTGATGAAACACTGTATTTCAAAATCATCGTCTTCGCAAACACGTGTTCCATCAGGCTCGGTAACAGACTGAATCACCCTTAAAAATTCTCCTGTGAGTCTATACCTATAATTAGGGCTGTTGGTCGCTTTACCATTGTCTTCGATAATTGCAGCAGTACGGAAATGATGCATTGCCTGTTTGCGGAATGTTTCTCGGCTATTCTCTGCGTATTTAATGCCATACTCCTTATCAATAAATGTTATGACATCATGAATACGAATCCAATTATTAGTCGCATATTGGAATTCATCTTCTTTTTTTATGTTTGCCATTGCCAGTAATGTCAAACAGCATAGTGTCGATTGCTGAGCAATAGGCATACCTATTCTTTCCAATAGGTCTTTTGCTATTTCTATCTTATCCATTGTTCTATAATAGTATTACAGTTTTGTTCTGTTAATTCATGTCCCATCAACTGTCTCCCCATTGCCGCGATGGTGTCAATATCAGGAACAGGCATATTGTTTATTTCTGTCGAATTAACCTGAGTTGAGCCATTCAATACTCTATAATATGTATCATAAATTGTAGAGTTCATTAAAACAAAGAGACCATATACAAGTTCTGGAGTTTCACATTTTATAAAATTCACTTTATTCTGAGTACTAATATAAGCATATTCAGGATGATCAGATTGCAAGTATATACCACATTGAAGACGTCTCTTTTCCTCTTTAGCTGTGAATCTTTTGACCAACAAGTAGTTTGTGTTCGTCTGAAGGAAACCTTGTTTATCCGTACATATGTTTTCACCTTCCTTACCTACAGGCCATTTCACTCTACCATTTCTAATATGTTGAGAGTAAAATAATGGGAATGTTTTTTCAGATGGTTTATCACGAAGAACTTCTTTATTTCTAAAATCCACTATTACACCTGTTTTCATGGGGAGTGCAATGGATGGAAGAGTTCCATTAAGATGTGACAATCTATTTAAAGCTATTGCCTCTTTTTCGTCTGTAACCAGAAATACATACTTTCGATTAGAAACAATTACATTGTAAGGAGCCTCAAACTTTCTAACGTCTGAAAAATCAGATGTTGAAGACGATGTTATATTCACAACCAGAGGTTGTTCTGTTACCTTTCTCACCTTAACAATAATAGTTTCCTGCAGAACACTTTCACCATCAAAGACCTTATCTCTACTTGCAAACAGATGAAGGTGAGTTATTACACAGTTAGAAAAAAGATATTCTCTGAATTTTGCGAAATATGCTCCAGAAGTCCAAGAACGTGGAATAATATAGACAATTTCACATCCTGGTTTTAGGTTATGGATGGCCATGGCCCAAAATAGAAAATACAAATTGGGAGCGCCATAACAAACATCAGGTATTGCAAGTGCTTCTTCTGCTTCTTTGGCGATTTTCTTATATGGCGGATTACCTATTATGAAATCATATAAGTGAGCAGTATCTGATGAACCAAAGACTTGAGATAGGATATAATTTTCTGTTCTTATTGAATATGTAATATTATAAGAATCATTTATTAGACCAAGATTGTTTTCAAGTAAAGGTAACACTTTCGAATCGGTTTCATAACAAACTAACTCTATCTCACCTGTGAAACCGTGCTCTCTCAAATGGGCTATAATAGCAGCAGATAATACACCTGAACCCGCACCCGCATCAAGTATATACAGTTTATGCTTATTAAAATCGATACTTGCTAATGATGCCATAAAGTCCGCAGTTGATGGAGCAGTGAAAAATTGCCCATATTCTTTTCTTTGCTTTTTAGGCATCTCAGCAATGAAGTTTTCTGTTCTATGGTAAACCTCTGTTGTTAATTCCATTTTACTTATAATTCTAAAAAAACATGTGTTTGGGGTTCATAATCACTTATGCCAAAGAATACGTTCTGTTTTTATTGGCTCCATGTGCCACTATCTTCCCTTCTTGCAACAGTTTATACAGATAAGCTTTGGTTTGAGTGGGCTTGAGTCCAAGCAATTCCGACAGTTCTGAGGTCTTACATTGTCCTTTCTCCTTGAGATACGCTAAAATTATCGTCGGTTTATCGTCGGTGCTCGTCAATTTATCGTCGGTGTCCTCTTGCGTTTTCTTGTATTCCTCTATCTCCTTACTGATGTTTCGGGTGTGCTCTTCCAGCATAAATGCACGGAAGGGGGCAAGCGATTCCTGTTCCCTTGAGTCTATCAGGGCTTGGATATATTCTGCCTTGTCTTCTTTGATGATTTTCACGGGCACAAGCCCAAATTCATATTGCAATTGATTCATCACGAGGCGAGACATGCGCCCATTGCCATCTACCCACGGATGAATGGTCACCAACTGGTAGTGTGCATCGAAACTCAACAGGTATTTGGCTATCATGTCTTCAGAGCCCATCAGCTGATGGCGATTCCGATTGAGCTGTTCGCAAAACTCTGCCAACTTGCCAGGAACTTTCTGATAGTTCATATAAGAACGCCCACCTGTGCCTGCTGTCACCCCGACCAACCGGAGGTCACCTTTCGAAGCGTCAAAAGAGCCTTGTGCAGTATTGTACATGGCACCTGTATTCTTCATCACCAGGGCAGACAGGCTTTTCAGCATCTCTACGGAGAAGTCTGCATGCAAACGAGCCAGCTGCATGGACTGTTCATAGGCTGCTTTCAAGTCGAGATTCATCATCTGTTCTTGCAGGGTGCGTCCCTTGGCTGTGATGCCCTCATCAAACAGGAGTTGATTCTCTACCTCCGTCACGGTACTGCCTTCAATGGCTGTGGAATGGGTAATAAGCGAATAGAGATAGAACTTCTGGTAGTCTATCTGCTCGGCGATGCCCAAAGAATGATGCTCTTCAAGTAGCCTCAACAATTTTTCGTCCTGCTTCATGACTTTTTGTTTTCAATCGCAAAGTTACGAATAACTCAACACAACACAAAATAAAAGAAGAATCTCTTCTTATAAGTTTACCTCTTTATAAGTCCACCTCGTAGGCATCGCATTCGAGGGGGACGGACACGCCGTTGGCCTTGAGGTGATAATCAATGGTCGCTTTCATCTCGGGCGAGATGCGGAACCGTCCTGTGCGGTAACGCGACAGTTGGGCGCTGTTGCGGAAATAAGCACGCAGGACGACACGGGCGGCCTGTGCCTCCGTGTAGCTCAACATGTCCAGATAATAGCGGAAGCCCACGCCATAGACGGTCAGCTCCGTGCTTCTGAAAAACTGGCATTTGTCGCCTTCCATCACTATGGCATCAGGATTCACCATCTGCACCATCTCTAATGTCTTGTCACACCCTCGGCGCACAATCTGCCGAAGACACACCTTTGCCGACGGACAATCAACCCGCATGCACTGCGCCACCTTCGTCTGCAATTTCTCGATGTTCAAATTTGAAGTATCCATATTCTCCTCGGTTTTCTTTTTACTGCAAAGGTACAGAAATCTTTCCAATTCACCAAGCAATTCGTCCATCATTTACACAAACGTCCTCGCTTTCCCGACACGGACATCCATCACACGCCGCCAAGAATATCCACATCGCTACACACCCTTGTGTAGCAGTTGCTACAACGCCTGTGTAGCAGTTGCTACAACGTCGGTGTAGTAACTGCTACACTGTAGGTGTACAGAGTGCTACAACTCCGCTCTTCGCTCGGAGGATATTCGTGTGTGGAATCGGAGGATATTCGTGCTCGATGGCGGTGGATATTCGTGCTCGGACAGCAGTGGATATTCATGCTCATCATTTGAGCTGGTGGACACCCATCCCATGTGATGATGTTTTCACCTTGAGAAGTGAGGGAAGAAAATCCATAATTCCAAGCCCGTGTCACGTTAATCTTTCCAAATCTTTTGCCAATTCTGAAATTATCCGTATCTTTGCATCGTTTTTTAAGGTAGAAACAAAACTCATCAACACACATATTATATTAAGACATGGAAAGAGACAACGTAATTTTCTCTCTCATCGAGAAGGAGCATCAGCGCCAGTTGAAGGGCATCGAACTGATTGCATCGGAGAACTTCGTGAGCGACCAGGTGATGGAAGCCATGGGCAGTTACTGCACCAACAAGTATGCCGAGGGCTATCCCGGCCATCGCTACTATGGCGGTTGCCAGGTGGTGGACGAGATTGAGCAGTTGGCCATCGACCGCGCTTGCCAACTCTTCGGCGCCGAATTTGCCAACGTGCAGCCCCACTCTGGCGCACAGGCCAACGCTGCCGTGCTGCTGGCCGTGCTGAAGCCTGGCGACGTGTTCATGGGCCTGAACCTCGACCACGGCGGTCACCTCTCGCATGGGTCTCTTGTCAACACTTCGGGCATCCTCTACAAGCCTGTGGGCTACAACCTGAACAAGGAGACTGGCCGTGTGGATTACGACGAGATGGAGGCCCTGGCCAAGGAACACAAGCCGAAACTCATCATCGGTGGCGGCTCTGCCTACAGCCGCGAATGGGACTATGCCCGCATGCGCCAGATTGCCGACGAGGTGGGCGCACTGCTGATGATTGACATGGCCCACCCTGCTGGCCTCATCGCTGCCGGCCTGCTGGAGAACCCCGTGAAATATGCTCACATCGTGACCACCACCACCCACAAGACCCTGCGCGGTCCGCGTGGCGGCCTCATCCTCTTGGGCAAGGACTTCGACAACCCCTGGGGCTACACGACACCGAAGGGCGTGGTGAAGAAGATGTCGCAACTCATCAACTCGGCCGTCTTCCCTGGACAGCAGGGCGGCCCGCTGGAGCATGTCATCGCTGCCAAAGCCGTGGCTTTTGGCGAGGCGCTGAAGCCTGAGTTCAAGGAGTATCAGAAGCAGGTGCAGAAGAACGCAGCCGTGCTGGCCGACGAACTGACCAAGCGCGGTTTCGCCATCGTGAGCGGCGGCACAGACAACCACTCCATGCTGGTTGACCTCCGCACGAAGTATCCCGACCTGACGGGTAAGGTGGCTGAGAATGCGCTGGTGGCTGCCGACATCACCATCAACAAGAACATGGTGCCGTTCGACACTCGCTCGGCCTTCCAGACTTCCGGCTTCCGTCTGGGCACACCGGCCATCACGACCCGTGGCGCCAAGGAGGACCTCATGGTGCAGATTGCCGCCTGGATTGAGGAAGTGCTCAACGACCCCGAGAACGAACAGGTCATCGCTAAGGTGCGCGGCGAAGTGAACGAGACCATGAAGGCTTATCCACTTTTCGCTTGGTAACATGTAGTTTTCCAACAACGAATTGAACGAATTTAGCGAATTTTCATCCAGAATGCACCGTTGGTGCGACGAATGAATCGAATGCCATTCGTTTTTATTCGTTGCCGCTTGCGGCATTCACTCATTAGCCTTAGTGGAAATACAAATTCGTTCAATTCGTTTCATTCGTTGTTAAAATGACCCAATCACCCCTGTTAGGTATGACATTGGAAGAGTTGCAGGACGTGTGCCTGCAACTCTCTATGCCTAAATTCACGGCTAAGCAGATGGCGCAGTGGATTTACGGCAAGCATGTAGCCAGCATCGACGAAATGACCAACCTCTCGAAGGCAAACCGCGAGAAGTTGGATTCGTTGTTTACAGTGGGGTGCATGCCGCCAGTGGAGACCAAGCGGAGCAAGGACGGCACAGTGAAGCACCTCTTCCCCACCGAGAGCGGCCAGTTTGTGGAGACCGTCTATATCCCCGAAGGCGACCGCGCCACGCTGTGTGTGAGTTGCCAGGTGGGATGCAAGATGAACTGCCTCTTCTGCCAGACAGGCAAGCAGGGATGGCAGGGCGACCTGACGGCGACGGACATCCTGAACCAAATCTACATGACCGACAGGCTCGTGGCCGAGGAGGGCAAGACACCGCTGACCAACATCGTCTTCATGGGCCAGGGCGAGCCACTCGACAACTGGGACAACGTGCTGAAATCGACACAGATTCTCACCGCCGACTATGGCTGGGCGTGGAGTCCCCGGCGCATCACCATCTCGACAGTGGGGCTGAAAAAGACCCTGCGCCGACTGCTCGACGAGTGTGAGTGCCACGTGGCCGTGTCGCTCCATTCGCCCATCCACGAGCAACGCCTCCACCTCATGCCCGCCGAACGGCAGATGCCCATAGCCGACATCGTGGCCCTGCTCCGCGAGTATGACTGGAGCCACCAGCGGCGCATCACATTTGAATACACCATGTTCGGCGGCACCAACGACTCGACGCTGCATGCGAAGGAACTGACCCGACTGCTGCGCGAACTCTCCTGCCGCGTCAACCTCATCCGCTGGCATCGGGTGCCCGATGTGCCGCTGCAGGAGGTGGAGACAGAGACGATGGAACACTTCCGCGACTACCTCTGCAACCACGGCATACCCACCACCATCCGCGCCTCGCGAGGACAAGACATCGAGGCTGCCTGCGGATTGCTAAAATCACAACTACGATGAAAACATACAAGTTCATAGCCTTATTCTTGGCCGCCATGTGCCTGCTGAGCGCATGTGGCGACCAGACAAGAAACGGCCGGCACCGCCGCAGCGGAAGCCTGCTCACCCCCGTCTCGTCGGGCAATCCCTACGAGGTGATGGTGGTGGCCGACGACAGCGTGTGGACGGGCTATGCTGGCAGAGCCATTCAGGCCATTCTGGACAAACCACTGAGAGGTCTGCCGCAAGACGAGCCACAGTTCCACAAGAGCCACATCGAGGAGAAACACTTCGACCACATCACCAACCTCTTCCGCAACATCTTCCACATCAAGATTGGTCCTGAATACTCCCATGCGAAGATGACGGTGGACAGGGATGTACACTCCACCCCGCAACTCATCATGACGCTCCATGCACCCAATCAGGTGGAGGCATCCATCTACATCACCGAACACACCAAGGGCATCGAGAGCCTCATCACCAGCGAGGAAATCAACCGCGAGGCCAACGACCTCTACTTTGAACACAACGTGAAGTTTGCCAAAGCGGTGAAGGAGATGTTCGACTGCGAGTTCTACATCCCCGTCGATATCAAGAAGTTGAAGATAGGAGAAGACTTCATCTGGGCCAGCGACGACGGCCTGTCCTCCATCCAGAACATCTGCATCTACTCCCTGCCCTACGTGAGCGAGAAGATGTTCACAAAGAAACCCTACATCGCCCTGCGCGACACCATCATGAAGCGCAACATCCCGGGCGGACACCCCGGACAGTGGATGCAGACGAACCCCGAGTTCGTGTGGACCAAAAACATCAACGTGGCCGGCCAGTATGCCATGGAGGCGCGCGGCCTTTGGGAGATGCGCGGCGATGCCATGGGCGGCCCCTTCATCAGCCACTCGCGCATCGACGCCAAGAACGGACGCGTCATCGTGGTGGAAGGCTTTGTCTATGCCCCCGACAAGATGAAGCGCACGATGCTGCGCCGCCTGGAGGCCGCACTCTACACGCTGGAGACACCCGACATGGAGAAAGCGGAGAGTTCGGAGAAAGAAAAAGAGAATTAAGTGATTGACACATAAATACGTTCATCAATGGAAAAGATTAAGATAGGCATCACCCAAGGTGACATCAACGGTATCGGCTACGAACTGATACTGAACACATTTGAGGAAGAGGAAATGCTCTCCCTCTGCACCCCCGTGATTTACGGCTCACCCAAAGCGGCCACCTTTCACCGCAAGACGCTGGGCAACGCAACCGCTTTCCAAGTGGTGGAATCGGCCGATGCAGCCAAGGAGGGACAACTCAATATGGTGAACTGCTTCGGCGAGGAAGAACTGAAGATTGAGATGGGAAAGGCAACCGAGGAAGCAGGCAAGGCAGCACTCGTCTCGCTGGAGGCAGCACTCGGCGACCTGAAGGAAGGAAAGATTGACGCACTGGTCACTTCGCCGCTCAACAACGCAACCATCAAGATGGCCGAAGGAGAGCCATTCAAAGGCCAGACAGAGTTCATCCAAAACATGCTGGGCGAAGGGAAGAAGGCTCTCAAACTTTTCATCAGCAACAACTTACGCATTGCTTTAGTCACCGACAACATCCCCGTGGCTGAAGTAGCCTCACACATCAACCGCGACGAACTGGCCGAGCGTCTTGTCACGCTGCACAACACGCTGAAGCGCGACTTCTTCATCGACAATCCACGCATCGCCGTGTTGGCCCTCAACCCCCATGCCGACGGCAAAGAGGAGCAGGAAGTCATCTCGCCCGTCATCGACGAACTCTTCAAGCGCGGAGTGCGCTGCATGGGTCCCTACGCAACCGAGTCATTCTTCAGCGCAGGCAATCAGAACCACTTCGATGCCATCTTGGCAATGTTCTACGACCAGGGAGTGTCGGCCTTCAAGGCCCTCTCGCTCAACGAGGGAGTGAACTACACCGCCGGCATGCCCGTCATCCGCACCGCTCCTGCCATCGGCGTTTGCTACAACTTGGCTGGCAAGAGCATGGTTGAAGACGAGCAGCCTTTCCGCCAGGCCATCTACACCGCCATCGACGTTGTCAGAAACCGCATCCGCTTCGACAAGGAACGCACAAATCCTCTTCAGAAACAATATGTGGCCAAGCGCGACGACTCCGACAAACTGAAACTGGACCAAGTGACTGAAGACGAGTAACCAGCCAGCCCACGCGCTCGGTGTTTTTGCCTTCTGGTGAGATGAAGAACAGAACACGAAACATATTCTTCGCTTTCGGACTCATCGCAGTCATCGTGATGCTGTTCACGTTCAAGGTGTCGTTTGCCCAACTCTGGGCCGACATCTGCCATGCAGGCTATTGGCTCATCGCCATCTTCGGCCTATGGGTGGTGCTCTATGCCATGAACGCGTGGACGTGGCGCATCATCATCCGTGGTTCCGGCGACTGCCCCATCCCTTTCTGGAAGATTCTGAAACTCACCATCACAGGCTTTGCCCTCAACTATGCCACACCGGCAGGACTGATGGGCGGCGAGCCATACAAGATTCTGGAACTGAAACCCTACATCGGCGCCCAGCGAGCCACCTCCAGCGTGTTGCTCTTTGCCATGATGCACATCTTCGCCCACTTCTGGTTCTGGACCAGCAGCATTGCCGTCTATGGAGTGCTGGCAGCACTTGGCCTCCTGCCCTTCGATGTCGGCATGGGCATCGTGCTCGGCTTCATGCTCTGCTTTTGTTCAGCAGGCATCTACCTCTTCATCCGGGGCTACAAGAACGGCATGGTGGTCAAGGTCATTCGTTTCTTGAGCCACATTCCGGGGCTGAAGAATTGGTCGCGGACATTTGCGGAGAGCCATCGGGAAGACTTGCAGAAGATAGACCGCCAAATCTCAGAACTTCAGTCGCAGAACAAACGCAGTTTCTATGCCAGTTTCTTTCTCGAACTGATAGGGCGCATCCTGCAGAGTTTAGAAATCTACTTCATGCTACTGCTCTTCGATGCAGGCACAGGAGGCGGACTCACCTTCGTCTATGCCTACCTCATCCTCTCCTTCACCAGTCTCTTTGCCAACTTGCTCTTTTTCATGCCCCTGCAGTTGGGTGGCCGCGAAGGAGGCTTTGCCATGTCTGTGGCCCAAATGGGCATGACGGCCAGCGTCGGCATGTTTGTCAGCATCATTTGCCGGGTGCGCGAACTCTTCTGGACGGCTATCGGACTGTTGCTCATGAAAGTGGGAAACAACACTCCCCAACTTCCACCTTCTAATTCCTAACTCCCAATTTTTTACTTCAATGAATATACTTGGAATCAGCAGAGGACTCACCTACTCCCCCAACATGGCAGGCAACGATGCGGCCATCTTCACGGCTGTGGTTGATGCCCTGCGAGCGGAGGGACACACGGTGGCGACCATCCACGAGAACCAAATGGTGGGCTTCGACTATTCGCCCTACGAACGTGTGTTCACCATGGCGCGCGACATCTTTTCGCTCGTCATGCTGGAGAAAGAGACCGACGTGGCGACCCAGCAGAAGTTCATCAATAGCATTGACGGCATCCTGACCGCCACCAACAAGGCGGCTGTGGCCACCGACCTGCTTGAGGCCGGCATTCCCCAGCCCGACTTTCTCGTGGGCGAACGGCGCGACCTCCTCTACTGCTCGGCTCCGAGCAAGGACGACATCGCGGCTCCCGTGTGGCTGAAGAACTGCGATGGCAGTGCCACCGTGGCCGAAGACACCGTGTTCTGTCGCACCAAAAAAGAGTTCGACCGAGCCTTCAGCCAAATGGAAAAGCGCGACGTGAACCTCTGGATGGCGCAACTGCACCAGCCAGGCGACCTCGTGAAGTTCTACGGAGTGGAAGGCACCGACTTCTTCCGTTGGAACTATGCCAGCCAAGGCCACTCCAAGTTTGGCCTCGAAGCAGTGAACGGCCAGGAGCAAGGCTTTCCCTTCGATGCCCGGCGCATCAAGCACTATGCCGACCTCATTGCAAAGAAACTCAACGTCCCCATCTATGGCGGCGATGTCATCATCGGCGAGGACGGGCAGTTCTGGTTCATCGACTTCAACGACTTTCCCAGTTTCTCCTCCTGCAGCGAAGAAGCCGCCCAAGCCATCGCCCAAAGAATCACACTATGAGCAACGAAAAACTTCAACAGACCTTCAAGTCGGGCGACACCGAAGAGTGGCTCGATGTGGTGTGGACACGCCCCATCGGCTACCAGTGGGCACGATTCTTCAATGCCCTCAACATCCACCCCAACACCGTCACCATCCTCTCAATGCTCATCGGAGTGGCCTCGGCCTATTTCTTCTGCTCGGGCAGTTACCGCACAGAAGGCACCGAGGGACTCCTCATGAACATCATCGGTGTGCTGCTGCTTGCGTGGGCCAACTTCTATGACAGTGCCGACGGACAGTTGGCCCGCATGACAGGCAAGAAGACACAACTTGGACGCATTCTTGACGGTGCAGCAGGCGATGTGTGGTTCTTCTGCCTCTACCATGCGCTGACCCTCCGTTTCTTTTTCCATCACGACCTCGAATTTCAGTGGTTAGGCATAGAAAACAACGAACGAAACACCCTCATCGCCACCTTGGCCGTCTATGCCCTATCATGGTTCTCTGGAATCGTGTGCCACGCCCGCCAGTGCGGCCTCTCCGACTACTACCGCCAGATTCACCTCTTCTTCCTGAAAGGCAAGGCTGGCAGCGAACTCGACAACTCCACTCAGCAAAAGCAAATCTACCAGGACACGCCATGGAAGGGGAACTTCATCTACAAACTCTTCCTGCTCTCCTACATCAACTACACGCGCAGCCAGGAGAAACAAACCCCTCATTTTCAGCAACTCAAGCAAACACTCAAGAAGAAGTATGGCGACACGGAGAACATTCCACAGTCGTTCCGCGACGAGTTCCGCCGCCTCAGCCTCCCCATGATGAAGTGGGCCAACATCCTCACCTTCAACACCCGCGCCATCACCCTCTACCTCTCCTTCCTGCTCGACCTCCCCTGGCTCTACCTGCTCATGGAGACGACCGTCTTCACCTGGCTCTACCTCCACATGCGCCACACCCACGAAGGCTTTTGCAAAGAACTCAATCGTAAATTGTACCAGACCCGATGATTCAAGCCATCATATTCGACTACGGAGGCACCCTCGACACGAATGCCCTGCACTGGAGCGAAGTGCTCTGGCAAGGCTATCAGCACACCGACATCCCTGTGGCGAAAGAGGACTTCCGCCAGAGTTATGTATCCGCCGAGCGCGCCCTGGCCAAGCATCCCTACATTCAGCCCCACCACAACTTTCTCGACCTCCTGCGCATCAAGTGCGACATCGAGACGCGCGACCTGACGGAGCGGGGCATCTGGCACACCGACGAACCCACCCGAAAACAGAAGAGCGACGCGGTGGCGCAGTTCTGCTACGAGTACGTGCTTCGGGTCCTCACAGCCAGCCGTCCCGTCCTCGCCGAGTTGGCCACGAAATATCCGCTGGTGCTGGTCAGCAACTTCTATGGCAACATCGACACCATCCTGGCCGATTTCCATCTGCAATACTTCAGCCGCATCATCGAGAGTGCCGTGGTAGGTGTGCGCAAACCCGACCCACAGATTTTCCAGTTGGGAGTCGATGCCCTCAGAGCCGTGACACACAAAACGGCACGAGAACTGCCAGCCGAGGACATCCTCGTGGTGGGCGACAGTTACAGCAAAGACATCGTTCCGGCCCACTCCATTGGCTGCCAGACGGTGTGGCTCCGAGGCATCGGATGGGGCGACGAAAAGGTGGACGAAACGGTGCCGACACACATCATATCGCACATCTCCCTATTGCCCGGCATCATCAACGCCACCACCGCAACCGAGGCAACGCCGACAAATCATACTGAAACAGCATGAGACAGCATATCATCACACTCATCATCGCCCTGCTCGCCACCTTGGGAGTGAAAGCCCAGGTGACGGGGCGAGTCATCGACAGCAAGAGCCGCGAACCGCTCGACTATGTGAACGTCTATTATGACGGCAAGAACGTGGGCGAGATGACCGACGAGGAGGGACGTTTCGTCATCAAGGAAGACAGCACGTGGAAGGTGCTCACCGTCTCCACAATGGGCTATCAGACACAGACAGTCAGACTCAAGGACTTCGGACGGAACAAGGACCTCACCATCCGCCTCGCGCCAGAGCCGCAGACACTGACCGGAGTGACCGTGTCGGCCAAGAAGAAACGCTACAGCCGCAAGAACAATCCAGCCGTGGAACTGATGAAGAAGGTGATAGCCAACAAGCGGCGGAGCGACCTGCGGGCCAAGGACTTCTTCACCTACACGAAATATGAGAAAATGACCTTCTCGCTCAACGAGGTGAGCGACAAGGTGTTCGAAGAAGGCGAATACAAACGTTTTGCCTTCCTCAAAGACCACGTGGAGCGTTCGCCCCAGACAGACAAACTCATCCTGCCACTCACGGTCGATGAGACACTCTCGGAGATATACTACAGAAAAGACCCCCACTCGGAAAAGCAAGTCATCAAGGGCGAAAGCAACAAGGGAGTGACCGAACTGGTGAACACGGGCGAAATCCTGACCACCACCCTGAAGGACATCTTCACCGATGTGGATATCTATGAAGAAGAGTGCCGCCTGCTGCAATACCCCTTCAAGTCGCCCATCGCCGACGGCGCCATCTCCTTCTACCGCTACTATCTGCAAGACACTCTCTTCATCGAGCAAGACCGTGTGGTCGATGTCGGCTTCCTGCCCAACAACCAGCAGGACTTCGGCTTCTCCGGCCACCTCTACATCCTCCTCACCCCCGACTCCACCTTCCAGGTGCGGCGTGTGGAACTCAGCATTCCGCGCCGCAGCGACGTGAACTTCGTGGAGAACATGCTCATAGCGCAGGACTTTGAGGTGCTGGAGAGCGGCGACCGCATCGCTTCGACCAACGACATGCTGGTGGAACTGCAACTGAGCAAATGGCTGGGCAAGTTTCAGGTGCAGCGCGTCACGCGTCTGAGCAACGTGAGTTTCGCCCCCATCCCACGCTCCCTCTTCAAAAACATCAAGGGAAACACCCTGCGCGAACCAGATGCATCGATGCACGACGAGGCATTCTGGAACGAATACCGACAGGTGAAACTCACCTCGTCCGAGAGCAAGATGGACAGTTTTCTCGACCGCCTCACCCACGTCAAAGGCTTCAAGTATGTGCTTTTCGGCTTCAAGGCCCTGGTGGAAAACTTTGTGGAAACAGGCGACTCGCTCCACCCCAACCTCGTCGATATTGGCCCAGTGAACACCATCATCTCGGCCAACCACTACGACGGCCTCCGGCTGCGCGCCTCGGCACACACCACCGCCAACCTCTCCCCCCACCTCTTTGCCGACGCCTACGTGGCCTACGGCACCAAAACCCGGCAGGTCTATTGGAAAGGCATGCTCACCTACGCCTTCAACAAGAAAGCCTACCTGCCCCGTGAGTTTCCACAACACAACCTCTCCATCTACTGGTGGGACGACATCATCTCGCCCTTCGACCGCTTTGTGCCCACCGACAAGGACAACATGTTCACCGCCTTCCACGCATCGAAGGTGGACCAATACCACCACACCCGCGAACTGCACATCGACTACACCCGCGAACTGGAACAGGGCATCAAACTCAACGCACAGTTCACACGCACACGCAACCACCCCGTCGATGCCCTCTTCTACCAACGGCTGGACGGCACAGGCACACCCACCAACGACCCCACCCGATGGCAGTCGGGCATCACCACCACCGAGTTCAAAGTGGGCATCACCTACGAGCCCAACGTCACCTACGTCAACACCAAACAACGCCGCGTGAAAGTGAACCACGACGCCCCCATCCTCTCCTTCAGTTACACACGCGGCATCAACGGATTTCTCGGAGGAGAATACAACTACAACGTGACCGAAGCAGGCATCTACAAACGTTTCTGGCTCGGACAGTTCGGCAAGTTCGATGCCAACGTGAAGGTGGGCGCACAATGGAACAAAGTGCCATTTCCACTGCTCATCCACCCTGCCGCCAACGCCTCCTACATCATCGAAGACAACACCTTCCACCTCCTCTCCAACCTCGAATTTCTCAACGACCGCTATGCCTTCCTCTTTGCCGAGTGGGACCTCAACGGCTGGCTCTTCAACCGCATTCCCCTCTTGAAAAAACTCAAGTGGCGCGAATGCCTCGGTGTCAACGTGCTCTGGGGACAACTCACCGACCGCAACAACCCCGCCACGCTGAACTACTCCGACCCCGCCCTCTTCTACTTTCCCGGCCACTTCCGCGCCGACGGCACCTACGAGCAGAACACCGTCTGCATGAACCCCAACAAACCCTACATCGAGTGGCGCGTCGGCATCCACAACATCTTCAAACTCATCGAGATTGACTACGTCCGCCGCCTCACCTATCAGGGCAACCCCAACACCAACCGATGGGGCATCCGCTTCAAAGTCCGCATGACATTCTGACCTCACCCACACAAAAAAGGCTTTGCCGACCGGGCAAAGCCTTTCAATCCCCTACCATAACTGATGCCACTTGCGCATTTGTTGTTGCAGCAGATGTAGCCTGAGACATCCATGTCCCCAAATGGTTTGCAGGTCTCATTTTGGGAACAATTAACCCACTGACAATCGGCATTGGTGCTGAAAATCAGTGGGTTTATTTGTTATATCGACAACTTGCTCACTGCAGCCTGAAATACCCTCGCATTCACAAAGTTCTGGAAGTCTGGATTAGCGAAGTACGTTTGCACGAACTCCGTCTTCTCTTCAAGCATTCCGGCAACAATGTTGATGATGTCATCATTGAAAGTTATCTGTGCTACTTGCTTGTCACCATTGCGGACAGCATTGACGAAATCAACGCTAGTGGCAATACGAGCAGGAAGTTCCTCTATCTGTCGTTGTACCTCGTCACGGTTTTTCCATTCGATGTTGCCATAAGTATCGTTGAAGTCTTTCACAATGCTTGACAGTGCATCCATTTCTGGCTGTGGCTTACCACCTCCTGTACCTACAGGAATAGGTTTGACGGAAGTGTCCTCATTTTCCAGTACAATAGACCGTTCTTCTTCCTTGACGATGCGATACTTGTCAAAGTCAATGTTATCAAGAAGTCCATCTGTATTGTCATCAATCTTTAATTTTGGCAATTTCTTAACCAGTAGCGAATAGAAGACATATTGCTTCTCCCATTCTGGACTCTCGTATGGCATGATAGCAGAGAAGTAAGGATAGCAACGATTGAAGTTCTTGATAGCACTCTTGCACTTGATCTGTTCATCCTCATTCAGTTCTTCCTTAAAGCGAACAACAACGGCATCAATAACAGAGTCTATCTTCGGACGGTCTTCGTCTGTACCCATCAGTTTGAGGGTTGCTACAGTGTCAACGTCATTCTGGGTATAGAAGTTGAAGCCCTCAATGGTTTCAGTAAGGTCATTAAGTTTGTTGACATCCGACTCGCCTGCAAGGATAGTTGTCTTGTAGTATCGCTGGAACGCCTGGCGAATCATCTCTGGGTCATTGGCGAAATCAAGTACAAAAGTGTCCTGCTTTTTGGGGTGACAACGATTAAGACGTGAAAGGGTCTGCACAGCCTTCAGGTCACTAATCTGCTTATCTACATACATCGTGTGCAACAGAGGCTGGTCGTAACCAGTCTGGAACTTATCTGCCACAATCAGGAAACGATAAGGTTCTTGCTCGATGCGCTGTTCTATCTCGGCAGATGGGAAGCCGTTGAGTTCTGCTTCCGTAACGACCTTGCCGTTGATCACCTTATCTGTGAATGCCACAATAGCCTTGAATGGACTGTTCCGCTCTTCAAGCATACGAGTGATTACCTTATAGAATTCGATGGCACGCTCGATGCTGCTGGTTATCACCATGGCACGAGCATGACCACCAATCTTCATATATACCTTCTTGCAGAAGTGCTCAACAATGATTTCGGCCTTCTTCTCAATCGTTTCCGGCTGACGTTCCACGTAAGAGCGAATCTTGCCAAGTGCTTTCTTCTTATCGTACTCAGGATCGTCTTCAACAGACTTTAGTACACGATAATAAGAAGAATAAGGTGTATAGTTTTTAAGCACATCCAAGATGAAACCCTCCTCGATGGCCTGCTTCATTGTATATTCATGGAATGGAATGTACAAAGGATCTTCACCAATGCGCTCAACTTTATCACCGAACATTTCCAGGGTCTTGTTCTTTGGCGTTGCAGTAAAAGCATAGTAGTTGGCATTCTTGGCCATCTTCCTTCCCTTGATGATTCTATGAATCTTGTCCTCAATGTCTTCTGGCTCACCATAAGAATCTTCAAAACCTTCCGCAGCCATCGTTGGATAGCCATCGTCCTCTGTTGTAGAGCCTGTGTTCAAAGGTATGACAGGTGTAGCATTTCCAGAGATACCTGTCGCAAGGTTTGCCGACAGCGAACCATTCTGGCTGCTATGTGCCTCGTCAATGATGATGGCAAAACGCTTGTCTTTCAGTGAACTGCCTATTTCATCAAGGATGAATGAGAACTTGAAAATGGTAGAGATAATGATCTTCTTACCGCCAGTCAACAACTCACGCAATGTTCCTGACTTATCTGCCCACCCCACGAGGTTGCTCAGACGCTGGAAGGCATTGATGTTGTCGCGTATCTGCTTGTCGAGGTTTACACGGTCGGTCACCACGATAATGCTGTCAAAGAATGGCTCCTGATTGGGTTGAAGCAAGGTGACGAGTTGGTAGGCCAGCCAAGTGATGGAGTTCGACTTACCACTTCCTGCACTATGCTGAATGAGGAATCTTCTGCCGATGGGCGACATCCTTGTGACATGAAGCAACGACCTGACTGCATCCAACTGGTGATAGCGAGGCCAGATGACGGTTTCTTTCACCTTGTGGGTCTTTTTGTCTTCGTTTGTTATCACCTGTGCAAAGTTCTCAATGATATTCGAGAGCGTTGGTTTAGTCAATATGTCCTTCCACAGATAAGAGGTCATGGTGTCACCCTCGATGACAGGATTGCCGGCACCGCCATTCACGCCGCAGTTAAACGGCAGGAACCAGGAATCCTTTCCTTCCAAAGTAGTACACATCCATACCTGGCAGTCATCCAGTGCAAAGTGAACGGCACAACGTTTTTTCTGCAATAGCAGTTCCTTCGGGTCACGGTCTGTACGATACTGCATGATGGCATTCTCGTAGGTCTGCCCTGTGTAATTGTTCTTCAACTCAAAGGTGGCAAGTGGCAAGCCATTGATGAACACCACAAAGTCTATCTCGTTGGTATTCACCTTCGAGTACATCACCTGACGGATAACTCCGAAGATGTTATGTCCGTAGGCAACTTTTGCACTTGGGTTCAGTTCTGACGGCAACGGATAGTACAGGTCAAAGGTCGAGCCGTTGAACTTATATCCCTTGCGCAGTACGTCAGTCACACCACGCTTGGTTATCTCGTTACTCAAACGAGTGAAGAACTTCAGTCGTTCACTTGGCGATGCGAAACACATTGACTGCTCAACCTTTTCTGGCTGAGTTTCAGTGACGAATCGTTCCACCCACTTGTCAACAAGCGCAAAGTCCTTGTTGAAAGCGTGGGGAGTCTCCTGCTCGTAACCATTGTGCTGCACGAGCCAATCGACGATTATTTTTTCGAGTCCTGTTTCTGATGTGTCCATAGTGATAAACTCTTTGTTGTTAAGTAACTACACAAAATTATCTTATACAATGATGTCTCTTCTCTTCG
>DGSP01000018.1:30623-36313 GCA_002393555.1 Prevotellaceae bacterium UBA4359
TTGGAAATTATTGTCCGAGAAAAATGCGGCTTGCCGCATCATATAAACTATTTTTGTTCACCTACTTATCATTGTTACTCTTTGTACTTTATCTTGAAGTAGTCAAGTTGCTGCTTGTACTCGTCCTGTGCTGCAAGGCAGGTGTCGCGGAGATAATCCTGAACATGAGTCCATTGCTGAAGTCCCCGATAGTAGAAATCACGCAGTTGTTCTGTTATGATGAATGGAACAATGGCGTTTCTGAGGCATTCCTTGAACATGATAAGTCTGCCCACTCGTCCGTTACCATCCTGAAAAGGATGAATGACCTCAAACCGATGATGGAAATCGAGAATCTCGTCAAACGTGTGTTGCTTACTGTCGTTGTATTCTTTCAGGAGCGCCTTCATCTGCCTATGAACGTCCTTTGGGGATGTTGTCTCCATGCCGCCTACTTCATTTGGCAACTTCTTGTAGCCGCCTACCATAAACCAAGACTTACGCGAATCGGACGTTCCTGATTTCAACATACCATGCAGGTGCTTTATCAGTCCTTCCGTGAGACGTTCTTCTGCATGGAGAATAATATGATCAATGCAACGGAAGTGGTTGACTGTCTCCATGATGTCATCCACTCGTACTGCCTCATCTGTAATGCTTATAGTATTTGTCTCGAAGATAAAACGTGTCTGGTCGTGCGTCAGTCGTGCCCCCTCCATGTGGTTTGAATTGTAGGTGAGGTCAACCTGTGTACGATGATAGATGCCACCCTTCATTCCCATCTCCATCTGCTCGCGAAGTGCTTTCAACAGTGCGTTTGATGTAGATGACTTCGTCTTAGCCTTTACAACTGCATCGGCAGGAATACTCCAGGTCTTGCCTACGAGTACTGCTCCTTCTATACGCCCAACCGCACAATAGTTACGTACTGTGCGTTCGCTGAGTCCATTCCTGCTGGCATATTCTTTTACTGAAATATAGTCTATCGGCATACTTTTATGTCTTTTTTATTGATTTTACATTGATTTCGTGCCGATATCGGCAAATAATCAGACTTTTAGTTTTGCTTAGCATACTTTAATTTGACCTATTACGACATCGCTGATGAGACGTTGTTTGTATTCCTTGATTGATTCGATCTCTTGCTGAAAGCGCGGGGAGTATCCTGCTCGTAACCATTGTGCAGCACGAGCCAATCGACGATTATCTTTTCGAGTCCTGTTTCTGATGTGTCCATAACTTTATTCTGTTATGATTTCCCAATGACCGCCTTTCGTTGGCCCAACATGCTTGATGCGATTTGCTTTCTTCATCTTGTCCAGCTGCTTCTTGATGCCATCAGGTGTGATGCCGATGACCTTAGCAAGTTGTTCGCGAGTAGTGAAAGGATGCTTGCGAATTTCATCAAGAATCATTTCTTGGGTACTCCTGCTCGTTTCTTGGGTACTTTCTTGGGTACTACCAGCGTTTTCTTGGGTAGCAGTAGAATCTTCTTTCTTGTTTTCTTCCCATTTTGTACCCACAATCATGTATCTGCTCTTCAACTCATTCTGTTCTCCCATTAACAAGTTGCGGAAGAATCGCTCCAGATATTCTGTTGTCTCAGTAATGCCATACTGCATATTGGTGTAGTTGGCTCTTACGAGTGAGTTGCGGAAATACTTTGAGTTCTCTGCAAAGATCTCGTTAGTGACCTCGAAGCCTAAGTGTTTCAGGAACTGTATCGCGAACACAGCTGTTGTACGGGTATTTCCTTCGCCAAAAGGATGTATCTGCCATACATTTGCTATGAAACGGCTTATGTGCTTCACCATTTCTGGCATAGACAGACCTTCGTATGAGAATTTCTTTTCGGTGTCAAACTCATACTCCAGCGTGTCACTTATCATATCGCCAGATTCGTATCTCACGGTGTCACCACGCAAAACGAGTTCTGGCTTGGTAATGTTATAATCTCTGTATATGCCAGCAAACTTGTAGATACCTTCAAACAGATGGCGATGGATGGATGCAAGGCTGTTAGGACGGAAGCTGAATGTCTTGTGAGCAATTAGTTCTGCTATACGCACAGCCACCTTATCGGCTTCTTCCGTGCGTTTTTCTTGCTGAAGACCTTCCTTCGTAGTATAGTATTGGTCGACAAGCTTACGAACTTCTTCAAGCGTAATCTTGCCTTCAATGTTCTGCTTAACAGTATCAAGGAAGTACTGCGAAGGTTTGAGGTCATCAACATCCTGCAAACCAATGGCAGTCATCCAGTTTCTTACACGTTCCCTTTTATCGGGTTCGCCTTGTATGATGTATTCGCTGTAGTCTTCCATTTTGCTTAGCATACTTTTATTTGACCTGTTACAATATCTGAAATCAAATGCTTTTTATACTCTTTGAGTGTATTCACGTTATCCTCAAATGCATAAATCAATTCATTAACCTCATTCAATTTCAAAAAGCCATTTAACTCTTCTTTTGGTGGAATAGGAATATACTTATTTCCAAGAAGGTTATAGTTAATATTCTGGCCTTCGCGAATACCTGTAACACAGGTTTTTAACAAATTGATAAACACTGATGACTTGAACAGATACTTAAAATATTCTGTGTATTCCTTGTCTATCGGTTCTAGAATGGTATATGCAGCACTTATAATGCCTTGATAGTAAGCATACTCTATTCCTCCCTGAAAAGACCTAAGACTTATAACGAAGTCACCTGTTTTCACCAACTTGAGACTCTCGAATCCTTTTGTAACAGTAACAACACTACCGTCATATAATGACTGAGGTATAACCCCTTTATTTTGAGTTGCACATAACATTTCTTCATTAGGATGTCCAGTCTCATTTCTTTCATTGAAACAATATTTGAACTGGATTTCTTTCCAATGTGATGGTATTTTACCGAAAATAGGATTCTTACTTTCCTTCAAGCATACATTATCATTCCTAAACCAATCCGATATCTTTGGCAATAAAGACAATACGTTCTTCTGCATCGAACCAATTTTGTCTTGCAAAGACTTTGTTTCTTTCACATCATGTTTCCGACTGAAGTAGTTGGCAAATCTTATCTCATAACCCAAGACTGCTTTTCCTAGAACAGCCTCAGGATCATGTAGAACTACTTCATTTGCAAAAAAGCCTTTAATCCCAGACGGATATGTATAAGGCACTTGAAGAGAATACTTATCTTTTGAATATTTTACCTTTCCTTTTGATTTAACGACATTTCCACTTTCATCTTTCATCGGATGTAAAATCTCGACATCCCAATATCCGAACTCTTTGTTATCAAGAATGACGCTATTGTCGTTGTTTTCAAATTTAATAAGTAAATCCAATATCTGTTTTCTGTCTTTATCACTTGTCAAACAGTTCTTTTTTCCTAAATGTTTATCAAGTGGTGTCTTTAAGGCTGAAGCATCAATAAGTTGAACCTTACCTTTCCTCTTTTGTTCTTTCCTGTTTGTAACAATCCAAATGTAAGTGGCAATTTTAGTATTATAGAAATCATTATCAGGCATTTGGATTATTGCCTCAAGAAGGTCATTCTCAATAATGTACTTTCTAAGGTTGCTTTCACCTCCTCCTGCTTTTCCCGTAAAGAGGGAACTTCCGTTATGAACTTCCACAATGCGAGTGCCGAGTGGCGTGTCCTTCATTCGGCTTACATTGTTGGCAAGGAAGAGCATCTGGCAATCGCCTATATCAGGAATGAAACTTGTCACTCCATCAAAGAAACGAGGGTCAGTCACCTCTTTCTTGTCGCCAACACCCCAGTTCTTCAGGTCTTCCTTCCAAGGAGTGCCGAATGGGGGATTCGAGATGCAGAAGTCAAACTTCTCACCAGCATGTCCATCCTGACTGATAGTCGAACCGAAGGCGATATATTGATGATCTACAGTACCAAGACGATAGGTGAACTTATTGATGTTGCCAGAAATCATCAGGTCCGCCTTGCAGGTGGCGTATGTATCAGGCTGCAATTCCTGTCCGAAGATGCTTGTGCGGACACGTTTGCCCGTTTCCTTGGCAATGCGTTCAATCTCTTCTTGGGCAATCGTCAAGATACCACCAGTTCCACAAGCACCATCATAAATAGTATAGGTGTTATCGGCTAGTTTGTCCTTGATGGGCTCTATGGCCAACTGTCCGAGCAGACGCACATAATCACGTGGTGTAAAGTGCTCACCGGCTTCGGTCACGTTGTTTTCCTCATTGAACTTACGGAGCAACTCTTCAAAGATGGTTCCCATGGTGTGGTTGTCGAGTCCTGGCAGACGTTCCACCATCTTCTTCGTGCCATCCTTCTCCGTCACTTCCTCCATGACAGGCTTCACCGAGAGGTTGATATTCTCATCGGTGAACTTCTCCAAGAGAGAGCCAAGGCGACCTGCCTCCGTGAGGTTATCTACCTGCTGACGGAGTTTGAACTTGTCGATGATGTCCTGCACATCCTGCGAGAACCCATTGAAGTACTCAATGATATTCATCTTCAAGCGTTGTGGGTCTATCTCATTTTTCAAGGTCTTCATGGTGAATGCTGAAGTATTGTAGAACGGATAGCCAGTCACTTGAGTAAGGAACGGTGTATAGTCAACGAGATTATGGCTGTCGCAGAACTCCTTCTTCTGGAGTACGGCAGCCTTAGTCGGTTCAAGTAGCACGTCGATACGACGAAGCACCATGAACGGCAGGATGATCTTTTTATAATCTCCTTTCTCAAAAGCATGTACCAGAACATCGTTGGCAATGTTCCAAATGAAAGAGAAAAGAGCGTTATATTGTTTGTTGTCCATAGAGTCTATATTAAAAAGTTGTCACTTGTTCTCAACGTCCAGTTGCACTTCGTCCGGACGAATTAGTTCATTGATATCAACGTTCAGAATCTTCGATATCTTGATGAGCATTTCAAGATTGGGTTGGGCATTGTTTTGTACCCACTTTGAGACTGTTGCCTGACCAACTCCAAGTTGCTCTGATAGCCACTTGTTGGTCAAGTTCTTTTCGGCGATGATCACCCGCAGTCTATTCAAATTCTTTTGTTCCATACTTCAAAATTTTGACACAAATATACTAATAATAATCGAAATAATTTTCTAAATTAGAAAATTTCTTCCAATTGAAGGAATATTTTAACTCTTTTATATGGGTTCTTGATTTGTATGACTGTTTCTCATGGCAAATCGCTGGTTTGTCACGCTTCTCCTCTTTACACTGATTGATGTGAGGAGCATCGACCGCTCTGTATGTGGCACATCAAACACATTGTCACACCCGTAATCAGCATAAAACATAAGTTACATTTGATGAAGTATAAGTTATAATTGATGAAGTATAAGTTACATTTCATCAATTATAAGTTATGTTTTATGGTGAAAGCCCTTGTGAGATTGTAGTGAATGTGCTATCTTTGCAGCGGTGTCTGAGGGAAAAGGCTGTTGGTGAAGACGAAAGAGATGTGAGGATGGAGACAGAACAAGGATGAAGATGCGCATGAAGGAGGAACGTAAAGGAAAGACAAACCATTTAAGTTTCGGATGTTCAACTATTCATAAACCCAAATGGGTCATTAAGAAACAAATTACCATAATTAAAATAATTTTATCCACAAATTATCATAATTATAGAAATTAGTGGGTGAAATTATGATAATTATTCAAATTTGTTTTACGACAGAGCCACGAAGTGGCCTAATGACCGATTCGGGATAAA
>DGSP01000072.1:0-39887 GCA_002393555.1 Prevotellaceae bacterium UBA4359
AACAAATAAAAACTCAAATTTCGGATATATTTTTACAACGGATTGCACGGATTATACGGATTTTTCGTCGCAAGAGGCGACGATGGCAGGATGCAGAACAATCCGAATGGCTGGAGCCGCCGAGGCTCAAAAATCCGTATAATCCGTGCAATCCGTTGTGGAAAAACACTTCCGAAAGTTAAATTATTAATTGTTAATTGTCAAACTTGTTGGTTGCCGCTTGCGGCTCTGTGTCCTATTCTCTCCGCATGGTTTTGTGAAACTTCGTGTAATTGGCTACGCCGAGTTAAAGGTTCGTGTTGAAATGTACACGTGCCAGAGATGAGCGGTTGGTGCTACGTTTGCAGATAGTCATAAAAGGAAAAACATGTTAAACTTTCCAAATTTTCCTTTTTTGGAGGTTTTCTATTTTTCGATATTACATAAACTATGTACAGTATTGGGAATAATTAAGTTAAATTTTGTTAATAGGGGGGGTAAAAAATGGTGACGTATTGATTTTCAAAGAGAAAATGCATTATCTTTGCGAACTAAACTTTGTAGTGAGATATTGTTTTATTGTGCTGAGTAAACCAGAAAGGCAGGGGAGAGTGACAAACAAAGAAGTTGAAAACTAAAAATAGAAGAGTTGTGAACAAGGATTTGGAGAACATAAAGAAAGCCGTATTGTTGGTGGTTCTGCTTTGCCTCTTCGGCAAGGTGAGTGCGCAGCGTGACGTGGCTGTGCGCAACAATCTGGTCTATGACGTTTCGCTCACACCGAATCTGGGTGTGGATGTGCGCGTGGCAGAACACTGGACCCTCGGTATCACCGGCGGCTACCGTCCTTGGCCCACCGACGACAACAAAACCCGCAAGTGGCGTCACCTCCTCATCGCGCCCGAACTGCGCTGGTGGCCCGACTCCACCTTCCACAAAGGCTATTGGGGACTCAACCTCATCTACAGCCACTACAACGTGGGCAACGTCAAGTTCCCCTTCGGCATGTACAAGGCCGTGCGCCACAACCGTCTGGAAGGCGACCTGGCCGCCATCGGACTCTTCTACGGACGCTCTTGGCGGCTCAACCGCTGGTTCCGCATGGAAGGCGAACTCGGCATGGCCGTCGGCTATGCCTGGGCCAAACGCTACGACTGCGCCCACTGCGGCTCCTATCTGGGACGCGACAACAAACCCTTCCTCATCCCCAAAGTCACCCTCAACATCGTCTATCAGAAAGTGGGCAAGAAACCCGTGCAACCCATCGTCACACCCATCGACACCATCGCACCCCCTCCCCCACCGCCTGCGTTCGCCTTCCACCCCGTGGCCGACAACACAGGCCGCGCCGGCATCTTGCAGAAAGACAACCCCGTGCTGGCCCACATCTCACAATACCGACCCTATGACCGCACACGCGTGTTGCGCAAAGAGAAAGGCGCACTCTACGTACACTTCCCGCTCGACAAGAGCATCCTCCTCCACGACTTCCGCCAGAACGCACCCACGCTCGACCGCATCGTCAGCATCACCCGTCAGGTCATGGCCGACACCACCAGTTCTGTGCAGCGCATTCAGATTGTGGGACTCGCCTCCATCGAGGGTGGCGTAGCACACAACGAGCAACTCTCAGCCGACCGCGCCCAGGCACTCAAGCAATACGTGCAGCAACAAGTGCCACAAGCCACCGATGCCCTCTTCGACGTGGCGAGCGGAGGCGAGGCATGGGCTGAACTGCGCGACCAAATCAACGACGTCATCGGCGAGATGACCGCCAGCGGCACCGAAGCCGACGGCAAGCGCCTGGCCTCCCTGCGCCAGGCCCTTGTCCTCATCGACAGCGAGGCCGACCTCACCCGCCGCGAGCAGCGGTTGCGCAACCTCGACCAGGGCCGCACCTTCGCCTACATCAAGCAGCACCTGCTGGCCGACCAGCGCAATTCGGGCTACCTGCGCATCTACTACGACTACGTGCCCGACACCGCTGCTGCCACCATCAACCAGGCCTCCCAACTCCTGCAGCAGGAACGTTATGCCGAGGCACTCACCCTCCTTCAAGGTGTGAAGAATGACCCACGCGCGTGGAACGCTCTGGGCGTTGCCCTCTGGCACACGGGCAATCGCTCCGCCGCTCTGGATAGTTTCCGTCAGGCTGCCCAGCAAGGCAATGCCGATGCAAAGGAGAACCTGCGGATGCTAAATAAATAATGATTATAGAAAACCAGAGATTAACAAAACAAGAAGATATAAGCACATCAATTGTATAAGACGAACACAAATAGCACGAACCTTTAGCTCGGCGTAGCCAATCCGCACAAATGAGCCTTGCGGCTCTGCCATGCGGAGGAGGAGCAAAGAACCCCGCACGATTCCATTCGTGACAATTCGTGGAATTTGTGTTCGGAAAAAGAGATTAACAAAATTAGCGAGATAAGAAAATTATTATTAATAAATAAAAAAAGAAGCTTATGAAAAAGAACTTCAAGTATGTTTGGCTGGGAGCGATAGCACTCACAGGCGCAATGGGATTCACTGCTTGCTCGACTGACAACGATGTGGCAGAAACCATTTCTAATAACAATTCGAACACAAAAGAGATTCCTGTGAACTTTGTGTTCAATGTAGCTACAAGCAACGGCACCCGTATGTCGTCTGCCAACACGCAGGCAGCTCTCACAGAAACCTTCCGTGGCATCAATACTGCTACGCTGATGACATTCTCGCAGAAAAACGGAACTAATCTGAACGATGGTAAGAGTCTGGCTGCAGCCGCCACTGCTGCCAAGAGCTACGATTTTGGTACTGTTTTGGGTGCAGGTGCCCTTGATCCTGACGGCGATGGCTCTTCTGCTCCAAAGTCACGTCGTGTCCTCGAACTGTCGTTGCCTTCAGAGACTAACACATTGCTCTTCTGGGGTAAGGCCATCAAGACCGGCACCAGCCAGCAGCAAGGATCTGTGACTTGGAATATCAACAAAGATCTGAGCCAGATTTCATTTACTGCCGACAGACGTATTCCTGCTGGCTCTGGTGCAGGTGGTGAAGATGCCTACTTTCAGAATGAGAAATTGATTGCTGCTCTTCTTACCAAACTTGTTGACTCAAGGGCTGATTACACTGTCAGTTATGGTGGAACGAGCTACTCTGTAACGAATTTCGGCTGGAAAGACTATGTTACAATGGAAGGCACCACAATCAAAAGAAAAGAAACTCTCACGTGGGGTGGCGAATCCCACGACATCACTCCGCTGGGTGAAATCATGGCAGACGCCTTCATTGCGATGAATACCTTCTATTCTGGTGAGACCCGTGCCGGATCAGGTCCTGCAGTAGCAAAGACGCTTGGCGACCTGTATGATGTGCTCCAGTCTGTGGCTGGTGCTAATCCGACCTCTGGCGGTGAAGCCCTTACCAAGGCTGTGGCAGGAGCATTGCAAAGTACGATTGGCAATATGATAGACACGAGTGGTAAAACATGGAAGACTGAATTGTCTGGTTTGAAAACTTTGTCAGGCCTTGCCTCCACTGAAACAAATCTTGTAACAGAAGATCTCAACAATTTCCCACATATCTCATTCAACGTACCTCAGGGTGCTACGGTTTTGCAAATTACGATTGAAAACTCAGCAAGTGATGCTGACAGGACCTTCACCTATTCATATAATAATTCAATTCCCGCATACGCTATGGATGGTGATGTGACTTCTACTTTCAATCCCATCAACTACCGCTATCCCGTAGAGCTTTGCTATTTCGGCAACAGCCCTATTCGTGTATCAAACACACCACATGAAACTAATAATTATCCCGATGGAGTGACAAACTGGGATACTGATGGCAGTTGGGCTTCAGACTGGACAAAAAACAGCCACGTGTACTCAACCACCCGCAGCGTTGCCATGCAGCAGAACATCAATTACGGTACAGCTCTGCTCAAAACCACCGTTCGTTATGGTGCAAGTGTCCTCAATGATAACAACCATAATATTCAGAATACTCGTAGAAATGTGGACGAACCAAACAACACCATTACTGTATCAGCAGGTACTTTCACCCTGACGGGAGTCCTGATTGGTGGCGTAGAGCCGGAAGTGGGATGGAACTACATTGCCAAGGCCACAAACCCCAAGTTCTCTTCATACATCTATGACAATGACCTGCCCAACGTGTCTATTCCTACTTATAATAGTAATGCGGAAACTGGCAAGAGTACTCCTAACTACACCTTGGTATGGGACAACTGGAATGTTGCTTCGCAAGGTAATAAGCAGAATGTTGTTTACATTGCTCTTGAGTTTGTCAACAACTCAGGAAAGGATTTCTGGGGTATGCACAACCTCATCCGTAACGGGCAGACATTCTATATCACTGGTAAGCTGGATCCAGATGCTGGTCTTAGCGAGACTGACCGTAGCGCAGGCATCACATGGCCTGGAACTGGAACAACAGGTTCGCCCTATGCCCTGCCTCCTTATGCGGCTGATGGCAGCACCATTCAGGAGCGTCGCATTTTCATTCAGGACTATATGACTACTGCCGACTTTGTGATTGGAGAAAACTCTCTGCAGGCTGCACTTGTCGATGTTCCAGACCTTCGTTCTTCGCAGATTTCACTCGGTTTGAGTGTAGATTTGAAGTGGCAGACAGGTCTTAACTTTAGTGAAGTTATTCTCGGTCAGTAATCAGCTGAACTTTACTAGTTGGGAATGCACCTTGCTTGTGCATTCCCAACTATACATTATTTAATTATAAATATAGAAAGAACATCGTAGAAAAGACGTGATGAAAGGTTTTGTGAGACATGGGATGATAGGGTTGGCTTGCCTGTTGGTCATGATGACGCAGGTGGGCTGCAGCACCATTGACGATGACCTCTCCGACTGCCCTCCCGAAGGTAACGACTACGAAATGGTCTATGAGTTGCAGTTGGTGACGGACATCACTATGGAGTTGCGGGCGCAGCTGACCACGCAGACGGAACAGCAGGTGGCAGATGCCTTGTACAACCACCTGACAAATGTCTTTACCGCCTATGCCCAAGACATTGACCTGTCTTTCTATGATGTGGATGAAGAACGCGAACTCCTTCACCACGAGTCGCACGATATGAACGGCACCGAAAAGAGCTATTCGCTCTATCTGCCTAAACATCAGTATCGTCATCTCGCCTTGGCCAATCTGGAGGACAATTCGTGGGTGAAGAAGGAAGGTGGAGAACAGAGTTCGACACTGACGCTTCAGCAGAAAAAGGCGGAAACAGTGGAGTCGCACGAAACGGGACTCTTCACCGCACGAACCGACATGGATGTGAAGGAAGGGGAGGATCAGACTTTCCACGTGAATCTCTTCATGGCGAACAGTGCTGCCGCCCTGGTCATCGACCCACGTGGTCAGCAGGTCAAGAAGGTGGAAGTGTTCAGCACGGGTTTTGCCACGGGCTTCAACGTGAACGACTCAACCTACACGTTTGCCGAGAAAGACCCTCTCGTGCGCACCAAGTCTGTAGCAACGGGCACTGACCAGCTCTGCTT
Source organism: Prevotellaceae bacterium UBA4359 (assembly GCA_002393555.1). Taxonomy (GTDB): domain Bacteria; phylum Bacteroidota; class Bacteroidia; order Bacteroidales; family Bacteroidaceae; genus Minthosoma. The sequence continues at coordinate 5,511 of DGSP01000072.1, forward strand.
CTGCTCTGTCAACTTCCCCTCGCGCACGGAGGCCGAGGGCGACAAGGCACTGTGGGAGTTCCGTGTCTATGTGACGCTGGACGATGATAGTGTGACGGAAACGGTGTTGAGCGTTTATGAACCCTTGAAACCTGGCGAACTGAAAATCGTGAAAGCCTATCTGGACGAGGATGGCGTTGCACATCCCACTGATTCAAAGGTGGGCGTGAGTGTGACCCTCGACTGGAGCGATGGCGGACACTATGAACAGGAGCTGTGAGGTGATTCCTGTACGGTTTTTGTGGTTATGAGATTTTGTGGTGATAAGGTTAAACTGAACGGATTTGCTTTTGAAGTGTGAGAAATACATAGGACTATTGCTGGCTGTGGTTGGACTGACGGCTTGTCAGGACAGCGATGAGGCTGCTTATGGTGACGAGAAGGTAATTGTTGATTTAGCCTTCTCTTTGTCAAGTAGGGCTCAGCAGCCGACACGCATGACGGACGCTGCGGTGCAGACCCAGGCCAGCCAGTATAGAGGTATGGATGCGGTGTCTGTGCTTCCTTTCAACATTGCAGGGGAGCGGGTGACAGTGTCTGACCATCCGAAAGCCTTCATGGTGGGTACGCTCGGAACGCCCTACGAGAAGACGAATGCCTGGTTCTACCACTATGCTGACTGTCAGTTTGTGGCGGGTACCAATGCGGTGCTTTTCTATGGTCATGCCACGCTGCCTGATGGCGGTTCCAAGTCTTCCTATGGTTCCCTGCAGGCAATCATGCCTGCCCAGATGCTGCCTGCCGACATCCAGTTTCGGCCAGACCCCATCGTGGCTTCTTCGACTCCCACTGCGCAAGCCACAGCTCTGGCTGACTATCTGACGTACATCGCTCATGCGGAGGTGACAACGCCGGACGGGACGGTGGCATGGAAGAATGTGGCGAACCTGGGACTCAAGGCATGCTATCTCAACTTCATCAATCAGCAGAATGTAGGCACAGGACTGATGGCGGGTTCGTCGGTCAATGTGCGGGTGTATGTCAATGCGCTCTACGAGAGTGTGCAGTCCATGCCTTTCATGGAGGGCTCTACGGAGGCCAAGTTGCAGACAGAGATTCTGCGGCGCATCAAGGAAGGAACAGGCGTGGTGTTCGACACGACGACCGAACGGGTGACCAGCTTGGGCACCAACGACGATTATCCTGCTTCCATCGGACTGCCTGATGGAGCGGCTGTCCTCCGTTGGGAAGGCAATGCCTTTGTTCCGCAGACGGTGACGACCACGTTGGCTGCCGTCAACACGCTCATCCGCTATGCCTATCCTGCCGACCTGTACTACTTTGCCAATAGCCGCATCCGCACCTCGAATCAGGATGACCGCGAGCAGTTCTATGGGACACTCGATCAGTGGGCGAAAGTGCTGGAGAAGTATGAATCTGACAACGGAACGGTGAGTCCCAACACGCAGGCGGTGGCCATCAAGAACTCCATCCAGTATGCGGTGGCGTGTCTGCAAGTGAAGTTGAACCGAGTGGTAACAACGCAGCTGGCTGATGCCGATGGTACACAGGTGACGGTGGGCACCAAGGCATTTCCTATGACGGCTGTGATAGTGGGCGGTCAACGCCCAGTGGGCTTCGACTTCAAGCCCATAGAACCTCTGTCGGATGCCGATGTCTGCTTTGTCTATGATGGCGAGGTGAAGACGAATGGTGGCGACTACTATTATCTGAGCACGACCGTGAGCGAGTCAACCCCCACTAACACGCTGGTGTTGCAGAATGCCGATGGCGAGGAAGTGAAGGTGGTGCTGGAATTTGTGAACAATAGTGACACCGACTTCAAAGGGGTGGATGGCATGATTTACAAGGGGACGAAGTTCTATCTGGTGGGGAGTGTGAAGCCCCAACCTGTGGAGGCCAATGCGGATGACTATAAGAAGCGCGTGTTCACTCAAGACTATACGACCACACTGAGCATGACGGTGCAAAGTCTGGCCAAGGCCTATAGGGTGCTGCCCAATCTCTTGCAGCCCCGACTGGAAATTGGCGTTCTGCTTACGACCCAGTGGGTGCAAGCTGAACCCCAAAATGTGATTTTGGAATAGTGGAGCGTTGAGAAAAATGAAAGGAAGAGATAGACATAGAATGGCATGGTTGATGGGGCCGCTTTTGCTGGTGGCCTGTGTGTTGGCAGCATGCACGGAGGGGCGTAGTGCTGCTGATGAGGCTGATTCTTGTGTGCTGAGCATTTATGTCTATGCACCGGAGCATCCGCAGCCGACTCGTGCTGACATCGGTACCGTGGATGCCTGGAATGCTGAGGACGAAATAACGACCCTGCAAATTTGGGTCTTTACACATAGTGGTGGTGATTTGGTGGGCTATCTGTCCACCAGTGAGGTGGAGAACTTGAATACCCTGGGAGGCGAGACCTACCAGATGGTGGTGGATGATAACTTTGTGCAGAACAAGCCCGCCGTGGATGTCTATGTGGTGGCTAACATGGCGACTGCCACAACGGGTATTACTTTGGGCGAAACCACAACCCCGGCAGAACTGGAGGCCGCAAAGATGGAGCATCGTGACGGCAGCAGTGTTGACCCCTTTGGCCTGACCACATTGGTTACATCTGTCCCCACAGCGGGACTGCCCATGTCGGGAACCCTGCGCAATCAGCCTGTCTATGGCTCTGCCCCCGTGCTGCGTATTGGCACCGAGAACCAGATGGCTACAGCCCGGTTGGTCAGGACCGTGTCAAAGCTTCGTTTCGTGGCGAGCCGTGCCGACCAGATGGATGGGACGTTCCAGTTGTTGGACATCACGCTGGATGGCGAAAAGATACCCCTGCAGGAATTTGTCTTTCTGACGGAAGACTATACCCAGCGGAACTACCGCATCGGTTCCACCTATGAGGAAGACTCCAAGGTGCTGGTGAACTGGAACAGCGATGTGAGAACCAACGAAGACCCCATCGTCTATGCCTATGCGCAAGAAAAGGACGGACAGGAGTATGAGCAGCTCATCGACAAAGGGGTTCAAGAAGAAAAACTGACTCAAGCAGGCCTTTTCTACTTGCGCGAGACAGATAGAAAACTCACGGGCACCATCCGCTACAGTGTGGCAGATGTGGAAAAGTCAGCCACCTTCACCATGAGCGATGACGGCGACTTCACCCGTAACCACAGTTGGATTGTCTATGCCTACTACGGCGCCAACAATCTGAACGTGAACATGGTCGATGTGATGGACTGGCGCACCACTGAGGTTGACCACGAAGTCTATAACTGGTAACTCCTAACTCTTAACTCATAACTTGTAAATCTCAACTCATGACCCCAAAAACTCACAACCTCATCATCTTGGCATTGGGACTGCTCCTCGGAGTGGTCGGGTTGTTGAGTGCTTGTACCGAAGATACTGCCGACACCGATGCAGGAAAGGATAACCAGCTTGTGGTCATGTCCTACCTGCCCAACTTTGCTGAACCTGGCGAGACACGTGCTGCTGCCCAGCCCTATGGGGAACTTTATCCCGAATCGGAAGCTGGCGCACCCACGATCGGTCTCTTCCTCACGCCCAGCCAAACGTCCAGGTGGAGTACACTCACCTATCGGGGCAACGACCAGTGGGCATCGGCCGTTTCGGTGAGAAAGGAAAACTACTACGTCTATGGCTTCATGCCCACTACGGCCGTGGAGAATGCAAGTGTCAGTGCGGTGGAAACCGACTATGCCAAGGGTGCGGTACTGACCCTGACAGGTGTGAATCCCGTGCTTGCCACGGATCCCTGTGTGCTTGTGGGCATTCAGCAGGTGCCTAATGCCACTGCAGCGAAAAACCTCCAGTGTGGTGTGTTTGACTATGAAGGCAAGGAGAAGGGGCAGAACTTCGCCTATCTGCTTTTCGACCATCTCTATGCCTCCGTATCCTTCCAGCTCAAGGTCGATGCTGACTACAACAATATGCGCACCATCAAGTTGAAAACCTTAGGACTGAAAACGAGCAGTGTCGGTTCTGAAAACGTGACAGTGACGGTTCGAGCCACGACCGAAGATGCCAACCCCATCACGAGCCTTCAGTTCAGTGGAAGCGGTGAGAGCGGCACTTTTGTGGTCTTCGAAAATGCAGAAGGTATTGAACTCTCTACGGAGGAGAAGAGCATTGTGGGTTATTTCGCTCCGACTGTGGGCGACGGACTCAAGCTGGTGTGTACCTACGATGTGTATGACAAGAAAGGGACTCCGGTGCGCCTCAACTGCTCAGCGGAGAATGACCTTTCTGCAAAAATACGAAACATTCAGTCGGGCGAGCAAGTGCTTCTGCACCTGACCATCAATCCGACCTATCTATTAGTGTTGTCCGAACCCGATTTGAACAATCCAACTTTCACGGTTGACTAACGAAAAGATGAAGATATGCGCAAGATTTACCTCATAATCCTATTCACTTTGTCTGCATCGCTGGTGCAGGCACAGATCACCATCGGCGGCGGCGTGTTTGGCGGTGCCCGCAAGGCTGACGTGGGTGGCTCCACCTGTGTCCACATCGGTGGCGAGGGTACGGCTTGCGACATCATCATCAATGCCGTCTATGGCGGCAATGACATCTCTGGCCATATTGGTGCTTCAGACATGGTGCCAGCCGACATGAACCATGCGGCAGAATGTGGACTCACCACAGCGGAGGAAGGCGAGGACAAAGGGAAGAACAAGAAAGGGTATAACGCTTTTGTGCGCACCAGCAAGGAGGGAAGTGGCAAGCACATCTTCATTGGCAAACTCTTTGGCGGTGGTTACGGAAACTACCAATACACAGATGACGGACAAGGCACCTACACAGTGACTCCTCACAGTGCAGAGGGGGACGGAGACACGGAGGAAGAGGAAGAACCACTGGCCACTGGGGCGACCATCCCGAATCTGGCCAAGACCTACATGGAACTCTGTGGCGGCACTTTCGGCTATGTGTTTGGCGGTGGCGACAGCGTGACTGTGACCCAAGCAGCCGACATCTACATCCACAACGAAAGCACCGACATCACGAAAGCATCGACTTCGACCGAAAACGATGACGATGAGGGGGTAATCGTGAAGAGCGACAGGCTGAAAGAGATGGGCATCAACACGGCCTACTACAACAACACCTTCCACTTCTCGCGCATCTTCGGAGGTAACAACAAGGCCGACATGGCTATCCGACCCACGTGGCATCTGGAGAAGGGACGCATCGAAAGTCTCTACAGCGGAGGTAACGAAGGGCGGATGACCAACAAGGAAGGTTTGCTTTTGGAAATCAATCCAAAGGAAGAAAATGCTGCAGCCCTCATTATAAATAATGTATATGGTGGATGCCGCAGATCCGATGTGCGACCGCTCGACGACACTGGGGCCGATGTGGTCAGCGAAAACGACATCCAGTTGCACGATGCCGAGGGACACCAGATTTACAACTTCCCCGCAGGACTGGCAGCCCGTGTGCTGGTGAGAGGAGGCGACATCACCAACGTGTATGGGGGTAATGACGTGTCGGGCCGTGTGTATGGCGGCAACGCTGTGGGCATTTACAGCAGCATCCGTGGCGACGTGTATGGCGGTGGCAATGGCTCCTATCCCTACACCGACAACCCGAAACTGAAAGAGAGCCTGCTCTACGGCGACTTCTACTACGACATTCCGTCTGGAGCCAGTTCAGCAGAGGCACTCAACGACTTCCGTCCCAATGCCGAGCAAGTGTCCGTCCGTCTGTCAGGCAGAGTGACAGAGGTCGGTTCTGGTGAAACGACTATCATCCCCACCATCATTGGTGGTTCAGTCTATGTGGGAGGCAACAGTGCCACGCTCAAGACTGTGAAGAACAGCCCTAAAGTAGAACTCAAAGTAGGCTCACACGTGATAGCCGACCAAGTTTTCCTGGGCAACAATGGGGCCAACATGGTGAAGAGCCAAACGGAAGACGATGTGCTGCGAATCATGGCTAGCATCGACAAGACCAGCGATGGCAGCAAGTTCAACTCGATGACACTCACCGACCCCACCACCTTCGCCACCTACATGGACGGAGCCGCCATGAACTTGATACCCACCGTTGTCTTCGATGACCAAGAAAAAGGCGACCCCTCCACCTATCAGGACTACACCACCTGGTTCGGCTCCTTCTACTGTGGCGGCAACGTGGGCAGCATGACCTATTCTGGCACCAACACCATGAACCTCATTCGCCGCATCTACACCTACGACAAGATTGTGGCAGGCTGCAACAATGCCAATGTGGCAGAAACACCCTACAACGCCGCCTACCAAGGAGGCGTGACCGTCGCACCTGCCAGCGGTCAAAAGAAGTTAGTGCTGAACTTTGAAGGTACAGAACTCAGACCCATGCGCTGGAAACTGAACAATGACGGCACAAGATATGTCAACCCCACCACAGGACTGCCAGAACTGGAGTGGAACACCAAGAAGTGGGTGACACACACCAACACCAGTTCGACGATGGAGAATGTCAGTGTGCCCACAGGTTCGACGCTGGACAAGGATATCCGTCTCGTGGGCGGTAACGTGTATGGTGGTTGCTACCAAAGCGGCCACGTGAACGGTGGCGTGGAAATAAACTTCAACAGCAACCTCATCAATAAGGAGAATCTTTTCGCCGTGCTGAATGAGGACGGGACTGCTGTGGTGAAACAAAACTCTGGTGTAGTCCTTCACGAACAGGGCATGGACGTGCTGGTGTCGGCGCTGAGTGTGTTTGGCGGAGGCTATGGTGCGGGTACTGAGATTTGGGGCAGCACCACCATCAACCTCAATAAAGGCTATGTGTTTCAAGTGTTTGGTGGTGGCGAACAGGGTGCCATTGGCCAGAAAGATGGTGAAGGCCACTATGCCTACGATCCGACGTTCAGCACCTACATCCACTTGAAAGGAGAGCCGACAGGCGATGTGGAAGGGAGTACGAACGATGGCGACATGGCCGAGTGTGAGTTTATCTATGGCGGTGGTTTTGAAGGACCTATAGCGGGCGACACCCATGTCTATCTGGGCAACGGACGACTTTTCAACTCATTTGCAGGCAGTTGTAATGCCGATATTTACGGTCATACAGAGACATACGTGGGACGCAATTCTGCCAGCGAGAACGACTTCGGCTTCCCCTATGTCCGCGACCACATTTATGGTGGCAACGACTTGGGAGGAAGCATTCTCGGCACCCGGAACTTCAAGGAGAACATACACAGCGAGTTGCAGCCGCTGGTGTATAATCCTCAGGACAAAACCGACCCAGCGGTGACCAACGCTTCTGCCTATGTGGAATATATTCAGGGTCATGTGGCCTACATCTTCGGAGGGTGCTATGGCGACTACGACTACGGCGAACGCTACGACATCTCTCAGAAGCCAAGGTTGGAGAATGCTTTTGTCAATTTCAAGCCACGCCACAACAACAACCCTCTCAATGGGGTGCAGCGCATTTATGGAGCAGGTCAGGGGCATCTGCACGAGACTGGCCACCAGCACTATAAGGACTGCATGCAAGACCGAAGTTATGTGCTCATAGAGATTCCATCCACTGTGCAGGAGAGTACCTTTGAGAACTTGGCAGTCTTCGGTGCGGGAGCCAACTGCGGTCTGGGCATGAACCAGCCTACGGTGCCGAAAACCTCGGTTGCCGCCAACCCCGACATTGCTTCAGCCGTGGTTGACCTGTTGGCTGGCAAGATAGGCAATGCTTATGGCGGCAGTTACGAGGAAGGCTTCACCCGTCGGACGGTCATCAACGTGCCATCGGGTGCCACCATCAACGTGAAGAACATCTTTGGCGGAGCCTATGGAGCCGATCCTTTGGTTCCTTGCGATGTATATGAAGCCCAGGTCAACTACCACAGCGAGGATGCCAGTGTGAGGGAGTGCATCTATGGAGGCAACAACAATGCCGACCGTACCTTGTATGGTCAGGTGAATATCACCGCAAACGTGTGGAAAAACAAGAGAGCCACCTCCGACCGTGAGCGGTGGGCCACCGTGTTCGGTGCCGGCTATGGTCTGGACACTTGGTCGCAATACACAGAGGTGAACCTGGAGCGCGGCGCAACGGTGTATGAAGTGTATGGTGGAGGCAGTCGAGGACAGGTAATCAACAAAGAGTCGTTGCTCAAGTGGCAGGCCGAAGCCCCGACGCTCGACCTCAGCATGGGAGACTATGAGGAAAATGGTCTGGACAATGACTTGGCACACATGAGCGGCGTGGGGAGTGCATTGGAAGGAAAATACAACACCAATGTCCACATCAAAGAAGGGGCCACTGTGAGGAACTATGCCTATGGCGGAGGCCTGGGCGACTCGAAAGCAACAGTCAGTGGCGGTGATGTATATGGTACCACCTATATAGACCTGTTGGGTGGCACCGTGCGGAAAGACATCTTTGCGGCAGGCACAACAGGCAACGTGATGGATGGCAAGGGAGTGACAGCCGCTGGCTTTGGCGAGGGTGAGAATCATGTTGGCGGTTTCGTTGCCAGTGCCAATGCATACATTGAGGGCGGCACCGTGCGCAACGTCTATGGTGGAGGTTGGGAAGGCGGAGTCGGCAAGCACACGGGTTCTATCGATGCCGACCCCGACGGAGATATACTGGGCGAAACCCATGTGGTCATTGGCAAACAGGATGGTGACAGTTTTGTCAATGGCATACCAGCCGTAGAGCGCAATGCCTACGGAGGCGGTGAAGGCGGAGCCGTGTATGGCACCACCCACCTGATTCTCAACAAAGGCTATGTAGGCTATCGCTATTTTGCCCAAGAACCAGAAGACGAGACGCTCGTGTATCATCATGAGGGCGGTGGGTATTATCAAGAAAAAATTCCCGATGAAACATCGCAAACTTATCCCCAGAAGCAAGACCAACTGGAGATGAGCGGCAACCTGTTTGGTGGTGGCTACATAGACAACAGCAGTGTCGATTTCACCGATGTGGTCATGTATGGCGGCATCGTGCGTGGCAGCGTGTTTGGTGGCGGCGAGATTGCAGCCGTGGGGCGTGGCAAAGTGAAGATGACTGGCGAGGCGAACTCGGTGCGCACTCTGGAAGGCATCTACAAGCCCGGAAGAACCCATGTGGAGATATATGGTGGACAAGTGCTTCGCCATGTGTTTGGCGGCGGACGAGGCTACGACAACTTGAATCGAGTCGGAACACTCTATTCCGATGGCTTCGTCTTTGGCAGCACAGATGTCCATATCCGTGGTGGCGAAATCGGCACCGTGGAAGGACTCTCGCGTGGCTTCGGCAACGTGTTTGGCGGAGGTGATATAGGCTACGTGTATAGCGGCACAGGGAAGAAAGTGGGCGAAAGAGAGTCGGACGACCAGTTGACCAATGGCATGCCGACAAATGGTGGCGGCTATTATTATATAGATGGTGATAAAACAAAAGGCATGACCACCGACTGCAACGTCGATGTGGCCGCCTATTGCCGGGTGACCGCAGCCGAGGGAGTCACGATAGATGGAGAAACCTTTGCCCAAGGAGAGTATGTGCCGGTGGAATATCTGAACAAGTTGCAACGTTATACCTCGACCAACCCCAATGGAAAGCCCATCTGGGACAAACTCAATGCGGATGGCATCAAGATACACAATGCCATCTTTGCCGGCGGCAACGTCTCGTCGGGCAGCGATCAGGTGTATGCCAATGCCATCACCGTCTATGGCAATGTGACGGCAGCCCTGCGCGATGTCTATAACCGCGACCTCATCGAGGTGGGTACCGAGCATACTGGCGGACTTTATGGCGACGGCAACCTGACCTTTGTGGATGGGTTCCGCGACCTCCACATCGACAACTATGGCACCGACTACTATGGTCTGGACAAGGAAATCACCAAGGCAGAGTATGACGGTCTGAGCGACCGCGAACGCGCCTATTTTGTGCTGAAGTATAAATGTAAAACCACCTGTATAGACCGACAGGGTAAGGAATATACCTCAACATCAGACCCCTTGACAGCCGACGAAATCAGAGAATTGTTTGCTGTCATCTCGGGAGTGGATACCAATCCAACTTGGACGACAGGGGCATGGGATGCTGAGAACCATAAACCCAGTGCTGACTACTGGGACGAGAGCGGATTCTGCTCGCTCTATGCTGGCCGACTGCTCAACACTATCCAGCGCGCCGACATGGTGGCCATCTTCGGCAGCCGTATGGTGTTGCAAGGAGCCCGTGACCGTGTGCCAGAAAAGGCCGATTACACCAACTACACCATCAACCGAGTGGATGAGGTGTCGCTGAACAAACGCGAGTCGCAGGCTAACGACACCGATGCCAAAGACCAAGTGCATGGCAACTACTTCGGCATCTACAATATCGTGAACTACTTAGGCAATCTCACCAGCGACGTGTTCTTCACAGAGGCTGCAGATCATCCATCGGCCATTCGCACGACCGATACGGACAAGGAGAGCAACAAGGCTGATGGCACGACGACCTATTACCAGTGGAAGTTTGCCAATCGCCAGAAGAGCAATCGCAACAATGCCACCAGCCACAACAAGGTGGCACTGGCATCGGGTGTTTATCTGGAGATTATCCGCGAAGAGACCGAAAAGACTGGCGAGACGAAGTGGGGACTGATTACGGGTGTGGTGGAACTTGACCTGATTGACGTGCGCCAAGGTTTCGGTGGTGGCTATGTGTATGCCAAAAACGAACATCGCCCCAAAGTATGGCATCCCGACTATGGCAAAGTAACCATATCGCCTTATAACACAGCGGCTCGTACTTATCGCCGATTTGTCTATACTGGCACGGAGGTGGAGATAGAAACGTCTGGAAACTTTGTACACAACACCAAACAAATCATCGATGACTGCTATCCCAACGCCAACTCCTACAAGGGTGCTGATGCCGCACCAGCCCACTACTGGTACATCAAGGGTTCCATCTATGTCTATGACCAGTACATTTCAGCCTACACAGGGTCGGCTAACGCCTACTCCGAAGTGGTGAACATGCCGTTCACCATCTCGGCCTCCTCGCATGGAAAACTCACACTGCGCGATGTGCAGCCCAACCTCTATGCCTACTACGGTGAGAATGGTCCACTGGGTGCTGAGGGCAAAGTGGTGGTAGGCAATGTCACCTATCGTGCCGGAGACCCTATCGACTACTGGACTTGGAACACGCTGAGTGCTGCCGACCAGAGTCGATTCGTGCCAGAGGTCTATACGGTCATTGCCGACTGCAAGATAGGCAATACGGAGTATAAGGAAGGAGACATCCTCCTGCCCAATGCCGTTGTTTCACTGAGAGGCACTACACCACCTACCGTCACCTACATGGAGGATGGAGTGGAAAAGGCCGACAAGTCGTTTGACTTTTTCTTCCGTCAGGCCAACAATCTGGGTCACAACACGGGCTATGTGCTGACGTGCGACCTCAACAACCCTGGGCTGTGGAATGACTACTTCTCTCTCACTAACGGGAGGGATGCCCAAGGCAAACTCAGCATCACGACCGATGCCTATAACGAACTCTCCGATGCAGACAAGGCTCGATACACCGAAGGCCCAACCTATACTCCTGTTTCCAGTGGAGTCTATGGGCAACGTTTCTACAACTATGGAGAAATCATCACCAAAAGTGTGTATGACACCTATGGAGCCTTGACCCCCGAGCAATTGCAGGGACTGACCAATCAGCAGGCAGAGGTGGAGAGAGCCTATGTTGTGACCACCGAATTGACGGTCACCAATAAGAGCGGTCGCGAGCAACATCTTTATCCGGGTGCATCTGTCTATGAGTCCGACTATGCGGGCGATGTATGGGCTGCTCTGAAAGATGGAACGAACCCCAAAGTGGCTGCAGCAAAAGTGTGTACCAACACCCTGCAATTGGCTGAGACAGAGTATATCTATGCGGGCAACTTGTTGTCGCAGGCGGAGATAGGCAGGCTGAAAGAGCGTTATACAGAACTGACCGACGACCTTCTGTCGCAGCACCTGACCGAAGCCTACATCTGCACCAGTGAGCAAGGAGGGTATTATGGCGGCAACTACTATCAGGCAGGCAAGTCCTACCGTGCCATCAACGCTTGGTGCTCCATGTCTGCCGATGACCGCAAGAACTTCTGTTATAACTACGATGGCCTCGACCTGCTCATCGACCCATCTTATGGCGGCACATACGGCTTCATGCCCCAGTACGATGGATACAAGCCCAATCTCACCAAAACCGTCATCAACAGTGCTACCGATGTGGCATCCTTGGTGCAGCATGAAGGCAGCATCCCTCTCAAGCCCATTGTCTATTCAGAACAACAACCGATTGACTACGAGGCAGAATATACAGGGACGTCCCCATTGACTTATACTGGTCCTAATGGCCCAGTGACCATCCAACCAGGTTATGAAAACCGCATCAAGCGGTTGGCCTACGAGGCCATTCCCAACGAGAAGGTTCACTGGTCGCCTCTGGTCGTGACCGAGCCGGGCAATTACTACATTGTGAAAGATCCCTTCATCAATGGTGACTTCCCCTACACCCCCGGACAGGTGCTGACCGAAGACCAATACAACTCGTTGGGCGACAAGAAGGAGTACATAGATGTTATCATCATCGACGATGACCATGCCGGTCCCATGGTGGATGACAAGCGCCAGCCGGTCACCTACTACTTCTGTCGTGAAGAATATACCATCGGTGAACATGGTGAAGGTCAAGGGTTCACCACCTTGGGCATCAAGGAGGGAACTACCCCTACTCTTTATAATAATGGTCAGCCCGTTCCAAGGGCCGTGCTAATCAACCAGACGGACTACAGCAAATTGGTGAACAAGCAGGTCGGTTTCATCATCCACGGCAATGCTCCTATCGAGACTTCCACGTTCTATGTCAACCGTGAGTCTGATATTTTCGACTTGCAAAAGGAGAAGATCATTACTGTCATCTTCCTCTATGAGTATCAGGAGAGTGACGAGTCGGGCAACAACATCACGCCTGTGAGTGAACGCCACATTCTGAACATTCACATCCAGTTCGAGAGCGGGGTGCCTGAAATCGGCGAACTGAGCGACCCAAGCGTCGTGTTGCCGGGCAGCACCATCGGTCTGCAAATTCCGAGGGTGGAGCCGGGTGCGTTCGAAATCACCAGTTCGGGATGGGAAATCTTCACCAATGGCACCGATGCAGAGAGACATCAGAACGGACAGCCCTACTACAATAATGCCACACCGATGTACTGGTATCAGAACGGCTACTGGGTGGCCTACTATGCTCAGACCTATCTTGGCAAGACCTACTCCAATGCTGTGCAGTTCAATGTGGCTAACTACCACGACATCAAGAAGGTGATGGAGGATCGGGAGAACCACTACTATATCGACCATCCCGATGCAATCAAGGAGAGAGACCCCAAAATCTACATCAACGACTATACAGCCGGTGGTGAGAATGGCCTCGACATTTTCAAAGACCTCATTGACCTCACCTACGGCAACAAGCCCACGGTGCCAACTGGCGAAACGGAGCATACCGCGTTGGCTGACGAACTGAAGGGTGGCGACAACCTTGAGTTCATCCTCCGCACTGACATTGAACACCCCGACTCGTGGACTCCGATTGCCGACAACCCCGGCGAGTGCTTTGGCGGCACTTTCCACGGCGATGGCTACACCATCAGCGGCCTCGACCACTCACTCTTCAACCACCTTTGTGGCGATGTTTACAACCTTGGTGTCACCGGCACGTTCACGGGAGCCGGCATAGCCGAGGATGGTAAGGGCTATGTGGAGAACTGCTGGATCAGCACTTCCAGCGCGGAGGAAAAGCCCGCCCCGCCCGTCTTTGGTAGTCCTGAAGTGGAGGCTGGCACCAGTCGGCCAGTCCGAATAGTGAACTGTTACTATCAGGAGGAGGACGATGCCGCCAACCCATACCCCAGCCATACGGGTACATACGGCTCTCCGATTCGCAAGCCTCAGCAGTCTTTCTACAACGGTGAAGTGGCCTACAATCTGAATGGCTTCTATCTGAACAAGCGATACTACGACCACAACCAGTCTTCGCTCGATGCCACGGCTGTCGGGTATGGGTTCTTGACCGAAGGTATGGATGCAGAGAACAATCCAGTGCTGGAGGTGAAGGAAAGTAAGTATGGCAGCGACTACAGCCGCTATGTCTATGTGGAGAACCGCTTCAAGTATGATGACTTCATCTATGCTGGAGGTTTCATTCCTGAAGGGGTGAATGTCCGTCATCGAATGGAGAACGATGAGGTGGTCTATCTGCCCATTTGGCCTGATGACTATATCTACTTTGGCCAACGACTGAACTATGGTCATGACGATACCTACGAGCATCAGACGCATCCATCCCATATTATCAAGATGAGTGACGACCGTCTGCTCACCTCGGCTGAGGGCAACCGTGTCTATCGTGCACCTGCCTACTTCCGTTCGGGGCAGATGCAGGTGGCTCACTTCAATCCGCAGGCGGTCTTTGCCCAGACGAAGAAGGGGGACGGCTCGGTGCTGGCCTACAAGAACATGACCGCTATAGACTTCACGGGACACGGCGAGACGACTTCCTACAAGAAAGGTCTCGTGACCGAGGGCATCTATCAGCATGTAGGTCAAGGCAAGGGGGCGTTCTATCCGCCTCTGCTCGACGATGCTGGCTTGACGGGTTTCCTCAATGCTGACTTGACTCAGAACTTGTTGGCTTACGCTCCCAAAGAGACGGAGAATGCCCACACGTTCGGGGTGCTTGACGACTACTTCGACGACCTCACCTGTGTGGAGGCCAGCAGTCCTGCCGACTATCGTAAGATTGCGGCAGTCTCGGCCAGCGACCGCGAGAATGTGCGAGGTCATGTGGTCTTCCAGACAGATGATGGCTATGTGGCTGACCGCGACCATTTCCTGGTGGATTTCAACGACTTCAATGCGCCCATCGCCTACGATTTTGCCAGCGGCAAGCGCATGTGGTATCAGCGCACCCCCAGCCGCTATGTTGATGCGGCCAGCGGATGGGATGCCGTGTCGTTGCCTTTCACTGCCGAACTCGTCACCACTCAGGACAAGGGCGAACTGACCCACTTCTATGGCCAGAGCCTGACGGGGCATGAGTATTGGCTGCGCGGCTATCGCGACATCACGGGTGTGAACAGTGAAGATCAGGCCACAGCCATTTTCCGCTATCCCGATGCCGTGGCTGGTCACGACAAGTCCTACACCAACACGTTCCTCTGGGACTACTACTACGAGAACGCTGCCGGCCACAATCTCCACGATGAAAACACTGACCTCTATCAGCAGGGCTACTACCGTCAGTCGCACACCTACGAGGATTACCCGCTTCTCGGAGCCGCCACGCCTTATCTTGTCGGCTTCCCTGGTGCGCGTTACTACGAGTTTGACCTGAGTGGCACGTTTGTTGCTCGACACACTGCCAGCGGCACTCCCGAAAGGCTGGCAGCCCAGACCGTCACGTTTGCCTCCGAGCCTGCTGCCAGTATCGATGTGAGCGACGATGAACTGGCCGAATCTGCTCGACAGAACACGAAGAATGGCTATGTCTTCACGCCCAACTATCTCAACACCACGCTCCCCGTTGGCTCTTACACGCTCGATGCCGCAGGCAGTAGTTATGAGAAAATCACCGACGAATCGACCTCTGAGCAGAAGGCCCTGTCGCCCTTCCGTCCTTACTTTGCCAAGGTCAAGACGACGGGCGGGGCCGCTCCACGCCACATCGTCTTCAGCAATGAGCAATCCGTCATGGGTGGCGAGCATGAAGAGGACGAAGGTTTGGCAACCGATGGCCGTCTGACCATCTATACACAGGGCCGCAACATTGTGGTGGAATCGACCCTGAGCCAAGACACCCCAGTGTCCATCACCAACTCGGCAGGCATCACCTTCGCCTCCTTCACCATCCAGCCAGGAGAAACCATCGAGACCCCAGTTCCTATGACAGGTGTATATATCCTTCGTGCGGCTGGAGGCAGATATAATAAGAAAGTATCAGTAAAATAAAGATATGGAAATTTCGCTCCAATGAGAATATGACAAATAGGATAGCAAGCATAAAAGAAACTGATGTTCACCTCACAGGGGGAAAGACCCCTTGTGCGCCCAGCCTTGTGCGCACTCTCCTGCTCCTTTTTGTATTGTTGGTGATGGGCATTGGTGATGTGTGGGGACAGGATTCTGTTACAGAAGTTACAGAAGGTGTATATTATATAGCAAGTCATAATAAACCAGATCCTCATTACGCAAAAGATGCTGCAACAAACTACTATTTGGTGCCTGCTGACAATCCGCAACAAGAACACAAAGCAGATGCTTTTTTTAATAATCAGTATATTAATAATAATTCTGCTACAGGTGATTATACGGGTGATAACTATGGTGACCCGGAACAGCCTTTCTTGGCAACATATAAAACGAATAAAGACAAGGCTGTCAAACCTTCTGGTGACTTCGAAAATAATTGGGCTAATAATTCTGTTTGGGTTCTGAAATCCACAGGCGATGCAGATGGATCCTTTTATATCATTCATGCTACTTCAGGTAAATATATTGTTCATGAACCCCCATATGAAAAGGCCACCAATCGTAAATCAATGCATCTGCTGACCACTAACAATCCAGGTCAAAATGCAAAGTTTGTAATCTCTGGTGAAATAAACACCAACACCCACCAACGCAGTATTAGAGTTGCAAGCATTGCTGCTGATGGTAATAAGCATTGTTATTTTAGCGTTAACACCGCTAATAGTGACAATTACTATGGCACTGGCGATAATGACTATTTTAGGAATGGTTTGGTAGGTCTTTATAAAGATGCGTCAACTGATGGTAATGTCCAGTGGCATTTTGATGATGCCACTTTCCCAGCTCCGACTATTAGCGATGTTAATCCAGAAACAAACAAGATTACAGTCACAGGGGCAGATGGGTTGCCAACAGGCTACAAAATCCGTTATATTTTTAGTACAGAAGGGGAGCCGGAAGACCCTACAGCAACAAGTACCGAGATGACTGATGGTGAATATGAAGTTACTGTCGCAGGTACTCTTAAAGCAATTGTAGAATGCTATGGAGTTGTGTTGTCAGCAGTGGCAAAAAAAACAGTTGAACCTATGCGCTGTAAGACTCCAATAATTTCTTATTCCACGGAAACAGGAATGATGGCGATTACTTCAGAGACTGCTAATGCAAATATCTACTATACGCTTGACGAAACAGAACCTTCATCAAGTAATGGTATATTATATGAAGAACCTTTTGAAGCTGAGAGTCTTACTACCATTAAAGCGATTGCTATTAAGACCGGAATCCTAAATTCAGAAATAGCATCATCTAAGCTTGTTTTGAATCCGACAATTACTCTTGCTGCAACTGAATATACTTATGACGGTTCTGCCAAAGAGCCTACGGTAAGTAGTGTTATGGATGGTGAAACGCTCATTGATACAAAAGAATATACTGTCAGTTATGCAGATAAAATCAATGCGGGTACAGCAACTGTCAACATCACTGATACAGAGGGTGGAATCTACATCGTATATGGTTCTACGACTTTCACCATTCATCCAGCAGGAGTGACGTTGACAGCTAATAGCGGAACAGAAACCTACGACGGAACAGAGAAGACCATAACAGGGTTTACCTGTAGTATGGACGGACTGACTTTTGAGGGCGTAAGTGCCAGCGGTAGTGGTACGACGGTAGGTGAATATGATGTAACCCTTACAGGTGTAACTATAAACACGACAAAGGACACATCTGGGAACCACGTTGTGACTGGCACTACAAATGGAACGCTGACAATATCCCCGAAAGCATTGACTATCACTGCCGATAGCGATACGAAGGTCTATGACGGTACAGCTCTGACGAAGGATGGTTATAGCAATACAGAGCTTGCAGCAGGTGATCAGATAGAGAGTGTCACAGTAACAGGTAGCCAAACTATTGTTGGCACAAGTAATAACGTACCGAGTACAGCTGTCATCAAGAACTCAGCTAATGATAATGTTACAGCAAACTACGGAATCACTTATACCAATGGTACACTGGAGGTAACAAAGAAAACGCTAACCATTACTGCTGATGCACAATCGAAAGCCTATGGTGAAGCTGATCCTACACTGACCTACACATCAGAAGGACTTATTAACGATGATGCCATAACAGGTACGTTGACTCGTGAGACTGGAGAAGATGCTGGAGTTTACGCGATTACTCAGGGTGGGTTGACTGCTGGTAATAACTATGCTATCTCGTACACTGGGGCTAACTTGACCATCACCCAAGTTGGATTGACTGTTACTGCTAATAATAACACTATCACTTATGGTGATGCTCCAGCTGGTAATGGTGTTACTTATGAAGGTTTTGTGAATAGCGAGACAGCAAGTGTGCTTGGCGGTACACTGGACTACGATTACAGCTATACGCAGTTTGGTGATGTGGGTAACGCCTATACCATTACACCAAAAGGTCTGACAAGTAACAACTACGACATCTCTTTCGTTGCAGGTATTTTGACCGTTGGTCAGAAGGAAGTGGGCATCACTTGGGGTGAAACGACATCTTTCGTTTATGATGGTTCTGCTCATGCCCCCACTGCTGGTGCTACAGGTTTGGTAAATGATGATGCCGTTACTGTCTTTGTAACAGGTGCTCAAGCCAATGTTGGAGAATATATCGCTACTGCCTCTGAACTGACTGGCGATAAGGCTGGCAACTACATATTGCCTGCAGCCAATACGCAGACATTCACTATTTCGCGCAAAAGTATTGGTGATGGTACTCTTGCCTCTGGCTATACCCTTGACTTTGGTGAGGGTAATACCATTCTTCTTACGGATGATATTATTGGTAGTGCATTAGTGATTTCTACAGATTATAGCGTCAGCGATGACAGGGATGCCAGTCCCAAGTACTCCGAAAGAACTGTCACAGGCATTGGTAACTATACGGGTTCTTTTGATGTCAGGAATGTTGTTGTTTCCCTCACCACCGATACCGACCAAGAAGAGTGGTCTGCAACCTTCGCAGCAGAGAAAGCGGATGAATCAGATATCGGACATGCTTTGCCAGAAGGTATTGGCGCTTTCATCATTTCAGGAATTCGAGGAGATTGGGCCATACCAGAACCGTTGAGTTATATACCCGAAGGTGTGCCGGTATTGCTGGTTGCTCATAAACCAATCAACGGATTTGTGGTAACGAGAGCCGAAAATGGAGATGTGACTCCGACTTCAATCACAGACGATCAGAAAGGGAGAAATATGCTGGAGGAAGTGACAGAGGCAACCCCAGGCTATGATTCTAGCTCGGAATCTGCTCCTTTCACCACAAAACAAATTTACGTACTCTATAAGAACGAGTTTGTTTTCAACAAGGCTGGAAGCATGAAAAAGGGTAAGGTTTATCTCAACCCAAATCATACCGCTCCAGCCCCAGGGTATGCACCAGCCCGTCTGACAATTGCATGGAATTATACGACTGGTATTCAGCATCCAATGGATGGTAGCATTGCAAAAACAAAGGATGATGTATGGTACACCATCGATGGTCGTCGCTTGAGCGGTAAGCCAAACGTGAAAGGATTCTATATCGTTGGTGGGAAAAAGATAGTAATAAAGTGAAACCGTAGGTAATGATAGATATGAAGAACTACATACGTATTCTGGTAATAATGGTAGCCCTAATGTGGGGCACAGTGAGTGGGGCATGGGCTCAACTTAGTGCTAGTGATGTGGAGATAGAAGTGAAACCAAGTACTTCAGCAGGGACTGTTACTGCCAACGTCAATGCAGAAACACGGGAGGTCACCCTTACCGTCACTCCTGCTTCTGGCTATTACATCAAGGCATCGGACATCATCGTGGAGAAACTGGTTGATCCCGGAAAGGCCAATGCTCCGATACGACGTGCAGCGGGTGTGGCTGATGTGATAAAGGGAAAGATGTATTCCTGTTCAGGACGAACAGATGCAGATATAATCAGCAGTGTTGAATCTCCCAATTCCGCACAGTATGTTTTCACGCTTCCTGCTGATTATGATGGCGCTTATGTCACGGCAACCTTTCATCTACTGACAGAGGGAGATATTATCAGAATTACTGCCAGCACCAACTTGGGCAATTCCCCCGATATGACCAAACATTACATTCTGGTGGAGGATGTCAGTGCTACGGTAGTAGCTAATTTCTATTCGTCAACACCATTCACGGGCACCTTTGAAGGCGAAGCCAAAGAAGATGGCAGTTTCCCAACTATTGCCGGTCTTACTCATGCCCTCTTCCAAACAGTCGATGGTAATGGTACGGTAAAGAACATAGTACTGGATAATGTGGGTATTGGCGATAACACAACTATTTCTGGAGTTAATAAAACAGCAACGGGAGCCATTGCCAATATTGCAACAGGTTCATCGCGTATCTATAATTGCGGTATACAAGCTACGAACAGTACGGTGAAAACAGATGAGGATGGCTATACCCATATTGACGTGTGCAGCAGTAGCGTTGGCGCCAATAGCGATTATGTGGGAGGTATTGTAGGCTTCCTGGATGGAACATCCCGTGTTGTCAATTGCTATAGCTATGCCAATATTACTAGTGGAACCAATGTGGGAGGTATAGTAGGTTGGAATAATGTTGCTACTACTGCAACCAACCTTAAGACTATGGTGATGAACTGTATGTTCTATGGCGAAGTCAGTGGCAGTTCTATCGCGCCCATATACAACGGCGAGATTATCACTAATGTAGGGCAGAATAAAGGGGTCAGCAATTTCAACTACTTCCGTTTCGAGTCTGATTATATTCAGAATACTGCTCTCACCAAGGCATATAACTGTGCCCTTGGTGCCGAGACTCGTTTCTTGCAACGCTTTGAGTTCTTTAGACATTTGCAGAACAGCCATCGTGAACTTGCTGCATGGTGGGCTAGCACCGCTACAACCCCCTCTCCAAACGTAACCAAGGACGAGATGGCTAAGTGGGTATTATTACCTTCACAGATAGGTTCATCTACTCCTTACCCCGTACTTGCTAAACCAGGCTACTACCCATCTGTGGTAAATATAGATGCAAAAAACGCAACTCATGCTACTGAGCGTAACAAGGGTGGCAAAATGGGTACATTGTCTGTAAATATACAAATGGGTAGTGGTGGAGCTGTTTTCGGTGCTCCTACTGGTGCCACCATTACTATTCCATACTTAACACTCAACATCACCGATAAGGATTTCGACCACTTTAATTTCAACTACTATAAGGTTCAGTTGCCTTATTACAATGATGTAGGTACCAAGAATTATACTGGCAACCGTGTCGTTACGGGTTGGAAGATTGTAAGCATCACTGGCGGCACGCCTGGTACATATAACGCAGCTGACGAATGGGGTGGCTATAACTTTGCAGACCGCAAGTGCACCAATAAAGATTTGTACTCTAAAAGCGGCCGTGTCTTCAACCAAGGTGCCTACTGGGATGTGCCTGAGGGTGTAACAGCAATCACCATAGAGCCATATTGGGCCAAGGCAGCGTATGTGGCTGATGCCTATGCCGATGTGGTGTATAGTACAGATATGAAAACTGCCTACAATGTTGGTGGAACGATCTATACAAATGGTAATAGTTATACTATAGCAGGTGAGAGTCAGAAAGTCTTTACTTCTATTAATAGTGCTGTCACTAATGCTAATGGACTTAATAAACCAACTAGCAACTCTGTTAACGATTATGCTGTTGTACTTGTAGGTAATGTTCATCAGTACACTGGTGATAAAGTTGCCATTGGTGGTGACTATAAGTATACTGTTACCTCCATAGACCTTGATGACGATAATGAGCCAGACTATTCCTTAATGTTACGCGATGATAACCGTAACAATCTTCATCCTGTAAAATGGGATTTCTTGAATCTTGTTGGCCTTGGCATGGCTCAAAAATCCACAGGAGGAACCGGTTCCTATAACTTGGGTATCTTGTGCCCAAAAGGTTGGTTCGAAACCACCAATACCGCCCTCTTCCGAGTCACCCAGATGGAATATGAGTTCAGCGACAAAGTAGACCCGCTTATCGTACAAGGAGGTGTCATGGAGCAATGGGTGAGCAGTAATCAGAAAGGTACATCAAATGCGATCCCCTATTACCATGTAGGAGGAAACGTATGGTTCAAGGAATTTCACCTTGGCTGTCACCAAGATAAAAGTATTAAAACCAAGCACTCACCTGTATCAGTAACCGGAGGTGACTATGATGAGTTCTATCTCACAGGTCTCTATCGTGGTGATGTGACCAGCTATGAGGATAACGCCGAATGCTATATCAATGGCGGACGTTTTGGCACTGTTGCCGGTGCGGCAATGGAGGGTATCGGTGCAGCTGATGGTGCCGGCGATACAGGTAACATCACTTGGCAGATACAGAATGCTGACATCAAAGAGTTCTATGGTGGAGGCATCAATGCTGCCAAACCAGTGACTGGAAATATAAGCACAACTATTACTGGTGGTAAAATAGACTTGTTCTGTGGTGGCCCTAAGTTTGGCGATATGAGTACCAATAAGACTGTTGTAACCAATGCTACAGGATGTGAGTTCGGTACTTTCTTTGGCGCTGGCTATGGTGGCAATTCCTATAGTCGCGAGGCACCCAAGAACCACAATAATATAGTAAATTTCCCACATAACGATAAAGATGCTGGTAATCATGCTTCCTGGAACGCCTGGGTAACTGAAAAATACACACAGAGCTACAAAGCCGCTTATGGAGGTGTCTCAACCCAGTTTAACTATCAGTTCCTGCCAATGTCAAGTAACGTAGATAACGTGGCACGTTTGTTTGTGGAATATGTTAAATTCTCATTGGCAACAACCCGTAATGTTACGTCGAACCTTACAGGCTGCACTATAACTGGTAACTTCTATGGTGGTGGTAGTTTGGGTAAGGTTGACGGTCCAGTCACTTCTACTTTGACGGATTGTACTGTCAATGGCAATGTCTTTGGTGCTGGATACTCTGCCTCACTCCCTACTGTCGAGGTTGACAGCATCGGTTTCAGGGTAGAGCCTTACTACTATACAGACCTTGGTACTTATCGTACAGGCGTCAAGGGTAAAACCACCACGTATAAGTGGGCACATGGTAACGCCATCGGTATAAATAAGAATGATAGTATTCTCTATACAACAGAAGATCTAGACGGTCTGGGTGCCGTGACAGGTAACGCTACATTGACCATCAACGGCACCACTACCGTTGGTGAGAGCGTTTATGGTGGAGGCGAGGAATCAACTGTTGGAGGAAACACAACTGTTACCGTCAATAGCGGAAGAATTGGCGTGGAGAACACTGGTAAGTTCGGGTACCGATGGGGTAACGTCTATGGTGGCGGAAAAGGTAAGATTAAAATAAAGGATGATGGAAGTTCTGAGCTTGCCTTGAGTAGCAACGATGACTTGAATGCAGGTCTCGTGAAGGGCAACACTAATGTCACTATCAATGGTGGCGCCATCCTGCACAACGTTTATGGTGGCGGGGCTATTGGTTCTGTCGGAACGTTTGATCGTGATGCCAAAGGTATGCCTACCGAATGTGCCGATGAAACAGGTCTGGCTACAGTCACCATTAACGGCGGAACGATAGGTCACGATCACGAGGATACAGGTATGGTGGATGGCTCATCACGCGGTTGGGAAGGCAATCCGAATGGAACGGGCGCCTTTGCTTTCCTCAACCAATTGGCATGGGTGAATAATACGAATGTCACTATTGGCAACGCCAGTTCTGACCCGCAGGAGGACTCAGGTCCGACTATCATGGGTTCCGTCTATGGCGGTGGTGAGAACGGGCATAACTTTGAGAATGCTGCTGTCACCGTAAACAAAGGAACCATAGGTTACGATGAAGGCGATTGGGACTGTGGTAATATCTATGGTGCCGGATGTGGTACAGACACCTTCTGGCGCGATGATGATGGTGAAGGTGATGTTGATGAGGGTGAGAGTAATCACCACAACCCAATGGCAGGTCTTGTTCGTGGGACAACCTTGATAACCATCAATGGCGGCAACGTTTTACGGAATGTCTATGGTGGAGGATCCATGGGTTCTGTAGGAACGTACACCTATGATGAAAATGGCTTGCCAACTACTTGTACAACAGGAACCGGTAATACAACCATCAATATCAATGGCGGCACAATTGGTAAAACGGGCACAGATTATGGTTATGTGTTTGGAGGTCCCAAGGGCAACCTTAGCGA
The DNA here is from genome assembly GCA_002393555.1 of Prevotellaceae bacterium UBA4359. Taxonomy (GTDB): domain Bacteria; phylum Bacteroidota; class Bacteroidia; order Bacteroidales; family Bacteroidaceae; genus Minthosoma. The sequence continues at coordinate 29,777 of DGSP01000072.1, forward strand.
AAATGAATTCTCTGCCAGCGTCAGGGAGACGCAGGTGAATATCAATACCGGTGCCAACGTCAAGGGCAGTGTCTTTGGCGGAGGTGAGGCTGGTATAGTGAAAGAAAGCGTTGTGGTGAACATGAGTGGCGGTGAGGTGATGCAGGATGTGTATGGTGGCGGTGCGTTGGCGAATACGAACGTCAGCAACACGGAAACTACACCTCCCAGTCCGCTGGCAACAACTACGGTCAACTTGAAGGGTGGAAAGATTAACCGCAATGTCTATGGAGGTGCCTTGGGTCAGACGGCTGACGCTGCAAGTGGAACGGCTGACGTTGAGGCCAAGGTGTATGGCGATGTGCTGGTGGAATTGAACAATGGTGTGGCTGACGATGCCAAAGGGTGTGTTGTGTTGGGGAGTGTTTTCGGTTGCAATAACCTGAACGGTACACCGAAAGGCGATGTGGAGGTGCATATCTATAAGACGCAGAATGATGCTGCAACACGCATCACCAATCCTACAGAAGGTGAAAAGACTGCGAAGGTGAAAGGTCGCTATGACCTCACGGCTGTCTATGGCGGTGGCAATCTGGCGGCTTATGAGCCGAAGGACTTGCAGGGGGGGCAGACCAACGTCATCATCGATGGTTGCGACGCGACCAGCATCCAGACCGTCTATGGTGGTGGCAATGCGGCTTCCACACCTGCCACGAGCGTGACCATCAATGGCACTTTCGAGATTGAGGAGGTGTTTGGCGGTGGCAACGGCAAAGACCGCATCGTGGTGAACGGGGTGCAACGGGATAATCCGGGTGCCAATGTGGGTTTCAAAGACTATTCGTCGGTGGAGGCTACCTACGACACCAAGGAGAAGCGAACGACCGATGAGACCTTCCTCGACACCTATGTGTATGGGTCAGGTCGGGCATCGGTCAACATCTTTGGCGGAACGATTCACCGTGTGTTTGGCGGCTCCAACACCAAGGGCAACGTGCGCCACACGGCGGTGACGATGCTGGAGGATCAGAGTGGGTGTGAGTTCTGTGTGGATGAGGCATACGGTGGTGGCAAGAGTGCACCGATGGATGCCGAGGCTCAGTTGCTGATGGCTTGCATCCCCGGACTGAAGGCGGCATACGGTGGTGCTGAGGCGGCTGACATTCAGGGTGATGTGACGCTCAACATCACCAATGGCACCTTCGAGCGTGTGTTTGGCGGCAACAACATGAGCGGTGCCATCCGAGGTGTCATCACGGTCAACATAGAAGAGACGGGCTGTAAGCCCCTCATCATCGGCGAGTTGTATGGCGGCGGCAACCGTGCGGCCTACTCGGTGTATGGCTACCGCACGGAGACGCGGGAGGTGGAGGTGACCGAAGAGGATGAAGAGGGCAACCCTGTGACCCGGACGGTGGAGGAAGAGGTGCTGGTGCCTGTGAGGTCTGGCGATGACGATGCCTTGGCCACTCCCTATGCCGATCCGCAGGTGAATGTCAAGTCCTTCACCCACATTGGCATGGTGTATGGTGGCGGTCTAGGTGCCGAGGCACTGATGGTGGGCAGTCCTCATGTGAACATCAACCAGGTGTATGGAAAGCAGTATGACAGCGAGGGCGAGGGAAAGAAGTTCAATGTCAGAGCCACCACGTTGGGCACCATCGGCAATGTGTTCGGTGGTGGCAACCAGGCTGATGTGGAGGGTGACACCTATGTGAACATTGGCACGGAGAGCAAAATAGACTTTGCGACGGCAGATACTTATATGAATGAGACAGAGCCGCGTAAGAATGTCAGTGTGGAGGGTGCCAACATCACAGGCGATGTGTTTGGCGGTGGCAACAATGCCAACGTGTCGGGCAATACTCATGTGCGCATCGGAAAGAATTGAGGGTTGTGAAACATAGATTTCTCGTTTTTCAGTTTGTATTTCTGGTGGGCCTTGTGCTGATGGCACAGGAGGTGGAGTTTCCCTATCCTGCCATTCCCGACGAGGTGGAGGAGCCGGAGGCGCGGCTCTCCTACATGCTGGACCACTTTTGGCAGCACTACACGTTTGCCGACCCGACCGAGGCGAACCAGCGGGTGGGGGAGCAGGGGCTGGTGGATTTCTGCAGCCTCATGCAGCAGGCCGACTCGCTCGCGGCGGCGCGGGCGGCGCAGGTGCTGGCCGATTCGCTCCGTGCCTATCCTGTGGCTCGGTCGTTCTTCGAGGAGCAGATGGAGCGGTATCTGGCCGACCCCGAATCGCCTCTGTGCAACGACGAGGTGTATGCCCATCTCTTGCGGGCATGGCCGCAGACCGCTCAGCGGCGTTGGCTTGTCGGCCAACTGGTGAAGAACCGGGTGGGCACGGTGGCTACTGACATATTGGTGATGCTGAACGATGAGCGTCGGTGTCGTCTCTGCGAGGTGGAGGCGCCGCTGACGCTCATCGTTTTTTTTGACCCCGACTGTGAGCGTTGCCATTGGCTGGAGGTGCAGATGGCTGAGGAGCCGCTCATCGGGCAGAATCCCCGTGTGTGCGTGGTGCGCAAGCGGGTGGACGAACTGCACGGCGAGTATTTTGTGCCACACACTCCGTCGCTCTATCTGCTCGATGCCGAGAAGCGTGTGGTGCTGAAGGGGGTATCCCTGCCGGCTGTGCTCCAGGCGCTCCAGCCTTGAGGCCGAAAGACCTCTCATTTTCCACTTCTTTCTCCCTCTCCATCGGGGCGGGCAAGTCGCCTCGGTGCCCCCGCTTTTGTAACACTCGGAGAGGCGTTACTGTTACAAGTGTAACACACCCACTGTTACAGATGTAACACTGACACTGTTACAGATGTAACACTGACACTGTTACAAGTGTAACACTGGCACTGTTACAAACGTGACACTGGCACGATGGCCGACGTGGCGGAGGAAGACGCAAATTTCCGCCGTTTTTCTTGCTTATTCCGTGGTTTCTCCGTACCTTTGCAGCCGAATTTGAATTGTGGACAGATTTGGGCTGCTTGCAACCACGGTAAAAAATGCTAAAACGACAACATGGAGCCTTGCCAACTCTTGGGGCGGTTTGTCGGTGCGTTTTCTTCCCACTCCCCTTTTCTTTCCTCTGCTCAAGTTCTGAGAGTATGGTTCATGTGGTGTTTCAAAACTACATGGCAAAGGGTAAATTGTAAATGGTTAAATTGTAAATAGGAATGGGATATTTGTTTACATCGGAATCTGTGTCGGAGGGACATCCCGACAAAGTGGCTGACCAAATTAGCGACGCTGTGCTGGACAACCTGCTGGCCTACGACCCCGAGTCGAAGGTGGCATGTGAGACGTTGGTCACGACAGGACAGGTCGTGGTGGCTGGCGAAGTGAAGAGCAATGCATACGTTGATCTTCAAGAGATAGCGCGTGAAACCATCAACCGGATCGGTTACACGAAATCAGCGTATAAGTTTGACGGAGAAAGTTGTGGTGTGCTGAATGCTATCCACGAGCAGAGTGGTGACATCAATCGAGGCGTGGAGCGTGAAGACCCCGAAGAGCAGGGGGCTGGCGACCAGGGCATGATGTTTGGCTATGCCACGAGCGAGACGGAGAACTGCATGCCCCTGTCGCTCGACCTCTCGCACCGCATTCTTCGGGTGCTGGCCGACATTCGCCGCGAGGGGAAGGTGATGACCTACATCCGTCCCAACGGCAAGGAGGTGACTTATCTGCGCCCTGATGCCAAGAGCCAGGTGACGATTGAGTATGGTGAGGATGGTAAACCGCTGCGTGTCCACACCATCGTGGTGAGCACCCAGCACGATGAGTTCATTGTGCCCACGGCTGAGAACGGACTCACTGAGGAGGAGGCTGATGCAAAGATGCTGCAGCGCATCAGGGAGGATGTCATCAACATCCTGATTCCAAGAGTGATTGCAGAGATTGGCGATGAGAAGATAGGCGGACTGTTCAAGGAGGGCATCACTTATCATGTCAACCCGACGGGCAAGTTTGTGATTGGCGGTCCTCATGGCGACACGGGCCTGACGGGACGCAAGATTATCGTCGATACCTATGGTGGCAAGGGTGCCCACGGTGGCGGTGCCTTCTCGGGCAAAGACCCCAGCAAGGTGGACCGCTCGGCGGCATATGCGGCACGTCACATCGCCAAGAACCTGGTGGTGGCCGGTGTGGCCGACGAGGTGCTGGTGCAACTGAGTTATGCCATCGGTGTGGCCCGGCCTGTGAGCATCTATGTGAACACCTACGGCACGGCGCGGGTGGCCATGACGGACGGGGAGATTGCCCGGAAGATTGACGAACTCTTCGACCTGCGCCCCAAGGCCATCGAGGAGCGTTTCGACCTGCGCAAACCCATCTATCTGGAGACGGCTTCCTATGGCCACTTCGGCCGCAAGCCAGAGCGTGTGGTGAAGCACTTCTCCAACCGCTACCAGGGCGACCGCACTGTGGAGGTGACGCTCTTCCCCTGGGAGGAAACGGAGGCTTATCAGGAGAAAATCAAGGAGGCTTTCTTCGGTTGATGGCAGATGACAGAAAAGGGTGCAGGCTCGATGTTGGGCGAACAGTTGACTACCCGAGGGAGCGGTGACGCATGGTCCCTCACGAATGTTCCCTTGCCTCAGGACTCCAATGTGGTGAACCGCACGGAGTTCTATCGGCAGGGTGTGGCCCTGCCCGACCGCACGGTGGGGGCAAAGGGACGCAGTGTCGTGATGGGCGACAACGATTTCGTCGTGGGCGGCATGCTGCTGTTGCTTGGGGTGCTGGCCTTCATCGTCTGCAAGGGACACGAGGCGATACGCTGGCGGATGAAGGACTTCTTTCTGGGGCGGCGTCATTTTGGCGGTGAACAGCCAGAGGGGACCAGCAGCGAGGCACTCCACGTGTTTCTGCTCACGGCCATCGGCTCCGTCAGCGCGGCGCTGATGCTTTTCGATGACCTGGCTGTGGAGAACGCCCCCATCTTGCCTGCCAGCATGCCCTACTGGCTCATCGGAGCCTTCTTCGTGGCATACATGGGTGCCATCTATCTGAAAGTGGGACTCTATGCCTGCGTGAACTGGGTATTCTTCGACGAGGAATCGGGACTGCGATGGTTGCGCGGCTACCTGACGCTGACCTCGCTCGTCACCTTCTTTTTCTACCCGCTTGCGCTCATGGACCTTCTGAACAGTGTGCGCCACGAAATTGTCATTGGAATTGTCATTTTGGTAGTGCTTTTCTATGAATTGACCCTTTTTTATCAGTTAATTGTCAACTTTAAGGTGAGAAAATACGGCTATTTGCTAATTATTTTGTACTTTTGCAGCGTCGAACTGATGCCAACACTGGTTTTAGGACATCTGGCGGTCGGTTTAGGCAGTAATGATATAGTGAAAAATTTGTTTTATTGATGGCAACAAAAATCTTAGTATCTCAACCCAAACCTCAAACGGAGAAGTCTCCATACTTTGAGGTGGCCAAGAAATACAATGTGGATTTGGTCTTTCGCCCTTTCATCAAGATAGAGCCCATGTCAGCGAAAGACTTCCGCCAGCAGAAAGTCTCTATCCCCGGTCACACGGCTATCGTGTTCACGTCACGCCACGCCATCGACCACTTTTTCGTGTTGTGCAAGGAACTGCGCGTGAACATCCCCGACGACATGAAGTACTTCTGCGTGTCGGAACAGGTGTCACTCTACATCCAGAAGTATGTGCAGTATCGCAAGCGCAAAAACTTCTTCCCGGAGAGCGGACTTGTGGCCGACCTCATGCCCATCATCGCCAAGCACAGCAATGAGAAATACTTTGTGCCACAATCGTCGGCACACACCGACGACATGCGCCGCATGCTCGACGAGGTGGGCGTGGAACACGACGAGGCGGTGATGTACTATACGGTGGCAAACGACTTCAAGCCCGATGAGGCTTTCGACTATAACATGCTGGTGTTCTTCTCCCCAGAGGGTATCCACTCGCTCATGAAGAACTTCCCCAACTTCGAGCAGAGCGACATCAAGGTGGCCTGCCTGGGTTCCAAGACCATCAAGGCCGCCGAGGAGGCAGGACTGCACGTGGACTATCAGCCCACCCCCGAACTGCGCTCCGTGCCGGCTATCATCGAGGCTTATGCTAAGACGCTGGGATAACTGCCGACTGGCCAAGACTGAACGACTGACGAGCCAACTCGCCATCGACAAAATTTTTGCAGGAGGAAATGCTTCAATGGCAGCATTTCCCCTGCGTGTTGTTTATATGAAGGTCCCCCCCAAGGAGGGCAGGAAAGAAAGTGAGCCGGATGACACCGCTCCGCGTGGTAATGCTTTGCCCGATGCTGCCCCACCTGTTTCCATCCTCGTCTCGGTGCCGAAAAAGCGTTTCCGCCATGCCGTTGACCGCAACCGCATGAAGCGGCTCGTCAGAGAGGCTTACCGACTGAACAAACACATCCTCTGGGATGCACTGGAAGGAAAAGACTGCCGGATGATGCTGGCCTTCGTCTGCATCACCGACACGCTCCCCACCTTCCGCACCGTGGAGAAGAGCATGAAGAAAGTCCTCGTCAGGATAGCGGAACGCTTATGAAAATATTGTCTTGGCTCTTGCTCCTCCCCATCTACTTCTATCGCATGGCCATCTCGCCCATGCTCCCGCCCACATGCCGCTTCACCCCCACCTGCTCTCAGTACGCCATCGAGGCCATCAAGCGGCACGGCCCCTTCAAAGGCTTCTATCTGGCCTGCCGCCGCATCCTGCGCTGCCATCCCTGGGGCGGCCACGGCTACGACCCTGTGCCAGAGAAGTTTCACTGGTAGTTCCTCTCTTGCTCTGTGGGTTTTCTGTGGTCTCTGGTCTTTCTAGCCTATCTAGCCCATCTAGTTTCTCTAGCCTATGTTCAACTTTCACACCTACCATATCATAGAAGGTGAGGCCTCCTTGCTCAATGCCGAGGCTGCCACACTTCAGCCCTCCTATCCGCCTCAGGTGGCCTTGTCGGTGGGGCTGCATCCGTGGCACGTCTCCGCCGACTGGCGCGAGGCGTTCGTGTCTGTCTGTGCAGTGGCTGAGCGGACGGATGTGTGGGCCATTGGCGAGTGCGGTCTCGACAAAGTGAAGGGGGGTGCGCCCCTCTCGGTGCAGATAGAGGCTTTTCGTGCCCACATCGTTTTGGCCGAGCGGCTGCAGAAACCGATGCTCATCCACTGTGTGAGGGCTTTCGACGAGTTGCTGGCACTCCGCAAAGAGGTGGAAGGGACGGCCAAAAGGATGGGGCGATTGCCGCAGCCGTGGGTCATTCACGGCTTTCGGGGCAAACCCGAACAGGCCAAACAAATAATGGCCAAAGGACTGCTCTTGTCCTTTGGCCATCACTACAATGTGGAAACTTTACGTTCCGTCTTTATCTCTTCCCGTCCCTTTTTCCTCGAAACGGACGACCTCCCTCTTTCGGTCCGTCAAATCTACGAGCAGGCCGCCCGTCATCTCGGCGTGGACGTCTCTCATCTCGCTCGCCTCTGCGACCCTCGCCAAACGCTTTTCTCTCGCCAGATTCCTTAGGGGTTTTCCCTGTGAAGAAAGACTTGCGGGCCTCTTGGCGCGATTCGCGGTCTGTGAAACGTTCGCGCTCATCGCGGCTCTCCCTTCTTTCAGGTCTCTTGTCGCCACGAGATGGGCGTATGTTGCGGTCGCCCCACTTGCCGAGGTGGCGGTTGATGATTTCGGCTTCCTCTTCGTCGGCAGCCTCAAACATCTTCCAGCGGCTGTCCTTGCCCCACTTGCGGTTCAGTTCCTTCTCCTCTTCGTCCTCGTAGCGTGAAGAGAATCGTCCGTTGCGCGGGTTGTTGAAAGGCTTCGACTTGAAGTAGTGGCTTTCGTCGTCCGTCAGTCGGTCGCTGCCCCATTCGCCGTCCTCGTTTTTCTTGTGGGGCTTGAACTTGAGGTTGTGCCTGAGTTCTTCGTCGCTCTTCAGGTCCATGCCCTCCTCGCGGCGTTCCTTCAACTTGCCGTCGAAGATTTGGTACTTGCGGAACTCACACTCCAGCGACCCGTTGAACAGTGCATACTTGGTGGAGGGACGGAATCCAATCTTGTCGAAAAGTTCTTCGTGGTGCGAGATAATCCATGCGTCGTTGCCCACGAAGTTGCGCTTCAGGTTCTTGCCGATGGTCTCGTAGAGGTCGAAGATGTCGTCGGTCGTGATGCGGTCGCCGTAGGGTGGGTTCGTAATCATGATGGCCTTGTTGAGTGGCTGCTCAAACTCATAGAAGTCGCGCTGCTCCACGCTCACGATGTCCTTCACGCCAGCGTTCAGCACGTTCTCGGTGGCTATCTGCACGGCTTGGCGGTTGATGTCATAGCCGTATATCTTATAGTCGAACTCGCGCTCCTGGCTGTCATCGTTGTAGATGCGGTCGAACAGGTCGGCATCGAAGTCCTTCCACTTCTCGAAGGCATACTCCTTGCGGAACACACCCGGATAGACGTTCTGGGCTATCAGCGCCGCCTCAATCAGGATGGTGCCAGAGCCGCAGAAGGGGTCGATGAGGTCGCAGTCGCACTTCCAGCCCGAGAGCAGGATGAGGCCGGCAGCCAGCACCTCGTTGAGCGGTGCGGGTACGGTGGCAGTCTTGTAGCCTCGCTGGTGCAGGCTTTCGCCCGACGAGTCGAGCGAGATGGTCACTTCGTCCTCGGCTATGTGTACGTTGATGCGCAGGTCGGGGTTGCTGATGCCCACGTTGGGGCGGTCTCCCGTCTTCTCGCGCCAGTAGTCGGCGATGGCGTCCTTCACGCGGTAGGCCACAAACTTCGAGTGGCGGAAGTTCTCGCTGAAGATGACGGAATCGACCAGGAAGGTGCTTTTCACATCCATCCATTGCTCCCAGTCCATCTGCTTCACCACTTCATACACCTCGTCGGCATCGGTGGCCCGAAACTCCTTGACGGGCTTGAGGATTTTCACTGCTGTACGTGTACAGAAATTGGCTTTGTAGAGCATCTCCTTGTCGCCGGTGAATGCCACCATGCGGCGGCCTATCTCTACGTTGTTGGCACCCAGATTGATGAGTTCCTTGGCAAGGACTTCTTCCAGACCTTGGAAAGTCTTTGCGATTATCTTGAATTCAGTCATAATTTTCTTCTTTTATTACTTGCTGGCCGCATGGTGAACTCCGCCCAGCGCATGGGCTGGCTGTGTGATGCTTGCTCCGGCTGGCACGTCGTGAGTCACCCAGATGTTGCCGCCGATGACGGCTCCCTTGCCGATGGTGATGCGTCCCAGGATGGAGGCATTGGAATAGACAATCACGTCATCCTCCAGGATTGGGTGGCGCGGAATGCCCTTGATGGGGTTGCCGTGTTCGTCGAGAGGGAAACTCTTGGCTCCCAAGGTCACGCCCTGATAGAGTTTCACGTTGTTGCCGATGATGCTGGTCTCCCCAATCACCACACCTGTGCCGTGGTCGATGGTGAAGTATTCGCCGATGGTGGCTCCGGGGTGGATGTCGATGCCCGTCTCCGAGTGGGCCATCTCGGTCAGCATGCGCGGAATGAGCGGCACATCGAGGTTCCACAGTTCGTGGGCGATGCGGTAGATGGTCAGTTCCTTGATGACTGGGTAGCAACTGATGATTTCGCCATAGTTCTTGGCCGCCGGGTCGCCGTTGAAGGCAGCCACCACATCGGTGGCCAGGATGCGCCTCAGTTCGGGCAGACGGCTGATGAACCGCTCGGCCCTGTCTTCGGCCATGCGGCGCAGTTCGACGAAAATGGTGTTCTGATTGTAGGCGGCAAACACGCCTGTTCCTTCCTCAAAGTCGGAGAACGCCAGCCCTGCCTGTATCTGTCTGACCAGCAGAAAATGCAGTTGCTCCAGGTCCACCCCGAGGTGATACTTGAGCGTATGTGCATTCATGCACGACTGGCCGTAGTAGCCGGGGAAGATGATTCCTCTGACCAGTTCGATGATTCGTTGCAGCATTTCAGCCGATGGCAGAGGCACACCATCGCTGTGCTCGTGGTAGAGATCCTTGTACGATGCTGGCTGTGCCAGTTCCTCAACAGTCTGTGTCAAGGTGTTTGCAAGAGTCCTCGCGTTCATTGTCTTACAGTTGTGTGAAAGATTTCTTGCTGCAAAGGTAGGGATTTTAAGTGAAAAGTGAAGAGTG
>DGSP01000072.1:40001-63814 GCA_002393555.1 Prevotellaceae bacterium UBA4359
TTTCACTCTTCACTTTTCACTTCTTTTCTTTACCTTTGTAACGAATTTCTCAAAATAGTAAATACTCAATTGTAAATTGTAAATAGTAAAATTGTAAATGAAACTACTCCTGCTTGGCAGTGGCGGCCGCGAGCACGCCTTGGCTTGGAAGATTGCCCAAAGCCCAAAGATTGAGAAACTTTACATCGCACCCGGCAATGCCGGCACCGCCTCGGTGGGCGAGAACGTGCCGCTGAAGGCCGACGACTTCGAGGGAATCAAGACCTTCGTTTTGGCCAATGCCATCCACATGGTCGTGGTCGGCCCCGAAGACCCGCTGGTGAAGGGAGTCTATGACTTCTTCAAGCAAGATGCCCAGTTGAAGGACATCCCCGTCATCGGCCCCTCCAAGGCAGGTGCCGTGCTCGAAGGCAGCAAAGACTTCGCCAAGAGTTTCATGCAGCGTCACGGCATCCCCACAGCCGCCTACCGCTCCTTCAATGGCACCAACATCGAAGAAGGACTTGCCTTCCTCGAAACCCTCCAGCCCCCCTATGTGCTGAAGGCCGACGGCCTCTGCGCCGGAAAGGGTGTGCTCATCGTGCCCACACTCGAAGAGGCCAAACGCGAGTTCCGTGGCATGCTCGACGGCATGTTCGGCCAGGCCAGTGCCACCGTGGTCATCGAAGAGTTCCTTTCCGGCATCGAATGCTCCGTCTTCGTCCTCACCGACGGCAAGCACTACAAGATACTGCCCGAAGCCAAGGACTACAAGCGCATCGGTGAAGGCGATACCGGGCTGAACACCGGCGGCATGGGCAGTGTCTCGCCCGTTCCCTTTGCCGACAAGGAGTGGATGCAGAAAGTGGAAGAGCGCATCGTCAAGCCCACCATCGAAGGACTGGCAGCCGAAGGCATCGACTACAAAGGTTTCATCTTCCTCGGACTCATCAAAGTTGACCGCGACTATGCCTATGCCAAGGCTGGCGACCCCGTGGTCATCGAATACAACGTGCGCATGGGCGACCCCGAAACCGAAACCGTCATGCTCCGCATCAAGAGCGACCTCGTCGATTTGCTCCAGGGCGTGGCCGAAGGCAACATCGACCAGCGCACCCTCGAGTTCGACCCCCGCAGTGCCGTGTGCGTCATGATGGTCAGCGGCGGCTATCCGCAAGCCTACAAGAAAGGATTTCCCATCACCGGCATCGACCAGGTGGATGGCTCAGTCGTGTTCCATGCCGGCACAGCCCTCAAAGACGGCCAAGTCGTCACTGCCGGAGGCCGCGTCATCGCCGTCTCGTCATACGGGCAGACCCAGCAGGAAGCCCTCGTCAAGTCCTTCACCGAAGCCGGCAAGATTCACTTCGAAGGCAAGTACTTCCGCCGCGACATCGGCCAGGACCTGCTCAAATAGCACCTCCCCCGAAACTTCCATACCAAACACGCAACTTTGCACCATGCAAAGTTGCGTGTTTTCTTTTGCCCCCATTCCTCATTCCTTGTTCCTCCATCTCCCCATCCGCAATCGTACAAAAAGACCAACCGAAACTGCCTCAAAACAGGTGTGACTCACACCCCATCCATAGGTGTGAGTCACACCCCTGTCATAGGAGTGAGTCACATCGGTTTCGAGGCTACGGGCGCGTACAAATTGACCAATTGGGAATGGGCACGAACGTTCAAAAGAGGACGACATGGCAGTCCCATTTTTCTCCACAAATATTTGGAATGTGCCAAAATAGTTTGTACATTTGCAACCGACTTCCACACGTTTGTCCCATCCATAAGGATGACGGCATCCCATGCAAGTCACAAATCCAGTTAGCCCGATGGGCGGTGCATGGCTCTACAGCCGTGGCAACCCCATCCACGGGGGGACGGGATTCTTACATAGATGGTTTGGCGCACCCGCAGTGAATGTCTCGCGCAGACAACGACTGCCCTGCACCAAAAAGGGCGTTTACGAACGTTGGTCTTCTGACTCTAAATCTGGTAAATTTAAGTGTTATTGGAAGATGGCGCAATCGGAACGCCTACGTGGGTGATTTATCCGCAAGTCACTTGACAACCCTTATTGTATAGGTACGCATGTACATTTATATAATAATGCGGTATATGCAAGTGCTACTTCTGTATATCTCCCCGGCGTGGGCTAACTGGTTGCTAATCCTAATAACACGGTTTACCAGAGCCTAGAGTCGGGATTAGCAGGAATACAGCAACCCACGTCCTTTTGTTTCTACTAACTTTAATGCCGAAAGCCGAGGGTGGGCGAGTAAGGGACACGACTCAGAGGCTACCGATGGAACTTCCAAAAGCAATAAACAACATATCCGAGCGAGTAATAGATGACCTACAGATGAAGTTGTCTGTAAACTCAACTGTATCTATTGCTGCTGCATCCTTCTCCATCTATGCATATGAAGCGTTGAAGGACGAACTTGAAAACGTTGATGAGTTGCGTTTTATCTTTACTTCGCCAACCTTCATCAAGGATAAGGCGAAAAAAGAAAAGAGGGAGTTCTTTATTCCGAAACTCAACCGTGAGCGCAACTTGTATGGATCTGACTTTGAAGTTAAATTACGCAATAAGTTGGAACAAAAAGCCATTGCCAAAGAATGTGCCGACTGGATTCGTCGAAAGGTTAAGTTTAAGTCCAATGCTTCGCAAGAAGAAATGGGAGGATTCCTGCATGTCCAAAATCAGAAGCCAAGCGCATACGTACCCTTCAATGAGTTCACAACAACAGAATTGGGCTGTGAACGAGGCAATGCGATTTATTCGATGGTTAATGTCATGCCATCACCTTTCGCGGAGGAATACCTGAAGATTTTCAACGAACAATGGCAAAACTCCGATAAATTCAAGGATGTAACGGCACAGGTACTGGAGTATATCGAAACGGTCTATAACGAGAATGCTCCTGAGTTCATCTATTTTATCACTCTCTACAACATCTTCAACGAGTTCCTTGATGACATCAATGAAGATGTGTTGCCCAATGAGGCTACGGGATTCAAGAATAGCGTCATCTGGAACAAACTCTACAACTTCCAGAAAGATGCTGCACTTGCCATCATCAATAAACTCGAAAAGTATAACGGCTGCATCCTTGCCGACTCCGTAGGTCTCGGTAAGACCTTCACGGCACTTTCGGTTATCAAGTATTACGAGAACCGCAACAAGTCTGTGCTTGTGCTTTGTCCCAAAAAACTCTACGACAACTGGAGTACTTTCAAGACCAACTACAAAAACAATCCGTTGGTAGCAGACCGTCTGCGTTATGATATTCTTTTCCATAGCGACCTCAGCCGTGAGCGTGGTATGTCTGCTGGCATCGACCTCGAACGCATCAACTGGGGCAACTACGATCTGATAGTCATCGACGAGAGCCATAACTTCCGTAATGGTGGCAATGTGGATGACGAGGAACTGGATGACGACATTGAAAAGGATGAACCTCGCAAGGAAAACCGCTATCAGAAGTTGATGAAGAAGGTGATTCGTGCAGGCGTCAGGACCAAGGTACTGATGCTGTCGGCTACTCCTGTCAACAACCGTTTCAACGACTTGAAGAACCAGTTGCAACTGGCCTACGAAGGTCATGCGGAGCAGATTGACGATGCCCTGAATATCGGGCGAAGCATAGACGACATATTCCGCAGCGCACAGTTGGCTTACAACAAATGGGCAAAACTACAGCCAGAGCATCGTACCACGGAGCGACTGCTTGAAGAACTTAGTTTTGATTTCTTCGAACTGCTCGATGCTGTAACTATAGCCCGCAGCCGTAGCCATATCATCAAGTATTACGACACCAAGGATATAGGCAAGTTTCCGACCCGTCTTGCTCCAATATCACGCCGTCCAAAACTTACAGACCTCAATGAGAGTATCACATTCAGCGATATTGCCGAGCAACTCAACGAACTGAACCTCAGCATCTACACGCCATCGCTGTATATCTTCGACAGTGTGAAGGACGACTACGAGATTAACATGGAGGGGTCTGGTCTTTCTATAGACGGACGTGAGAAGGGCTTGCGCAAACTGATGGCTACCAACCTCTTGAAACGTCTGGAGAGTAGCGTCAATTCTTTCCGCTTGACATTGGGTCGAATCACTGACTATATAGAGCAGACTTTTTCTGTCATTGCCAAGAAAAATGATGGAGCAATAGACGTGACGACATTCACCGATGACCTTGACAGTACCGATAGTGAGAACGACCCGTTTGTGGGCAAGAAGTCGAAGATAAACCTTCGGGATATTGATGTGTTTCGTTGGTCGAATGACTTACGCCATGACCTGGAGATTCTGAAACTGCTCCTCCTGATGCTGAAAGACATAACACCTGAGCATGACTGCAAGTTGCAGATGCTAGTCTCAGACCTGAAACAAAAGTTCCAACATCCTATCAATGAGGGTAACAAGAAAGTGCTCATCTTCACCGCTTTTGCCGATACTGCCGACTATATCTACGAACAGTTGGCTGACCGTATCAAGAAAGAATGTGGCTTGAATGTGGGACTGATAACTGGTAGCACCGACGGACGATGCACCATTCCGAAGTTCCCGATGTCCTTCAATAATGTACTGACCTTTTTCTCGCCAGTATCAAAAGACCGCGCTGTCCTGTTTCCAAAGGCAACAGAAGATATTGACGTGTTGATTGCCACCGACTGTATCTCCGAAGGTCAGAATCTTCAGGATTGTGACTATTTGATCAATTACGACATTCACTGGAACCCAGTCCGCATCATCCAACGCTTCGGACGTATCGACCGTATAGGCAGCAAGAACGAAGTCATTCAGTTGGTGAACTATTGGCCCGACATCGAACTTGACAAATATATCGAGTTGAAAGGACGTGTGGAGAGCCGAATGAAGGCAACAGTCCTGACGAGTACAGGTGATGACAACCTGCTTTCGGCCAATGAGAAGGGCGACCTTGAATATCGCAAGAACCAGTTGAAGAAACTACAGGAGGAGGTCGTTGACATCGAGGACATGGATACAGGCATCAATATCATGGACTTAGGACTCAATGAATTCCGACTCGACCTGCTCAGTTATATCAAAGATAATCCCGATGTGGAACACGCTCCATTCGGTATGAACGCCGTGGTTGGGGCTACCGACTTGGCAAAGCCTGGTGTGATATACATTCTGAAGAACAGGAACGCAGGTGTCAATATCGACAAGATGAATCTGCTGCATCCCTTCTATATGGTCTATATGGGCGATGACGGAACTGTTATCTGCGACCATCTGCAGCCCAAGAAACTGCTCGACGTGATGCGCCACGTATGCAAAGGGCAGGACAAGCCAGACAAAGAACTCTGTGCCATCATCAACAAGGAAACTTGTGACGGTAGGAAAATGCAACATTACAGCGACTTGCTTGCAAATGCCATAGACAGCATCATAACCGTCAAAGAGGAATCGGACATCGACAGCCTTTTCACTGTGGGCGAGACTACCGCTTTGTTGGGTGAGGTGAAGGGGTTGGACGATTTCGAGTTAATCACCTTCCTGATTATTCGATAGCCTATGATTGACTTGAAGTTTCCCCGAACTACCATTGTGGGCAAGCCCGTACCCAAGAATGCTTTTTACAAGCATCTGGAAGTGAACGCCAAGATAAAGCAGCACTTTGTAGATGATGTGGTTAGCATTCATTGGCTCTACAAACTGGCTCCCTCCACTATCAATGTAGAGGATGGCAAGCGGGTGCATGAGATTGTGGTTTTCTCTGCTGTACTGAAATCAAAGGATTGTCCTGACGATGTCTTTCTTTTCATAGACCAGAACATGCCGCGCCATGTGGTGTTCATTCTTGAATTTGATAACCTATACAAAGTATTGCTCAACTACAAGGAGTGGAAAGACGGTCAGAACGGACAGTTCAAAATCATCAAGACTTTTGCCACGGAATGGCTGACAGATAACCAACTATTACTGACACTCGAAGGACAGAACATGGATGCCCTCTATGAGGCACTGGCTGGACAAGTTTCTGGCTTCGGCACAAAGAAGGCTGAAGACACCAAACGTATAGTTGAGTTGGAAGGGCTGATAGACAAAGCAAAGCGAGAGGTGGAAACCATCCAGAAACGAATACGGAACGAGCGCCAACTGAGCCGCCAAATAGAGTTGAACGGAGAGGCGCGAAGTATCAAGAAACAGATTGCCCAATGGCAAAAAGAATTACAGGAATTAAAACAATAAAAGAAATATAACAATGGAAAGACCTGAAAGATTAAGTTTGCAGTCAGCAGATGGAGCGCAACTCAACCTTGACGCACTCTATCAGATTGCACCTTCCTGTTTTACTGAGGCTGCAGACCCCAAGACAGGAAAAATCAAACGTGTGGTAAACTTCGATGTTTTACGTCAGTTGCTTGGTGACGACACCGTTGAAGATGCTACCGAAGCATACGAGTTCAACTGGGTGGGTAAGCAGGAAGCACGTGCCGAAGTATTACGTCCCATCAATAAGACGCTTCGTCCTGTTAAGGAGGATAGCGTGGATTGGGACAATACTCAGAACCTCTATATCGAGGGCGATAACCTTGAAGTGCTGAAACTACTACAAAAGTCTTATCTCGGTAAGGTGAAGATGATTTATATAGACCCTCCCTACAACACAGGTAATGATTTCATTTACCATGACGATAGTAGCCGTTCTCAAGAAGAGGAAGATTTAGCTGCTGGCAACATTGATAGTAATGGAATGAAGTTCAGAAAAAATTCTGATACGTTTGGTAGATTTCATTCTGCATGGTGCTCTATGATTTATAGTCGTTTGATGATTGCAAGAACCTTGTTAAAAGAAAATGGAGTAATTTTCATTTCTATTGATGATAAGGAAGAGGGAAATCTACGTAAAATATGCAACGAAGTTTTCGGTGAGAACAATTTCGTTTCAAACATAATATGGCAATCTCGTACATCAATATCAAATGATGACGAGGTTTCTACAAATCATAATCACACACTCATTTATTCAAAAAATAGAGAGACGCTTACCTTCGGTGGGGAAGATATTGACGAGTCTGATTACATAAATCCAGATAATGACCCACGAGGGCCATGGAAGTTGGTACCGATTGATGCTAACCACGTCGGTGGCGATACATCATATCCAATCAGAAATCCTAAGACAGGTGTTGACTATTACCCACCAAATGGTAGAATTTGGTGTTACAATAAGCAAACATTAGATGAATTGATGAAGGATGGACGCATCAAATTTGGTTTGACAGATGATTCATCACCTAAACGTAAGTTGTATTATAAAGAGCGTATAGAAAAGGGAGATGTTAAAACTCCTAGCTCAATATTGTTAGATGCAGGAACAACAAAAACTGGTACTACCGAGATAATGGAACTCTTCGAAAACCAAAAAGTTTTCGACTATCCAAAACCTACTACTTTTATTGAGCGTTTGATAAAATATGGTTTCGTCAAGAAAGATGATATCGTATTGGATTTCTTTTCAGGCTCAGGAACCACTGCGCATGCAGCTTTCAACTATAACCTGAAAGAAGGACAGAAATGTCAAACTATTCTTGTTCAATTCCCTGAGAATCTCGACGAATCATTTACTTCTGCATCAACTGATGCCAAAAAGACAATAAAGGTTGCTATTAATTATCTTGATTCTTTAAACAAAAAACACTTCATACCAGAGATTGCAAAGGAGCGTATCCGACGTGCTGGAAAGAAAATCAAGGAAGAGCATCCAGAAGCAAAAGCTTTAGATACAGGATTCCGCGTATTCCGTGTTGACGATAGCAACTTCGAGGATGTTGAGCGTACACCCAAGGAATATAATCAAGACCAACTTGACCTCTTCTTGAACAACGTCAAGAGTGACCGTAATGACCTTGACCTTCTGTTTGGCTGTATGCTTGACTGGGGTGTTAAACTGTCCTTGCCAATGTCCTCAGAAAAAGTGGATGGCAAGATGATTTATACAGTCAATGATGGCGACCTTGTGGCTTGTTTTGCAGAAAAAGTGACGGACAGCGTTGTAAAGGCAATGGCAGACAAGCAACCGTTGCGCGTTATTTTCCGTGACAGTTGCTTCGAGCAAGATGCCGACAAGATAAACATCTACGAGACCTTCAAGCAGTTGTTAGACTGGAGCGACGAGAATGTTAAAAACAACATAAGAGTGATTTAAGCCATGCAAATAAGATATAAACATCAACGATTCCAGACAGAGGCGGCTCGCTCTATAGCCAACGCTTTCACTGGTCAGCCAAAGAGTGACGGTCAGAGTGACCACACCATTGACCAGGGAAAGAATAAAGGGCTCTTTAAACTCGCTGGATTCGGTAATAAGAATGTCGTACTCGCTCGTGAAGCCGTCTGTGAGAATGTACGTGCCGTGCAGACAGAACAAGGGTTGAAGCCTGTGGACTACCTGCAAGACTTACAGGGTGTTGGCATGGCGTTCACCATCGAAATGGAGACAGGTACTGGCAAGACCTATACCTACATCAAGACCATGTACGAACTGAATGAGCGTTACGGCTGGACGAAGTTCGTGGTGGTTGTACCAAGCATCGCCATCCGTGAAGGTGTGCTGAAGAGTTTTGAGAGTATGCAGGAGCACTTTGCCCAGGAATACAACGGAAAACGAATGCAGTACTTCATATATAACTCCAAGCAACTGAGCAAGATTGATGCCTTTGCCAGCGATGCCGGTATGCACGTGATGATTATCAACACGCAAGCCTTCAACTCTTCGTTTGACGAAGAGAAGAGCAGAGGCGGCAGGGCAGACAAGGCGGCACGTATCATCTTTGACAAGCGTGATGAGTTTGGTAGTCGCCGTCCTATTGATGTGCTCAGTCAGTGTCATCCTATCATGATTATTGATGAGCCACAAAGTGTTTTGGGCGTTGATAAGGGCAATAAGACTCGTAAGGGACTGGCTCAGTTCAAGCCTTTGTTCACCTTATTATATAGTGCCACGCACCGTAAGGGTGACATCTATAATATGATGTTCCGTTTGGATGCCATTGATGCTTATAACCAGAAACTTGTGAAGAAGATTGAGGTGAAGGGTATCAAACAGATTGGTTCTACTGCCACAAACGGCTATGTTTATCTGGAGGAAATTATCATCAGCAAAGGCAATCCACTGGCTCGCATCAGTTTTGATGTGAAGACAGCAACGGGCACCAAGCAGACAAGTAAGGTGGTTGGTGAACAGTTTGATTTGTATGCCCAGAGCGGCGAACTGAACGAGTACAAGAATAACTTTATTGTGGAACGTATTGACGGAGTGGAGGGCACCATCCGCTTTGTCAATGGCTTAGTTCTGCATGAAGGTGATGCCGTGGGTGCTGTCAACGAAGATTACTTGCGTCGTATTCAGATACGTGAGACTATCCGCACCCACTTGGAACGTGAACGTCAGTTGTTTGGCCAGAAGATCAAGGTGCTCAGCCTCTTCTTCATCGACCATGTGGATAGTTACCGCTTATATGAGGGCCCGGAGACCAAAGGCAAGTTTGCCAAGATGTTTGAAGAGGAATACAGGAATGTACTCTCAGAACTTATGCCAACATTTAGCGATGAGGCTTATCTGCGCTATCTTTCAGACCCACGCAATGCTGCGGAGAAAATCCATCAGGGCTATTTCTCAATGGACAAGAAGGGCAAGGCTGTTGACTCTGGCAACAAGGAAGGCGAGAACGAAGAACGCGCCTTTGACCTTATCATGAAGGACAAGGAACGCTTATTGTCGCTGAAAGAACCTGTACGTTTCATCTTCTCGCACTCAGCATTGAAGGAAGGTTGGGATAATCCAAACGTGTTCCAAATATGCACCCTGAAGAACTCTGACAACGAAACAAAGAAACGTCAGGAGGTTGGTCGTGGTATGCGCCTGTGTGTGAACCAGAACGGAGAACGGCAGGATGCCGATGTGTTGGGAGAACACGTCTTTGATACCAATATCCTCACCGTCATAGCCAGTGAGAGTTATGACGATTTCGCCAAGAAACTCCAGACTGAAATGGCTGAAGCATGTGCTGACAGACCTATCATCATCACTCCAAACCTTTTTGAGGGTAAGCCCTATACTAAAGCCGACGGAACCAATGGGTGCTTTGACCTTGCGCAAGCACGTGCTATCTACAATGCCCTTATACGTCAAGATTATGTTGATGACGAAGGAGCGTTGACAGCGGAATATCATGAAGCTAAGCGAAATGGCACTCTTGACTTTGGTAAGGTTAACGATTTGAAGGATGGCATCATAGCGGCTCTTGACACCGTGTTTGACCCGTCTTCATTCAAACCAGATGATGGACGCAAGCCCAAGGCGGCAAAATTCCAGAAGGATAACTTTGACAAAAAGGAGTTCCAGAATCTTTGGAAACGCATTAACCAGCGCACTTACTATCAGGTAAACTTCGATACGTCTGACCTTGTGAAGAAGTCCATCAAGGCATTGGATGATAACCTGAAGGTAACGGAGATACGCATTGTGGTAGAAGGCGGTTCTCTTGATAACGTGCGAGATAAAGAATCCTTGGAGGCTGGTGTAGCCATGACTCATGGAAACACTCGTACCATTCATGTAACAGAGGCTATCGGCAAGGGAGTAACATACGACCTTATCGGCAAACTGGTAACGGCTACAGGCTTGACTCGTAAGACAATAGTAGAGATTTTGAAAGGTATCAAACCAGAAACATTCTATAAGTTTAAGATGAACCCAGAAGAGTTCATCATCAAAGCCGGCTTGATTATCAACGACTACAAGGCGCTTGCCGTTATACAGTGCATCAAGTATGAGAAACTGAATGACAAGTTCTCGACGGATATCTTCACCGAGAACATGCTTCGCGGAAAGTTGGGCATCAACGCCATCGAATCCACCAAGTCGCTCTACGACCTAGTTGTGCTCGACAGCATGGGTACGGAGAAGAATTTTGCAGAATCTCTGGAGCACGAAGATGACGTAGTGGTTTATACCAAGTTGCCAAACGGCTTCTACATCAATACGCCAATGGGCAAGTACAATCCCGACTGGGCGGTAGCCTTCCGAGAAGGAAGTGTCAAGCACGTCTATTTTGTGGCAGAGTCCAAAGGTAATGACTTGCAGAATAGTCAACTCCGTGGCTCTGAGGAAAGCAAGATTGAATGTGCCCGTCGCCACTTCAAGGCAATCAGCGACAACGGCTACATCTACGATGTTGCCAAGGACTACAAGTCACTATATGACATTGTGACGAAATAGTTTGCTAAACTTCGTACTAATAGTTTCGGGCGGAAACCGATGAAATGATGCAGTTTCCGCCCGAGTTATTCATATAAATAACTTCGTTTGCCCATTTTTCTTTAGTACATCAATTTGCTTTCTTATGAAATCTTTAATGGACACGTAGAAATAATAAAGTTGGCAATCTTCGGGTGTGGTTTAATTATCTTATCAAAAGCATCCTGAGCGAATGGTGCAATCCAATCCTCGCTACCTTCTGGTGGTGTCATTCCCATTTCCATATGATCCATATAATCAGAAGCCATTAGATAATGTGAATTGAGGTGAAATATAAATGATAGATGAATAAGAAAAAGTTGGTTCAACATTACTTCACAGTTTTTCAAATGTCGTACCCTGTCATCTATGTAAACAGTATTGCAATTCAACAACATTAGTTTAAAACGATTGGAATGGACACTATCATCCAACAACTCTCGGTTTTTCTTCAAATAGGTATCCCACCCAAACAGTGGATAGATGTCTTTTGTTCTTTGAGATTCTTTTAGACATTTCAATATCTTGTCTGTCTTTGGAATACGATGTTTTCCTTGGATCCATTCATTAACTTCTTGAACAAAAAAGTTATCAATGCTAAATTTGTCTTTCAGTATAACACCCATATAAATCTCAAGAAGAATATCATCAAAGAGTTTTCGTATCAGCGTGTATGCATCATTTATTCTCCCATTGTTTAACAGGATTGTAATAGAATCAAGGGTTCCCTCAATTGCAGAATAGACGTATGAAGCATAATTGGTTATTCCATGTGTGCCTGTTGCTACAAAACTAAAACAACTCATCGAAATTGAATCATAGAACTCCTTCATATACTTCAAGTCATCAAACACCTTATGCTTAAGGTAGGCTTCTGGCATCTTATGCTTAAAAAATTTCATATAGAATATTTAGGTGGTTAAATTAAGTTGACTCATTATATATGACTTGAATACTGGCGATGTGGCAGCATCGTAATTCATTACAATCCTCCAATGATTTCTACCATACGCTTTTGCATCCTCATCCGTTTTCCTGATTAACTTGCTTGCAGCATTATCGTAGTCTACCTCACAAGTTATATTCTCGCACTTAAAGTAATTAATTATATTAGGCAATTCTTGTACAGCTTTGTCATAAAACCTATCTATTAAATGAAAACGTTGGAAATGTCTTTCTAAAAGTGCATACAGATTGACATCAACCCCATTTCGGTTTTCTAAATAGTATTCAAACTGGACACCTCCCTCTATAGAAGTTATTCTAGCGAATAGGTATCGTATATCAGGCAAAGTGTCAGTGTAAAAATTAATAGTGAAGATTTTTCCATTGTGATCAAATATATCTTCACGCTTGAATGAGTTACATTCTGAACATGCAGGAATTAAATTAAAAACATTTACTGCATATTCTGGGTACATTTCCTTAGGAAGAATGTGTTCCGTAGTATTTGCACTATTTATA
The DNA here is from genome assembly GCA_002393555.1 of Prevotellaceae bacterium UBA4359. Classification (GTDB taxonomy): domain Bacteria; phylum Bacteroidota; class Bacteroidia; order Bacteroidales; family Bacteroidaceae; genus Minthosoma. The sequence goes on from DGSP01000072.1 coordinate 52,733, forward strand.
GTACAATACGGACATACATTATTGTATGTTTGAGGATTGTTATTGAAATGCCATGTTCTAAAATCCTTTACCAACTTGCATATAGACGAATACATTCCTAATAAGGGCTGTTTGATTCTTGATAACACCGTAGAAGAAGTTAGTAATCCCAACTTCTGGCTATCCATAGCACGCTCATAATATCGGTATGCAATCTCAACTTTATGTTTATGATCATTCAGTGCAATCGTATCGGCACTGTCCTGATCCTTTCTATCTACTGCTTCAGAGAAAAGTTCATATGGTGTCTTTCCTCCAGCATATTTTTTCATGTTAATCATGATTCAAATATTTATCAATTAACATATAAGAAGTAAGACTCATTGGCAAATCACCATTCTGGAGTTCTAGTAGTACTTGATCCATGTTTCTTTTACCTTCAACAGCCTTTTCTATAAGTCGTCTGTAATATTTATCTCGTTGGCCGTTGGAGAAAATTTCTTCGTTTATTGTAGTAAGGTTCTCGCCTAAACTTTCAATCCTCATTTGCCTTACAATAGGCATTCCATCTATATCTCGTTCCATTATTAGTACATTACGAGAGAGAAGTGATTGAATCACCAAAGGCGAATGAGTTGCCATAATACAACAAGAAGAGAATCTTTCACAAACAAGATTCACAACATTTATAATTTGTGTAATAGCATTTGGATGAAGATGTACCTCAGGTTCATCAATCATAATCAAACAGTTTGATCGTACATTTGCTGTAATATCAATAATGAGATTGGTAAGCATGGTTTGCCCTGAACTCATTTTACCGTAGTAATCCTCATAGGCATCATATTTAAACTTATTTTCCAAGTTTTCTTCAAACAAACTTTCTAACATGTCGTTGGGTAAAACTTTGCCTAGAAAATTCTTTAAATTCAGACCTCTATTAAGAGCATTAATGGTTTCTGCATTACGTTTATGTCTTGCTTTCAATTGTTCCAGATTCATAAGTCCTCCCTCGTTATTGTGCATGCCGCAATACTCAAAATTGAAGGCTCGTGCATCAATATCATAAAATCTATCAAAAACACTATAAGAAGCAGCTACTACCTTTGTAAAGATAGGATAGTGAGGCTGGAAACAATCTTTCTGTTGTTTTGCTATCGACTTAGCAAGATTAGACAATAAAGAAGTTTTGCCAACACCATTTTCACCGATTATGGCAATTACTCTGTTAAAATTGTCTTCTTTATTTATTTTGCCAAAATCAAACTTTATATTGAATTCAAAATTAGGAGCATATGCAAGTCGAGTCTTGTATGTGAAATTTACTCTATCGTCAGGATCAAAACCGGCAAGTACATAACGTCCTATGTTTAATGCTGTATCAGCACTATTATCTCTTAACAGAGAATGTCTGAATCCTGAGTCGTTTATGAAATCATCTGATATGCGGCTAAAAATAGCGGCATCTTTCATCGCGTAAAGAAATGCAATTGCATCTTCACCTAATATTCTTTTTATCTTTGAATAATAAGATGTTTCCTGACCTAAAGAGCAATAATCTAAATCTAGGGACATAAATGACTTAGGAATAACATCCAGAGTCTTGTTTTCATTTTTCTTGCATATCTTCACTTTGCCTACATTTGATTTGTTGCCATCTTGATTAACATAGTATAATTGGAATGATGTTTTATGTCCATAATCATCCCATACGATACTGTCTAAAAAGAAACAAGGCTTATCATCCCCAAGTTTGTCAACATAAATAGTAAACATATTGCTTTCTATGTTTTTACGCTCAAATGTAAAACCTGTTCCTGACTTTACAAGGAAATGGGGATTATCATCTATATAATCTTCTATGGCAAGTTCGCAATTATCCTTGTTTAGTAAAGGGTTAATCTCGTTCACATATTGCATTATCTCATCAGCATTTGCCCTAACAAATGGAGATACACATGCTTCAACGAACTTAACGAAATATTTAACATCACCTGCTAACAAGTTGAATCGTTGTTCAAATGTATATGTAAGGTTCCAATCGTCATTGTTTACCAAATGCTGTCTTGCATCAGCTTCCGCATTCTTGAAACGAGGGTCTTCCGAGGGCATTGCAGGAAGATCCCAAATCATTTTCAAGAAATCAACAATGTTCTGGTCTTCATAATTACCTCCTTGGAATACACCCATGAAGTCTGCATGAGACATAATCTTATTAAATATTGAACGTCTCGTCTCAGTAGAAATTTTAATCGGTTTGTTTTGATTCACCATTGTAAATTATATTATTAATCACGTATTCTGTTCTTTACGTCGGTTCCACATTTTTCATCTATGTGTCAACGCATGCCAGTGATATAATTCAATATTTATATTTCCAACTCCTTCAACTTCCTCATAAGCCTTCCCAACTCAGAGTATGCATAACCTCTGCCATCTTTTTGTTTCTCATCCATAGACCGATTGGCATTGGCCATAGCTTTTTCAAGACTGCCACCATTGTGCTCAAAGTAATTGTGTAGTCCTTTGGTCTTGATGAAGAACTCTATCGTCTTTCGATACTCGACACATTGGTTCAAATCTTTGAGCAATGGCTCTTGTGTTTCGTATGGACGTGAGGTGTAACGGAAATAGAAGAGAAAGAACAGTTCTGTGCAGCGGTGAGTTTCGAAGAACTCCACCTCGCAGTAGATGCCTTTCTTGGGTTTATTGATAGGCTTAGCGTACTTTGCCTTTAACTTCTGGTATTGAGAACGCTCTGGTTCCTTGTCCTTCGTATCCATGTCGATGATGCAGAAGATATGGCTGTAACCCATTGCTACACCCTCTGCTATCTTTGCATCCAGTTCCTTGATATTGGTATGCTTCGGATAGTCTGGCTTGATGGTCAGACGCTTGAAGACGTCGCATAGGGATTTGAAATAGAAGAACTCCGTTGGCCCCTCGCCCAAGATAAGGGCAGTTTGTCGTAACTTTCCCATATCAGTCCTCCAGATTTATAAAGATACTACCCAGTTCAGGTTTGGCTCCCAATCGGCCAATGCGGTATGAATTGTATAGCGAGAGGTTCTTGTGCAAACCGAAGGAGTCGCCACGAGCATACTCGGACGAAGCAGTCACCTTGTTCTTCTCGACAAACCACACCACACCTCGGTTCTCGTTAATCATATCCTGCGACAGAAGGGTGGTCTCCTGACTCGTGATAACCAGTTGTGACTTATCTGAATTGAAGATAAAGACATTGAGATAGTAGTACAACAGGTCGTTGTGCAAATCCTCGCCCAGTTCATCAAGATAGTACACATGAGGACTCGTTATCAAGTCGTACAGGGCATCTAATATACGGATATACTTCTGAGTACCCTTTGACTGCCATCTGAGGGGAATATCAAAGTCGCCATCGTCGGAATGATTCAAGAAGGTGATGGAATCAGTCGTTGGCTTCAACAGTACGTCTTTCATCTCCTCTGGGATGTTCTCTTTCTGGATGCGCTCGCGGAAATCGTTGGGTACAATGCGGTCTTCTACGACAGGACGATATTCCAGAATGTTCAAGTCTGCCTTTTGGAGCATGGTGTTATAGAACTTACGCTTCTTGGGATTATTGTAAGCATCCTTCAAGATTTCAACAATGCCTTTATCCCCATCACCATCTATCTCGTGGTAGTTATCCATAATCCAGGTGTGAAGAGCATTGAACGGAGCTATATCTTCTTTCAAGGCAGCCTTTCGGCAAACAGACAGCACACTGTGGTTGTTCAGTGTGTTTTCGCGGATGCTTTCCTGTGTCTTGACTTGCAGTTTGAGACTCGCACCAAACTTGATGTCAGCCTGTACGTTCTCCCCCACAAAACTACGTTCGTAGAACAGCGATTTGGATTTATTGGGATAATAGTACAAGGCTTCACTCAGGATGTGCTTGCCGTTGAACTTGACATCATAATCATATCGGGTGCCATCGGCATAGAATGATATGTGCATTTCTGTTGGCTCATCTTTGGTTAGCACAAAGGGTATGCAACCTCCAATTTCTACTGTCGCATCCGATTTTGGCATGACCAACAGGCGGAACACCTCGTTCATGGCTATCAACATATTAGACTTACCCGAAGCGTTTGAACCATATAGTATGCCTAACTTATACAAGAATACACCATCAGCAACTTCTGTGACAAGTTCCGAAGATGGTCCCTTGGCCACAAAACTTAATTCCTGCTTGTCGCGAATGGAAAGAAAGTTCTTTACCCAAAAATCTCGTATCATATCGCAATATTTTATTTATTATCGTAATTCTGCTACAAAAATACAAATAATTTTCGAAATGAATGCCACATTTATCATTCGTTTCCGTAATTACGATACGTTTTTATGTGTATTTAACTATAAAATAGATGCCGAGGTGGCAAATTAGCACCAGTTTACGCTCCGAAATTGTTATCCGATAACTTATTTTCCCTCTTTCACATCAGCAACACGACTGAATAAGTAGAAGTTCGCGATTCCAGGGTTGTTTGTAAGAGTAAAGATTTGGAAGATTTCTCGCAAAGCGACTCCTTACACCGAACTGACGTTATTCTAATATACACAATAGAAAAAACTGCCTGCCGCCTCTTTCATGGGGTGGCAGGCTGTTTGTATCTCTCTTCTTTTTTCCCTTTGTCATCAAAGGTCCTCAGAAGTCACATTTGCTTTCGGGGAAAGGTGTACCTTTGCACTTAGCAGTTGTGCTTCATTGTGCCAAGACCTGACAGAAGCGGTCTTGGTAGTCGCGCGCCTGCTTGGGGTCGAGGGTGCCGTTGATGAGGATGGAAAAGGCGAGTTGGTGGCCGTTGGCGGCTGTGACGTAGCCTGCAAGGGCGATGACACCCGTGACGGTGCCGGTTTTGGCGCGCACGTTGCGATGGGCCGCACCAGTGAGCATGCGCTCGTCGAGTGTGCCATCCACTCCGGCAATGGGGAGTGCCTGATAGAAAGGCTGATAGATGGCGGGCGTCTTGTAGGCATAGCGCAGCATGGCCACCTGGGCATCGGGGGTGCAGTAGTTGTAGAGCGACACTCCGCTGCCATCGGCCACTTTGACATCGTCGAGCGAGACTCCGGCGCGGCGCAGGGTGTTCTCCACCTGCTTGGCCCCGTCTTTCCACGTGCAACGCTTGCCTTTGAGGGCATTGGCCAACTGGAAGAAGACGGCCTCGGCATGGAGGTTGTCGGAGTTCTTGAGCATGCGTTGCATCACCTGTTCGATGGTAATGGTCTTGGTGTGGATGAGGGTGCCGCCGCCGGGGTAGTCTTGAGTTCCGTAGGGTGGGGCGGCGGTGTTGGTGCTGGTGATGCCGAGGTTCTTGAGTTCCTGGCCGAGAGAGTATGCAAAGTGTGCGGCAGGCTGGAAGGTGGCATCCTTGGAGTAGGAACCGAAGTTGGGATAGACGCGGCCTCGCTCCACCATGAGCGGGCAGAGGGGAGGCTGATATTTGGAGGGCACATCGTCCCAGCACCAGCCGTTGCCGTAGAGGTCGGCATGTTTCATGCTGGCATCGCCGTAAATCTTGCCGTCGATGCGCTTGATGCCGAAGTCGCGGATGGCGCGGGCCAGTTCCTTCAGGTCGGAGTGGGAATAGGTGGGGTCGAAGTCGCCCACCACGTAGAGGTCGCCCGAGAGGGTGCCGTCGTCGGCGATGGTGCCGGTGTGGTAGGTGCGGGTCTGTATCTCATGCTGCGCTCCGATGATGCTCAGGGCTGAGATGGCGGTGAGCACCTTCTGGGTGGAGGCAGGACGCATGACCTTGTGGTTGTTGTAGCCCCACAGGAAGCGGTCGTCGGTGAGGTCCCACACGCTGATGCCGGCCACGAAGGGCGAACGGTTGGCCTCGTGGGCAAAGGCTTCGAGGGTGGGGAGGTAGATTCCCCTGACGGGTGCTGCCGATGCAGGCTGAAAACCTTGCTCCACCGATGCAGGCTGGGCCTCTTGCTCCGCCCTGATGACGCCGGTGCTGACCACCGAGTCGGCCCTTCCGGGCTGTGCAGTCAGCACTGGCTCATGCTGGGTGTATTGCTGTGCAGGTTGTAGCGTGTGTGGCAGCGGGTCGGGGTCTTGTGCTCCGACGGCCAGCCACACCAGGCTGCCAATCAGTGAAAATGCTATCTTTCTCATCAGTTCGTTGGTTTAACTCTTACTTCTCCACCACCGGGCTGGTCATGCCGACTTCGATGCGGTTGCCGCTCTTGAAGATGTGCTTGGCCATCTCCTGAATGTCGGCCGTGGTGATGCTGTTGAGCGTTTCCTCATAGGTGGTCACGTTGTCCTGACCGTAGAGGGCATACTGCACCATCTGTCTCATCCAGTAGCCGTTATTCTTCACGTCCTCGGCATGTTTGCGCAGCATATACTCCTTGGTCTTCTGCAGGTCTTCCTCCTTCGGACCGTTCGTCACCATGTCCTCCACGCCCTGATAGACAATGGCCGTCATCTTCTCGCGCTTCTCGGGAGCCGTAGGCAACTGAATCTCCATGGTGGCCTCCTGCACGGGGTAGCGGCTCAGGTTGCCACTGGTCGGCACACCGTAGGCTCCGCCTTCGTCCTCACGCACCGTTTCCGTGTAGGTCAAGTCCATGATTTGTTCGAGGATGCTGACGATGAGGCTGTTCTTGAGGTTCACCTCCACTGGTGCATGATAGATGAAGAAAACGATGGCGTTGGGTGTCTCCTGATGCTTCTCAAACACGTTCGTCACCTCGCCTTCAGCCGCCTTGAGGTCGATGATGTTGTACTTCTCGGCTCCCTTCTTCACGGGCAGCGCACCCAGATACTTGGCCAGCAGGGGGGCGATGGAGTCGGCATCGCAGTCGCCCACGATGAAGAACTCAAAGTCGTTGCCATCGGCAAAACGTTCCTTGTAGAGTTCGATGATGCGGTCGTAGTTCAGTTTGTCAAGGTCGGCAGCCTTGGTGCGTACCGCGCGTACATTATTGTTATACACCACCTTGGAGATGGTGTCAACCAGTGCGGTGGTGGGTTGCAGTTCCTGATTCTGCAGGGCTGCCTTGGTGCGCTGAATCTGTGAGTTGAAAGCCTCCACGTCCTTGCGGGGAGCGGTGAAGTGGAGGTAGGTGAGTTGGAGCATGGTCTCCAGGTCCTTCTTCACACACGACCCCGACACGTTCTCGCTGTTGCTGTCCACGCTGGTGCTCGCACTGGCCTGAATGCCAGCCAGCCGCTTGTTCAGGGCAGTGGCGCTGAAGTTGCCCCAGCCGCCCACGCTCACCCAGTCGATGTGGCCCGTCTGGTCATATTCGCTGTTCGGATAGAGCGATGTGCCGCCCCAACTGTTGGCCGACATGCTGATTTGGTTGGGTGTGAAGTCCGTCTTCTTCACGTGTACCTTCACCCCATTCTTCAGCGTGATGAGTTTCGCTCCAAAATGGTCGTCCTCAATCTTCTTCACCTTGCCGGGCTTGGGCATCTTCTCGATGAGAGGTTCGTTGCTCACCTCCTCCTTCAGCGGCTCGATGGTTTCCTGCTCCACTTCGGCCATCCAGCCGAGGATGTCCTCCCTTGTGGGCAAGATGTTCCCCTCCTTGTCGGCAGCAAAGATGGCTGCGGCAAAGTTGGAGTCGGGTATCTGTTGCAGAATCTGGTTCACCATCTCCACGTTGGTCATGGGCACCAGTTGGTTGGCCATCGTATATTCCCATTCGATGCCCGGCATAGGCTCGTTGTCGATGAAGTGGCGCACACACTCCCCTACATAGTCACCACTGCGCACCTTGTCGCGCTTCTGGTATTGGTTCTCCACCTGTGAGAGATACTCCGACTTGAAACGCTCATACTCGCTGGCTGTGAAGCCGAACCGCTTGGCGCGCAGAATCTCGCGGTAGAGGGCCTGGATGCCCTGCTTATACTCGTTGTCCTTGATGACGGTCGTGCCGTCGAAAGCAGCCTTCGTCTTCGACACTGCATAGTCGCCATAGCCGAAACTTGCACTGATGAAGGGTGCGTTCTCCTTCTGCAGGATGTCGTCGATGCGCTCGTCGAACATGCTCGACATGGCTCCAGTGAGGAGTTGAACCATCTGGTAGGCCAGGGTGTTCTTCTGCTCGCGAGGGAAAGCCTCGTCCTTCCACATCAGCATGGCGATGTTGCGTGTCTGCTCCTTGTCCTTGTTGATGGACACGATAGGCTCCTTGTTGTCTGGCACCGGGAAGTACTCAAACTTGGCAGCATCGGGGCCGGCGGGTTGGATGTCGGCAAACACCTTCTGAATCTTCCCTTCCATCTCGTCCACATCGAAGTCGCCCACAATCACGATGCCCTGCAAGTCGGGGCGATACCACTTGTGGTAGTAGTTGCGCAGGTCGTCGTAGGGGAAGTTCATCACGATGTCCATCGTGCCGATGGGCAGGCGCACACCATACTTCGAGCCGGGGTACAGTTCGGGCAGTGCCTTTTCATACATGCGCTGCATGGCCGATGAGCGCATGCGCCATTCCTCATTGATGACACCGCGCTCCTTGTCTATCTCTCCCGCCTCCAGTAGCAGGTCGTGGCTCCAGTCGTGCAGAATGAGCAGACAGGAGTCCAGTGCGCCCGGAATCTCCACGTTCACATTATCTATATTATAGACCGTCTCGTCCAGCGAGGTGTAGGCGTTCAGGTTTTCGCCGAAGCGTACACCGATGCGCTCCAGATACTTTTTCAGTGCATCGCCCGGAAAATGGGTGGTGCCGTTGAAACACATGTGTTCCAGAAAGTGAGCCAGTCCGCGCTGGTTGTCCTCCTCCTGCATGGAACCCACCTTCTGTGCGATGTAGAAGAAGGCCCTCTTCTCCGGCCACTCATTGTGGCGCAGGTAATACGTGAGTCCGTTGTCGAGTTTGCCCGTGCGCACATTGGGGTCCATCGGCACCGTCATGTCTTGTGCCGAAGAAACTAAAAGTGAAAAACTAAAAACTAAAAGTGCAAATAACTTTTTCATTGTTTCGTGTACTCTGTTGAAGAAATAATTCGTTTAATTGGCTACGCCGAACTGAAGGTTCGTGAAATTCGTTGTTTTACTGTTTCTCATCCAGCGCATGCTTGGCATAATCCACCGTGTAGTGCAGGCCTCGGCTCTCCTTGCGTTCCAGGGCCTGACGGGTGATGAGGTAGCCCACGTTAATCATGTTGCGCAGTTCGCAGATGTCGCGGGTGGGTTTCACGCGCTTGAAGAGGTGTTCGGTCTCTTCGTAGAGCAGGTCGAGGCGTTCCCAGGCGCGGTGCAGACGCAGGTCGCTCCTGACGATGCCCACATAGGTGGACATGATTTGCCCCACCTCCTTCACGTCTTGCGCAATGAGTACCTTCTCCTCGTTGGTCATCGTGCCCTCATCGTTCCAGGCCGGAATCTTGTCGTTGAACTCATACTGGTCCACCACCTCCAGCGAGTGCTTGGCCGCAGCGTCGGCATAGACCACCGCCTCTATCAATGAGTTGCTGGCCAAGCGGTTGCCGCCGTGCAGACCGGTGCAGGAGCATTCGCCCACGGCATAGAGGCGCTTGATGCTCGACTGGCCGTCGAGGTCCACCTTGATGCCGCCGCACATGTAGTGCGCACTCGGTGCCACGGGGATGTAGTCCTTCGTGATGTCGATGCCGATGCTGAGGCACTTGGCGTAGATGTTGGGGAAGTGGTGCTTCGTCTCCTCGGGGTCCTTGTGGGTCACGTCGAGGCAGACGTGGTCGAGGGCGTGAATCTTCATCTCGTTGTCGATGGCGCGAGCCACGATGTCGCGCGGAGCCAGCGAGAGGCGTTCGTCATACTTCTGCATGAACTCCTCGCCGTTGGGCAGGCGCAGGATGCCGCCATAGCCGCGCATGGCCTCGGTGATGAGGTAGGCCGGATGGGTCTCGGCCGGGTTGTAGAGCACGGTGGGGTGGAACTGCACGAACTCCATGTCCTTCACCTTGCCCTTGGCGCGATAGACCATGGCGATGCCGTCGCCCGTGGCGATGTTGGGGTTGGAGGTGGTCTTGTAGATGGCTCCCGTGCCGCCCGTGGCCATGAGCGTCACCTTCGAGAGGTAGGTGTCAATCTTGCCCGTCTTGGGGTTGAGCACGTAGGCACCATAGCATTCGATGTCGGGTGTGCGGCGGGTCACACGGATGCCCAGATGGTGCTGCGTGATAATCTCCACCGCAAAGTGATTTTCCAGCACCTCGATGTCGGGGTGGTTGCGCACCGCCTCCATCAGTCCGCGCTGAATCTCCGCCCCCGTGTCGTCGGCGTGGTGCAGGATGCGGAACTCCGAGTGGCCTCCCTCCCTGTGCAGGTCGAAAGAGCCGTCCTCCTTCTTGTCGAAGTTCACGCCCCACTTCAGCAGGTCCTTGATGCCCTGCGGTCCGCCCATCACCACCTGCTTCACCGCCTCTGGGTCGCTGATGTAGTCGCCCGCAATCATCGTGTCCTCGATGTGCTTTTCAAAGTTATCCACCAGCAGGTTAGTCACCGAGGCAATGCCTCCCTGCGCCTTGGCCGTGTTGGCCTCCTCCAGCGTCGTCTTGCACAGGATGGCAATCTTGCCCTTCTTGGCTTCCGCCACTTTCAGCGCATAACTCATCCCGGCCACTCCAGAGCCGATGATGAGGAAATCATACTTCTTGGTCATAATTGATAATTCAGAAAGATGCCCAACGTGTGGGCTGGTCGAGTGCAAAGGTAGTGATTTTAAGTGAAAGTGACCTCAAAAAAGTTGAAAATGTCTTTTCATGTGTGCATGAAAAGTGAAAAATCTATATCACCAGCCATTCTGGTTGTTTTCCAGCAAGCAAAGTAACTTGGATTTTTCCCTTTTCACTATTAAGTAGGTGAACAAAAAAGTTTATGTGATGCGGCAAGCCGCATTGTTTTCTCGGACAATAATTTCCAATTTAAGTTTCGGATGTTCCAAACGCTTCATTTTCAACAACGAATAAAACGAATCATTCTAATTGACCATGCGGCGAGAAGATGTATTTCCCTAATGCCGCAAGCGGCTACGAATGGAATCGAATGGCTACACTCAGCATTCGTTTTTATTCGTTGCACGTTTAGGTGCATTGTGCATTGTATAAATTCGTCATATTCGAAA
>DGSP01000048.1:0-4838 GCA_002393555.1 Prevotellaceae bacterium UBA4359
GGTGCATTGTGTATTGTATAAATTCACCGTATTCGATATATTCGTTGTTGAAAAAAGCATCCGAAACTTCAATTATCGTTAATTATTGGAACTCTTTAGCCGGGCGAAGCCAATTATTGCCCGAAAAAACAAGCCGCTTGCGGCGAAAAGAAGAGATATCATTGCATAAGATTGACGTTTTGATTGATGAGGTTTCAGGTCAAATCAATCATTGAATTTCTTTGTTTTTACTCTTCAATTCCGAAAATATCGCCACGAGGCCTGCTTTTTCCTTATTTTTTCGTACCTTTGCCGCTCGTTAGGAGATGGATGCTGCTGAGGGTGATGTGGCTGATGTTTCGAAGAATCTGAAAGGCATGAAGATAAACAACTGGACTAAGAGGTTGGCCACCACGGCGATGGCAGTGATGGCTGTGGCTCTGGGCATGGAGGCGCAGAGCGTGGAATACACGAAGGAGGACAGCGCGCTGGTGGTGAAACTGCTGCGCGATGCAGTGAAGGAGCGTGGTTCGGAACACAGAGTCATGTACTTCGGCAAGAAGTTTCTGGGACTGCCTTATGTGGCGCACACGCTGGAACTGGGCGACAGGGAACACCTCATCGTGAACCTGCACGGGCTGGACTGCACCACGTTTGTGGAGACGGTAGTGGCTCTCTCGCTGTGCGACAAGGAGAACTGCCGCACGTTCGACGACTACTGCCGCAACCTGACAAAGATTCGTTTCAGGGAGGGCAAGATGACTGACTACACCTCGCGGCTCCACTATTTCACGTGGTGGGCAGAGGACAACGAGACGCTCGGCATCGTGAAGGACATCAGCATTGATGATGCCCCGTTCTATGGAGTACAGACGGTACACATCAACTATATGTCGCAGCACCCCTCGCTGTATAAGCAGTTGAAGAACCACCCTGAGTTTGTGCCCATCATCAGAAACTATGAAAAAGCCACGGAAGGCAAGCAGTTCCGCTACATCTTGAAGAAAGACTTGTCGTGGCAGGCAGGAACTCCGCTGAGCATGGTGAAGGACGGTGACATCGTGGCGATGCTGACAGACTCAGACGGGCTGGACACGCGCCACATCGGCATCGCCTTCTGGAAGAACGGGCGGCTACACTTGATGCATGCGTCGAGCCTCTACAAGAAGGTGCTGATGAGCAAGGAAACGTTCTACGAGTATGAGATGAAGCAGCCGAAGCACACGGGGATAAGGGTTTTCAGATTTCAAGACTAATGAGATACGTTTTTTCTGGTACGGGCAACAGCCAGTGGGTGGCGGAGAAGTTGCAAGGGCTGATGGAGGACGAGGCCGACGTGTGTGGCCTGGTCTTCCCTGTGTATGCATGGGGAGTTCCGAAGGTGGTGGAGGAGTATATCGAGAGCCATCTTGACGAAATCAAGAGGGCGCAGTATGTGTATGCTGTGATGACGTGTGGCGACGATGTGGGCTATGCCGACCGAGTGCTCTGCAAACTGTTGGAGGGAAGGCTGGATGCGGTGTTCTCAGTCCGAATGCCCAATACTTACGTGTGTCTGCCTGGCTTCGATGTAGATAAGGACGAGGTGGCTCAGGCAAAGGTGCAGGAAACCCTGAAACGATTGCCGCAGATAGCCGAGAGCATCAAGAAGAGAGAGAAGAAGACGGAGGTGGTGAGAGGGGCTTGCGCCTGGCTGAAGACCTACGTGTTGCGGCCACCGTTCAACCGTTTCCTTGTGACGGACAAGTACTTCCACGTCATCGACAAGCAATGCATCCGCTGCAAGCGATGTGTGAGGGGGTGTCCACTGGGCAACATGGAGATGGACAAGGACGGACATGTGACATGGAAACACGAGAACTGCACGGGCTGCCTGCGCTGCTACCACCGCTGCCCCAACCATGCCGTGCAGTTCGGCAGATTCACAAAAAACAAAGGACAGAAGATTCATGATTTCGATTGAAAAACTGGGAGTGGAGTTTTCGGCCACTCCCCTATTCATAGACGCAAGTTTCGTGGTGAACCCGAAAGACCGAATCGCCCTGGTGGGCAAAAACGGCGCGGGCAAGAGCACCATGCTGAAAATCATTGCGGGCATGCAGGAACCCACCTACGGACAAGTGGCACGGCAGAAGGACATCACTATCGGCTATCTGCCACAGGTGATGGTGCTCTCCGACAGCCGCACGGTGAGAGAGGAGGCTGAGACGGCTTTTGCACACATCAGCGAGATGCAGGAACGGCTGGACAAGATGAACGAAGAGATAGCCCGACGCACCGACTACGAAAGTGAGTCGTACATGGCGCTCATCGAACGGTTCACCCACGAGAACGACCGCTTCGCCATGATGGGCGGCACAAACTACCATGCCGAACTGGAACGGACGCTGCAAGGCTTGGGCTTTCAGCGCACCGACTTCGACCGCCCCACCAGCGAGTTCTCGGGCGGTTGGCGCATGCGCATCGAACTGGCGAAACTGCTGCTGCAAAAGCCTGACCTGCTGCTGCTCGACGAGCCGACCAACCATCTCGATATCGGTTCCATCCAGTGGCTGGAGCAGTTCTTGGCACAGCGAGCCAATGCCGTGATTCTGGTGAGCCACGACCGTGCTTTCATCAACAACGTGACGAACCGCACCATCGAAATCACCTGTCACCGCATCAACGACTATAAGGTGAAGTATGACGAATACGTGAAACTGCGCGACGAGAGACGCGAGCAGCAACTGCGGGCATACGAGAATCAGCAGAAGGAAATTGCCGAAATCAAGCAGTTTATCGAGACTTTCCGCTACAAACCCACGAAATCGAACCAGGTGCAGTCGCGCATCAAGATGCTGGAGAAGATTGTACCCATCGAGGTTGATGAGGTGGACAACAGCGCGTTGCACCTGAAGTTTCCACCCTGTTTGCGAAGCGGTGATTACCCCATCATCTGCGAGGATGTGGCCAAGAACTATGGCCCCCATCAGGTGTTTGCCGATGTGAACCTGACCATCAAACGCGGCGAGAAGGTGGCTTTTGTGGGCAACAATGGTGAGGGAAAATCCACGTTGGTCAAGTGCATCATGGGCGAAATTCCTTTCGAAGGCAATCTGAAAGTCGGACACAACGTACAGATTGGCTACTTCGCTCAGAATCAGGCACAACTGCTGGATGGTGACATCACTGTGTTCGACACCATCGACCGTGTGGCACGGGGCGACATCCGTCTGAAGATACGCGACATTCTGGGAGCCTTCATGTTTGGCGGCGAGGCTTCGGACAAGTACGTGAAAGTGCTTTCCGGCGGCGAACGAAGCCGACTCGCCATGATTCGGCTCCTGCTCGAACCCGTCAACCTGCTCATTCTCGACGAGCCGACCAACCATCTGGACATGCAGTCGAAGGATGTGCTGAAACAAGCCATCAAGGATTTCGACGGTACAGCCATCATCGTAAGCCACGACCGCGATTTCCTCGACGGACTGGTGGATAAGGTCTATGAGTTTGGAGGCGGCAAGGTGTGCGAACACCTCGGCGGCATCTACGACTTCCTGCACAAAAAGCAAATAGAGTCGCTGAATGAACTGGGACGAAGCATGAACAACGCAGGCAGTCCGTCGGCTGGCATAACCGCACAGGAAAACACTCCCCAGTCATCAGCCGCACCGAAAGTCACCACCTCCCCTACCGCATCAGACAAAGACCTTGCCAACAAGACCCAAGCCCTCCTCTCCTATGCCGAGATGAAGGAGCGCAACAAACTCATCAGACGAGCAGAAAAAACAGTGGAAACAGCCGAGCAAAAGGTGGCGCAACTGGAAGAAAAAATAGCGGATATAGAAGCCCAACTCGCCACTCCTGAAGGGGCCAGCAATGCCACCCTCTTCACTCAATACAGCGAACTGAAAACCCAACTCGCTACAGCCGAAGACGAATGGACTGAAGCGAGCATGCGGTTAGAAGAATTGACAATTGATAGTTGACGGTTGAGTCCGTTTGAATAAACACCTTTTCAGGCGGACTCAATTGTCAATTATCCAAAGTTCAACAGGCACCACCCCGGCACTAAGCATGCCCAACTGTTCGGCAGCCTTATTGCTCAAGTCAATCACACGTCCCTTGGCAAAGGGGCCACGGTCTTTCACCACCACTACCACTTCTTTGCCATTTTTCAGATTCACCACCCGAATCTTCGTGCCAAACGGCAACTTCTTGTGGGCACAAAAGAGGCCATCCTTGTCATAGCGTTCACCCGATGCCATCAATCGGCCATGCGTCTTGGCCGAGTAATAGGTGGCCAGTCCTGTTTCGTAGAGAACCTCCAAGGTATCTTTCGGCAGTTCTTTAGCCGAAGGGAATGCAGGAGGAATGACAGACCAAACGGGCGTCTTGTGCGGATGAAGTTCTTGAGCATGGCACCACAACGAGGGCCACAGCATTCCCAGCAGAAAAAAGAGCAGACGAAGAAGGAATCTTTGCATACAAAAGGAGGAAATTTAGGTAGTACTATCATGCAAAGTAACTAAAAAAAACTCGTTCCCACAATTTTTTGCTAAAAATAACCCATTTTATTTTGTCATCTCAGTCAAAAGCACTACCTTTGCACTCGCAAACAGAAAAAGAGGTTGCTCTTTCATACTGTTTTAACATTATATCGCGGGGTGGAGCAGTTGGTAGCTCGCCAGGCTCATAACCTGGAGGTCGCATGTTCGAGTCCTGCCCCCGCAACCAATTCAATTGAAGATTGACAATTGAAAATTGATAATAGCCAAATGGAATGCGCATCGCAGCCTAATTATCAATTATCAATTGTCAATTATCAATTAAAAACAACATTGTGCCGGAATGGTGGAATGGTAGACACGAGGGACTTA
>DGSP01000048.1:4879-13012 GCA_002393555.1 Prevotellaceae bacterium UBA4359
ACACGAGGGACTTAAAATCCCTTGGGCATTGCGCCCGTGCGGGTTCGAGCCCCGCTTCCGGTACGAAAAGAGTCCAACTCTTAAGACCCCTAAGGTTCCGCGTTTGGGGAAACAAAAAAATGTCACTTTGGGGACATAAAAAAGCGCGCCGCAAATCTTCATCGATTTGCGGCGCGCTTTTTTATTCAACAATGACTTTCTCGCCATTGTGGATGTAGATGCCTCGCTCGGAAGGACGAGTGGAGAGTTTCACACCCGTGAGCGTATGCCATTCGTCGGTTCCTGTACCCCTCGACTCCATCGAGGGTTTGACGATGGCGGTGGCTTCATCAGCGGAGAGGGGCGAGAACTGCCAAGACAGCACTTCTGCATCGGTGTTGTTGGCGTACATAAAGTACACGTACTGCTGCAATGCGCTTTGTTCTTCTGCCACCGGCACAACAATCGACTGCTCTTCTGTTCCGCTGAAATCGGCAGTGGCGATGGGTTCGGCCTCTTGAGAACCCAGACGCACTTCAAGGGTTCCCGTACCTTTCACCTTCAGAATGAGGCTACGTGCCGTGTTGCCGTTGATGCCGAAGTTGACCCCACGCACCATCCACCAGTCCTTGGTTGCGATGGCAGCCATCTTGCCCGATTGACTCACATAGGGGTTGACACGAGCGGCTGCAAGTTGGCTCAAGCCATTGATGTTGGCCGTGGATGCTGTCATGGGACTCACCTTTGCTGTACTCTCAATCAAGATGAGACGATTCATCTGCAAGTTGCGGTAGCCTCCTGTATAACCCAATTGGTTCTCCAACCATTGTGTATGATACAGCAGATAGTAGGCCATACCCGTTCCGAACTTCTGAATATGAACATGATTGTTACCAGAAGGATAGCCCATTCTTCCGGGGTTCGGCATGATTTCTCCTTGATAAATCCAGGCATCCTCCAGAGGGTCGCCCTTCGTAGTCATATAGACAATGGAACATGCTGTTGGCGCAGTCTTGGTCTTGCTAAAAGATTTCCATTCGTCTGCCGAAGGGAGAGACCAACGTGTGCAGTAACTATACACCCAACGTGAACCGATGTAGTTTAGTTCGTTGGCCTCGAAATGGCAAGGTGCCGAAATGGTTTTGATGTCGCAGGCGAGGCTTATCATGTCATCGCCCAACTTCACGATACGGGCATTGCCGGGTTGCAGAGTCGTACCCGTCACGTCACCACCGCCGAAGGTCAAGTATGCCTCCGAGCCGTCTGGCTTAATACATACGCCCGGGTCGATGATACTGGATATTTTTCCAAGACCTGTCGTCCGTCCGTCAATGAGAGCCTTGCCCAGAGGGTCGGTCCAAGGACCTGTGGGCGAGGTAGAAGTCAACACACCGATGCCGCCTCCGCCATTGGTGAAGTAGAGATAGAAGTGGGTCTTTCCGTCAGCCTCCTCGCGGCTCACGACCGATGGTGCCCAAGCCTTTGAAATCCATGGAGCGATGGCCTTCACATCGATAGTGCCATGATTGGTCCAGTTGACGAAGTCAGCCGTTGACATGCAGACCAGTGAGGTGATTTTGCCGTAATCGTTGACTTTAAGTCCGTCGCAATCGTCGAACTGCTGCTGGTCATTAGTGGCATACACATAGAGCCGACCATCATATTCCACCGATGTAGGGTCAGCCATGAACAGGTTGGCCGAGAGCGGGTTGGCGTAGGCAGCCTGCTTGGGTATGGCAACCACTTCCGGCTCCTCATCTTCTGGAACATTTCGGACGAACTGGAACGTATAGAAAGTGTTAGGCATCAATTTCAACGTGATGAATTTACTCCCTTTAGCATATTGCTCCGTCACATCTTTTGTCAGCATGTTGACCACATCGTTTGTGACCATCTGCTTCACTCTCTGTGGGACAAAAGGCAGTTGTGTCACCACATTGTAAGCGTAGGTTGACGATGTGTTGAGCAGGAACAAGGTGAGTGTATCGCCTGTCGTAGAGAGAAAAGAAGAACCGCCCACCAGCATCTTATCATCGTCCGTCAGGGTCGATAGCACACGTGTCTTGCCCGTAGCATGCTTGGCATAATGGCCAAACACGTAGGCACGTTTCCACAGTTCCGTATCGCTACCGCCATGATTCACAGCAAAGAAGTCATCGAGCATATTGTAATAAACGTAGGCACTATAACCGCTGGCTATTGCCTGCTCTATGCTCTTGACCATATCATGCTCCGTGCTGAACTGTCCCGTATAACCACTCTTGGGATAGTCAATCAGAAACTCCGTCATCCACATGTGCTTCCCAGTCTTGTTCGTCACGTTCTTCACAAACGACCAGTCGTTCGTGCCATAGAGGTGGTTGCCCCACACATCAATGTTATCGACCGCATCTTTCATGTTCACCAGCGTGTTGTTGTACTTGTGCTGATCCCAGCCAAAACATTCCGGACCCATAATCTTGCACTTGGGGTCAACAGCCTTACGAGCCGCCTTCACCATCGCCGCCATCTCCTTGGGCGAATAGATACAACTCTCGTAGGTAGCCTGCTTATGATCCTCACCCGTCGGCGTGTAGTCACTTTCGTTCTGGATAGAAATCATGTCGATGGGACAGCCTTTCTGCTCCATCGTCTTTCGGTAACGCTCCAGAAAGTCGGCATACTCCTCATAATACGCTGGATTGATGGCACCGCCATTCGAGCCCTGTCCGCCCCATTCGTGTTCCACCAGCGGCCACACATCAGTGCCGAAGTCGTTCTTATAGATGGAACTTTTGCTGGTTTTGTACTTCTTTGGCGGAGTCCACGGCGTGGCAAACACCTGCAGGTCGGGATTGGCGTTCCGCGCCCAGCGGATAGGGTTGCCATACTCGCCCCAGTTGCCCTCGTTGGGGTTGATGCGGACACGCATGATGTTCAGGCCAATC
The DNA here is from genome assembly GCA_002393555.1 of Prevotellaceae bacterium UBA4359. Classification (GTDB taxonomy): domain Bacteria; phylum Bacteroidota; class Bacteroidia; order Bacteroidales; family Bacteroidaceae; genus Minthosoma. The sequence continues at coordinate 7,786 of DGSP01000048.1, forward strand.
TGTCTTTCACCCTTTCCCCACAATTTCCGAACCTTCTCTTGCGTATAGACATCAGCCCATTGTCCATTCATGCCCGTCCCACCAAATCCATCCATGTACTGATACTTTGTCGATTGCTTGATGATGAGCGTGGCCGACTTCGTCTGTGTCTGAGCCATCCCCATCAGTGCAAAACAGAACAATGCTACTGTCTGTAAAACTTTCTTCATAAGAATATCTTTTATGTTTCGTTGAATTTTCACTACAAAATTACACATATTTATATAAAAAGCAAAGGCACGAATGTTACATCCACTTTATGCTACGTTTCATTTTCGGGAAAACAGCGTCACCGAACGGAAAACGAAAGCAAATGAAACATAAGAGAAAAGTGGGACGGGAAAAAGTCCGTAACTTTGCACCAGAAAAAGTTAGTAATGAGGTTAGTAAAGTTAGTAAAGCATAAATAGGTTAATAATTAGTTAGTTAGTTAATTAGTCGAGAAAGAAGTTCTTCGTGAGAAGGACTTCTTTTTTTTATTACCACACAAAAAGTCATACACAAAGATGTTTTCTCTTTTCACCGCAAGCGACTTGTTTTTCTTTGGGCGATAATTTCCAAGAAACATGCGGCCCCGCCGCACATCATCCCCTCAAAAACAACTGTGCCGTAAACACCACAACGATAACACCACAAATGTTACAACGATTACACCGTAAGCATCTATACGATAACGCCGTAAGCGTAATTACGTTTACGGCGTTAAGGTAATTACGCTCACGGCGTAACCTTTCTGGGGGATGTCTCTTTATCACTTTTGTGCCTTAGCCATCTCCGATTTCGTGGCTATGGAGTGTTCATCCAGACGACTTCATCACTCCTCACCGCGCTCATTCTCCTGCTTCTTCACCCATTCCGTAGGCGAAAGGCCATAGAGCGATTTGAAGTTGGTGGAGAAGGCCGACAGCGACTTGAAGCCCGTGGCCACACTCACACCCGTGATGTCGTATTTTTTCTCCAAGAGCAGGCGAGCAGCCTCTTTCAGACGCACATACTTCACAAAGTCGCGCGGAGCCTGCCCCGTCAAGTCTTTCATCTTGCGATAGAAATGCACACGGCTGATGCCCACCTTGTCGGCAATCAGTTCCACCGACAATTCCGGGTTATCCATATTCTCGTTGATGACCTTCATCACGCGACGCATCAGGTGTTCATCCGGCGACTCCATCTCCACCTTGTCAATCTTCTCCTCCTGCTGCTTGTCGCCATGATACTTCCCTTGCAACATCTGGCGCGTCTTCATCAACTGTATCACCGTCGTGCGCAGCACATCAATATTAAACGGTTTCGACACGTAGGCATCGGCACCATTCGTGATGCCCGCAATGCGGTCAGCATCGCTGCCCAAGGCCGTCATCAGCACGATGGGGATATGGTTGGTGGTGAAGTTCGCCTTCAGTTTCTGGCACAGCGTCATGCCGTCCATCACCGGCATCATGATGTCGCTGATGACCACATCGACCTTGCCAGGATGCGCCACCACATAGTCCCAAGCCTCCTGACCGTTGCTGCAAGAGTGGATGACCAGATCCTTCGACAGTTCACTATGCACATACTGACGAATCGCCTCGTCGTCCTCCACCAGCAGCGCATTCTTGCGGTGCGTATCTGTAGGCTTCTCGATGGTCAACAGTTCTGCCGTATCTTCTTCCACAGTCTCCATGCCGCCCACTTCGCCCAGGCCATCCACCACATCCGCCGCCGGTTGTGGCTTGATGTTTCTCAGCGTCTCGTCGCCCTTCGGCATCGTCACCGTAAACATCGTGCCTTGTCCTTCCGGATTATCCTCCACCACGATGTTACCCTTGTGCAACTTCACCAACATCGAAGTCAGGTTCAGACCGATGCCCGTGCCGATATAGCCCGCCTGATGCTGACCCGAATAGAAGCGTTCAAAAATCCGCTTCTTATCCTCGTCCTTGATGCCCATGCCCGTGTCCGTCACCTTCAGTTCAAAGTCACCATCCTCGCTGTTTGCCAGAAGTTGCAGCGTGATATTCCCTCCATCGGGCGTAAACTTAAAGGCATTCGACAGCAAGTTCATCACAATCTTGTCCATATTGTCAGGATCGACAAACACAGTCATCTGCTCCATCTCATGCACAAACTCATAAGTGATGTTTCGGCTCTGTGCATTCGTGGCAAACACATCAAAAATATTCTGCAAGAAGCCCACCAGTTCCACCTGATGATAGTCCAGCAAGAACTTTCCTTGCTCAATCTTCCTCACGTCCATCATCTGGTTAATCAGCCGCAGGATGCGCTTCGAGTTCTGCTTAATCAGTTGGTAGTTATGCTGACGCTCCTCATTCTTGTCCGAGCCAATCAGTTTCTCCAGCGGAGCCAGAATCAGCGTCATCGGTGTGCGGATTTCGTGGCTGATGTTCATGAAGAACTGCACCCTCGCCTCGTTCAGTTCACGCTGCTGGCGGTTGCGCTCCATCGCCTTGCGCAGACGCACCTGACGCTTCACATACTCATAGATCAGCCAGCACACCAGCAACAGCAACAGTGCATACACCACCTTGGCCCATGCCGAAGCATACCAAGCCGGATGCACCACAGCCACAAACTCGCGCTCCTGGCTCATCGTGCCCAACGCATGCGCCCTCACCTTGATGTGGTAAGTGCCAGGCTTCAGGTTGTCAAACACAACGCGGTTTCCACCGCCGGCCTGTTGCGTCCACTGTCCACCGTTCACACTATATTCATAGATGATGTGCTGATTGTTCAGGCCCTCCACACACATTTCCAGCGCGAAGTGTCCATCCTTATAACTCAGTTCCACATGGGCGCAGTCATCCACCAGCCCTTCCAATATCTCATAGTCATCCGACAGGTCGCCCTCATGCACCTTCCGGCCATCCACAAACACATCGACAAAACGCAGCCGAAGATTCTTTCCCCCACTCTGCCAAGCCTTCATCTCCTGCAAGTCGAAATAAGTGATGCCGCCAATGCCACCGAAATAGATTTTTCCGTCCCGCATCAGCACCGCACCCCGACTGAACTCATTGTCCTGCAAGCCGTCGTCAGAGTAGAAGTTCAGAAACTCCTCCTTCTTCACATCCATGCACGACAGTCCGAAGTCCGTGCCAATCCACAGATGCCCCTTCTTGTCCAGACAGAGCGAAGCGATGTTATTGTTGGGCAGACCATCCTCCACCGTATAGGTGTGCGTCTCATAGGTCATGCAGTTCATCTTCACCAAGCCCATATTCGTGGCAATCCAAGCCGTCTTTTCATCGTCCGACACCACAAAATGCCGGATGGCACTCCTCCTCAGCATCTTCCGGCTCTCACGCCTGATGACCCCATCCGAGTCGGGGAAACAGACCACCAGACCGTCCGACGTGCCCACCAGCACCATGTCGCCCACCTGCAAAATGGTGTAGATGTAGGAGTTGCCAATCACCTTCGTGCCGTCCTCCTTCGAGTAATCGGGGAAATAGCGTTCCCAAGTACCCGTGGAGAGACGATAGTGGTAAAAGCCATCGCCCATCGTCGCAATCCAGTAGCAGTCAGGCATGCCCGAAGGCTCAATGTCGAAAATATGCGTGATGTCCTTCGTCAGCAGCGAGATATTCCCATTCTGCATCCGCCACAAGCCATCCGTATAGGTACCCATCAGCATGACCGACGGACTGGGATTCAGCACCGCCGTAAAGTTCAGCGGAATGCCCGGCGTGTTTCCCCTGTACCAATGGCGCGATTGTGTGCCGTCACCCGACAGCAGATACACGCCATCGTTGTCCGTCGTCACCCACAGGCCGCCGCCGTTCACTGTGCCTTCCATCGCCTGCGAGAGCGAGAAGACCGTGTTGTCGCCAATCGAATTCTTCGTGATGGAGTTGCGGCCCACATACTCAAACGCCGACTGATTCACCGGCTTCATCATCACCCCCTTCAGATACAGTGCCACCCACACGTTGCCATAGGCATCGCGGATGGCATCGTTCACATTCGCCGTCGAAAAGTCAAAGTCCTTCACTGAGACAGTGCTCTGCCCCACCTTACCCGTCTTCTCGTCATAGAGGCGCAAGCCGCCACCATCCGTGCCGATAAAGAGACGGCCATTCCACCATGTATTGATGCCAGTCACCACACCGCCCATCTCATCTCCCCGGGCCACCTGCCTGAAACTGTCCGACTTGTCATCATACACATACACACCCGACCGCACCGTTGCAGCATACAGGTGTCCCGTACTGCTGATGGCCACCTTCTTCACTCCCTTCAGTTCCCCGTATGCGCGAAACTTCTTCTCCCCCTGCTTGCGACACAAGAAGCCGCCAGAGTTGACAATCCACAGCCGCTTCTTGCCATCCTCCATCAACTGCACAGGGCTATAGTTCTGTTCGCCAGTCAGAAATTCCGTCGAATGCTTCACATACAACCTTCCCTCCTTATCCTTCATCAACTCGCCATGTCCATACCCCGCAATGCACACAATCATTCTCTCCGGCTGAATGCGGCAGAAGTTCACCACACGCGTCACAAGGGTGTCGCCATTCTCAGCCAGCATCGGCACAGTCGAAAAGCAGTCGGTGGCATAGTCAAACAACTGCACACCAGCCCCTGTGCCCACCAGCAGTGTGCCAGGCCCATAGTCTATCACACAGGTCGTCTCATCGTGCTGCAACGACGTGGGGTCGCCAATCTCGTGGCGATACACATTCCACTTCACACCATCATAGCGGTTCAAGCCATTCTGCGTAGTCAGCCAGATGTTATGGCGCTTATCCTCATAGAGACTGCGCACACGCGAGTTGGACAGTCCCTGCTTCGAGCCGAAGAACAGCACATTCTGGGCGCACACACTCAGTGCGCTCCACATTATTAAATATACAACAAGCGAAAAACGAGTTTTCATAATAGGTTGTAGTACAATAGTTAGTCTTTTGGTCAATTCGGCCACAAAGTTAGGCAAAAAGACGATTATTTCCAAAAAAATATGCCATCTTTTTCCTCTTTTCGTGTGCAAAGATAAACAAAAAGATTGGAATGGCAATGACTTCTGATGATTTGTGATGAGATGGGAGGAAAAAAATGACTTCTTCGCATGAAGCGGGAATCTCACACAGAAAGCACGTAGGCACAGAAAAAAATTTCACTTTATTCGCCGCAAGCCGCATTTTTCTCGGACAATAATTTCACAAAATTGGTTCCAATAATAATTATTGGATAA
>DGSP01000006.1 GCA_002393555.1 Prevotellaceae bacterium UBA4359
CACCCAGCGTTTCACGGAGAGCGAGGAGAAGTACAAGGAGGCACAGGAAATCCAAAGGAGGCTGGCCTCTGAAAATCCCAAGGTGCATGCCCCGGCTCTTGCACAGACCTTGAGCGGCTTTGCATGGCTGTATTCCAACACCCAGCGTTTCACGGAGAGCGAGGAGAAGTACAAGGAGGCACTGGAAATCCAAAGGAGGCTGGCCTCTGAAAATCCCAAGGTGCATGCCCCGGCTCTTGCACAGACCTTGAGCGGCTTTGCATGGCTGTATTCCAACACCCAGCGTTTCACGGAGAGCGAGGAGAAGTACAAGGAGGCACTGGAGATCCAAAGGAGGCTGGCCTCTGAAAATCCCAAGGTACATGCCCCGGCTCTTGCACAGACCTTGAGCGGCTTTGCATGGCTGTATTCCAACACCCAGCGTTTCACGGAAAGTGAGGAGACGTACAAGGAGGCACTGGAAATCAAAAGGAGGCTGGCAAAGGACAATCCTAAGGCATACGAGCCGGATGTGGCACAGACGCTGAACAATCTGGCAAGTCTGTACTACAACACCCAGCGGTTCACGGAGAGCGAGAAGATGTACATGGAGGCACTGGAAATCTACAGGAGGCTGGCAAAGGACAATCCTAAGGCATACGAGCCAGATGTAGCAGGGATGCTGAACAATCTGGCAATTCTGTACTCAGACACCACGCGTTTCACAGAGAGCGAGAAGATGTACATGGAGGCACTGGAAATCAGAAGGAGGCTGGCAAAGGAAAATCCTAAGGTATACGAGCCGTATGTGGCACAAACAGTATATAATATAGGCATGTTAATGCTACAAACAGAGCGGTATGCTGATGCCATTCCAACTTTTGAAGAGGCACTAGAACACTACAGATCTATCGTCCAAATTGACCCTACGCAACAGCAATGGTATATAAAGTCGCTCTACTGGCTAAGTGGACTCTATTCCCAAGAAGAAGAAAGAAAGGCTGCCTACCAAACGACCCAAGAACTGCTTCCTCTGCTAAAAGCAATGTATCAAGAGAATGCGGACGAGGTGCGCCGTGACTATTCGGAAAAACTGTGCGATCAATCGTTCCTTGCCATTTTTATGAAACAATACGCCGAAGCAGAGCAACTGGCACGTGAAGGATTAGCGGTAGATTCCACCCAACACTTTATATACTCCAACCTTGCCGCGTCCCTCCTCCTCCAAGGCAAATATACAGAAGCCGAACCCATATACCGCCAATACAAGGATGAACTGAAGGAGAGTTTTCTGGATGACTTCAAGCAGTTTGCCGAGGCGGGGGTGATACCCAAGGAGCGCGAAGAGGATGTGGAACGAATCAAGCGGATGCTGGAAGAGTAAAAATTTCACTTTTTTTGCCAAAAACAAACGGAATCACTATCTTTGTCGTTCAAAACAACAAACCTGTTATCATTTTTTTATCTCATTACTAATAACTAAACAATACTCACATGAAAAAAACAGTTCTCATCTGTCTGGCCCTCCTATGTGCCACAATCTTCACCTTTGGCAAGTCCTACACCCAGCAGGGCATCGCATATCTCTATGACTATAAGACCAAGACGAAGAAACCCATCGGCAATGTGATCATCACCGTGATTGGCGCACCACCAGCCACGAGCAGGGACGACGGCACTTTCACGCTGGAGTTTGCCGACTTCGAGGTGGGTAAGCGCATCGTCTTCGCCCAGCAGCCCATCAGTCCTGGTCTCACCGTGCTCAACAAGAAGGAGACGGAAAACTGGTACACCTTCGAGGGGAGGCTCACCCTCATCATGTGCAGCAAGAAGGACTTCGACACCTGCAAGCAGAACTACTATGATGTCGGCTTCAAGTCCATCACCCAACGCTACGACCAGAAGATTGCCGCCCTGAAAAAGGAGTCTGCCGACTATCAGCAGCAGTTGCTGGAACTGGAGGAGGAGCGTGACCGCATCATGGACAACCTGCGCAACAGTGCCGATGCCATGGCCCGCATCGACCAGAGCGAACTCGATGATGCCATGCAGGAGGTGCTCGACCTCTACGAGCGCGGCGAGGTGGAGGAAGCCATGCAAAAGTTGGAGGACATGAAGTTGGAAGAGAAGTTACTCAAGACCCTCGACAAGAAGCATGAGAGCGAAAGAATTGTGGCCGAAGCCACCGAGGCCATCGAAAACAGCCTGCTAACCCTCAACAAACTGCGCACGTATGTGGATGTGTACAAGAACAATGGTAACTGGGACAAGGTGGCAGAGACGTTGAAGTTATTGGCAGATAAGTTAAACACCTATGATGATGTTTTTGCCTATGCGAAATTCTGCCACGAACAGAATGATTTCAAGGAAGCCGAAGACTATTATAAAAAGGCATTTGGCATACTTGACAAGCGAACAGACAAAGACAGTAACGATTTTCTGAATCAAAGAACTATATTGTTAAACAATCTGGCAAATCTGTACTCCGCCACCCAGCGGTTCACGGAGAGCGAGAAGATGTACAAGGAGGCTCTGGAAATCAGAAGGAGGTTGGAAAAAGACAATCCGCAGGCATACGAGCCGAATTTAGCGCTGACGCTGCATGGTCTGGCATTTCTGTACTCCGCCACCCAACGGTTCACGGAGAGTGAGGCTATGTATAAGGAGGCATTAAAAATCAACAGGAGACTGGCAAAGGAGAATCCTAAGGCATACGAGAAGGATGTGGTAAATACGCTGAATGGTCTAGCATCTCTGTACTCCGCCATCCAACGGCTCACGGAAAGCGAGGAGATGTACAAGGAGGCACTGGAAATCAGCAGGAGGCTGGCGAAGGACAATCCTAAGGCATACGAGCAGTATGTGGCCATGACGCTGAACGGTCTGGCCATTCAGTACTCCCACACCCAACGGCTCACGGAAAGCGAGGAGATGTACAAGGAGGCACTGGAAATCTGCAGGAGGCTGGCAAAGGACAATCCTAAGGCATACGAGCCGGATGTGGCACTGACGCTGGGAAACATGTCTTTCAATGCCATCTTTAGGCAGCAATATGCTGAAGCAGAGCAACTGGCACGTGAAGGATTAGCGGTAGATTCCACCCAACACTTTATATACTCCAACCTCGCCGCGTCCCTCCTCCTTCAAGGTAAATATACAGAAGCCGAACCCCTATACCGCCAATACAAGGATGAACTGAAGGAGAGTTTTTTGGATGACTTCAAGCAGTTTGCCGAGGCGGGTGTGATACCCAAGGAGCGCGAAGAGGATGTGGAACGAATCAAGCGGATGCTGGAAGAGTAAAAATTTCACTTTTTTTGCCAAAAACAAACGGAATCACTATCTTTGTCGTTCAAAACAACAAACCTTTTATCATTTTTTATCTTGCAACTAACCAACCAACATCCACATGAAAAGAACACTTCTCATCTGCCTGGCCCTCCTCTGTGCCACGACCTTCGCCTTCGGCAAGCCCTACACCCAGCAGGGCATCGCATATCTCTATGACTATAAGACCAAGACGAAGAAACCCATCGGCAACGTGAGCATTACCGTGGCCTATGCTGAGCCAACCACAAGCAGGGCCGACGGCACTTTCACACTGGCCTTCAAGGACTTCGGGGCGGGCAAGCACCTTGTCTTCGCCCAGCAGCCCTTCAGCCCCGGCCTCACCGTGCTCAACAAGAAGGAGACGGACAACTGGTCCACCTTCGAGGGGAGGCTCACCCTCATCATGTGCAGCAAGAAGGACTTCGACACCTGCAAGCAGAACTACTATGATGTCGGCTTCAAGTCCATCACCCAACGCTACGACCAGAAGATTGCCGCCCTGAAAAAGGAATCTGCCGACTATCAGCGGCGTCTGCAGGAACTGGAGGAGGAGCGTGACCGCATCATGGACAACCTGCGCAACAGTGCCGATGCCATGGCCCGCATCGACCAGAGCGAACTCGATGACGCCATGCAGGAGGTGCTGGACCTCTACGAACGCGGCGAGGTGGAGGAAGCCATGCAAAAGTTGGAGGACATGAAGTTGGAAGAGAAGTTCCTCAAGACCCTCGACAAGAAGCATGAGGGCGAAAGAATTGTGGCCGAGGCCACCGAGGACAGCCTGCTGACCCTCAACAAACTGCGCACGTCTGTGGATGTGTATAAGAACAATGGTAACTGGGACAAGGTGGCAGAGACGTTGAAGTTATTGGCAGATAAATTAAACACCATTGATGATGTTTTTGAATATGCGTATTTTTGCTGGAGACTGAATGATTTTCTGGAGGCCGAGACTTATTACAAAAAGGCACTTGACATGCTTGAAAAACGGAGTGATACGGGCAGCAATGACTTTCTTTATCAAAGAGCGACATTGCTGAACAATCTGGCAATTCTGTACTCCAACACCCAGCGGCTCACGGAGAGCGAGAAGATATACATGGAGGCACTGGAAATCTACAGGAGGCTGGCCAAGGACAATCCGAAGGCATACGAGCCAGATGTGGCAGGGACGCTGAACAATCTGGCACTTCTGTACTCCGACACCCAGCGGTTCACGGAGAGCGAGAAGATGTACATGGAGGCACTGGAAATCAGAAGGAGGCTGGCTAAGGACAATCCGAAGGCATACGAGCCGGATGTGGCAGGGACGCTGAACAATCTGGCACTTCTGTACTCCCACACCCAGCGGTTCACGGAGAGCGAGAAGATGTACATGGAGGCACTGGAAATCAGAAGGAGGCTGGCGAAGGACAATCCCGAGGCATACGAGCCAGATGTGGCGCAGACGCTGAACAATCTGGCAAATCTGTACTACAACACCCAGCGGCCCACGGAGAGCGAGAAGATGTACATGGAGGCACTGGAAATCCTAAGGAGGCTGGCGAAGGACAATCCTAAGGCATACGAGCCGTATGTGGCAATGACGCTGTACAATCTGGCACTTCTGTACTACAAGACCCAGCGGCTCACGGAGAGCGAGAAGATGTACATGGAGGCACTGGAAATCTACAAGAGGCTGGCTAAGGACAATCCTAAAGCATACGAGCCGGATGTGGCAGGGACGCTGAACAATCTGGCAATTCTGTACTACAACACCCAGCGGCCCACGGAGAGCGAGAAGATGTACATGGAGGCACTGGAAATCAGAAGGAGGCTGGCTAAGGACAATCCTAAGGCATACGAGCCGGATGTGGCAAAGACGCTCGGTGCATTAGGTGTATTATATTATTTTGATATGGGTCAAGAGAGCAAAGGAGAAACTTTGTTGCGACAAGTTTTGGAATATTATCGGCGTTTTGCTATCGACAACCCGAAGGAATACAACCCAAAGGTAGAAATGTTAGAAGGCTTACTTAACAATGAAAATCAATGAAATACACTGCATTTATCAGTTATAATTCAAAGGATGACCGATGGGCGAGGTGGCTGCAACGGAAGTTGGAGGCATACAGTTTGCCTGTGGTCATCAGGAACGAGATGGATGAGGTGGTGAGACGGGATGAGGAATCGAAGAAACTGCGGGTGTTCCGCTACCGCGCCGACCTTAACACCATTTCGCTTAACGAGGGACTGGCGAAGGAACTGGACGAGGCCCGTTGGCTCATCGTGATTTGCTCGCCCAACTCGGCCAAGTCGGCATGGGTGGGCAAGGAGATTCAGCACTTTCTCGACACGGGACGACGCGACCGCATTCTGCCATTTATCATAGGCGGCACGTCCTATTCGGGCGGCGAAGACGAATGTCTGAATCCCGTACTGAAGGCGGCTTTTCCTAAAGGTGACATCTTGGGTGTGAACATCGATGACTATGGTGACGACCCACGCATCTACCGCAAGCGGAAAGCACTGGTCAGGACGGTGTCCATACTGGTGGAGGTACCCGATGCCTACAGTTACCTGTGGAACCGCTACCGTCTGCGTTTCTGGGAGGGTGTGGCACTGAAGGCTGTGGGCATGATGGCGGTGCTGGCACTGCTGGGGTGGGCATGGCACCACAACGCTGAGTTTGACACCCGCATCAGACTGAAAGAGACGACTCCGCAAAACAAGGACTTGCCGGCTCCCGACTCGCTGAAAGTGATGCTGACGCTGGACAACGAGGAGCGTCCGCTGGTGCTGAAAGAGACGGGCGAAACGGCCTCCTACAAAAACTTGCCCGGACGCTTTGCCGACCAAACGGTGCGACTGACTTTCTATGCCGACGGCTACGAAAGTGTGGATACGATGGTGATGCTGGAACGGGACGGAGAGGTGGTGGTGAACATCCGACGTGACGACACCTACGGAGTGCTGGCTGGAAGCATCCTCGATGAAGACGGACAGCCATTGGGAGGAGCGACGGTGGATGTGGAAGGTTTGATGACCACCTCGATGCCTGATGGAACTTTTGAGGTGAACATCCCCATCGAACGCCAGAAGCCCTACCCTCATGTGCGCATCAGCAAGCAAGGGTTTCAGACAGAAGAATTCCCACAACAAAGTGTGGGAAAAGACTGGACGGTGGTGATGATAAAAAACTAACTCAAGTTTCGCAAGTGTTCAACTTCTTTGGAGTGAAAGGAGTTTGAGGAGTTAAAGCCAAATGTGATGGTTTAGAGTTTAGGGCTGATGGTTTAGGGTTTAGGGCTGAGAGTCGCCAAACGCGTGGGCTGGCAGAGTATCGGCTTTTAACTCCTGAGCGGAACGATAACTCCTTTAACTCCAATCAACTAAAACTTGCGAAAGTTGAAAAACTAAATAATCAAACAACTAAACAACCAAACTCTCATGGACATTCTGTATTACGAAAAATGCGCTCAGTTCGCATTGCAACGAAGAGGCATGGCTGGTTCCTCACTGGAGGGGAGCGGCCTGCGTGTGTACAAACGTTATGACTTCAATCCGCAGGCCATCTACTCGGCTGTAGGCAAAGGGGGCATCGTGATGCCCATCGTGAGCGGCCAGTTCTTTGGCGACACGAGCGGCGAAATGGTCTATACGCTCATTGTGGCTGTGAACAACGCTTCGAGGCGCATCGAACTGTTCAATCCCGTGACAGAGAACACCCAGACGTATGCGCTGGGCGAATTTCTGGACCGCTGGATTCTGGATGGCAGCGACTGCATCACGGCCTTCAGGGTGGACGAGAAGACTTATCAGCCCAACCCGACCGACCTGTCGGACATCGAACTGTCTGACGACCTGAAGGCGCTGGGCGAACTGCTGGCGGCGAATGCGCACAACGTGTGGGCACTGGAACGGCAGAGCGAGGGCTGGACCTACGGCCCCAAGCGCGACGACAACAAGTTGCAGACTCCCGACATGATTCCTTACACCGAACTTCCCGAAACGGAGAAGGAATATGACCGCAAGATGGCCACCAGCACCCTAAAATGGCTCATTGCCATGGGATATAAGGTGGTGTCATAAAATCGTCCCCCTCGACTACGATGTGCTGTAGCCGAGGGGGACGCTTGATGGAGGTCTATTTTTTCATACTTGGGGGTGTGGCTGCATTCTGTTGCATATTCCCCATTGATGTATTTTGGCCGAATTTCAATTCCTGAGCGATAGCGGTGAAGGCAGGCGTATAGATGGCTTTCAATATCGTTCCTTGGTTTTCGCGCAGTGTGGAACGGATGTGTGAAACATACTCGTTTTCAGCCTTTCCATGCTTCTGCATACGCACCAGTTGCTTATAGTCACGGTGCCAGTTCTTTGCTCGATTTGCATCGGGGTTATACTGACAGGTTTCCGAAAGCACCACCTTCATCTTATATTCTCCTGTTCCCCACGATGGGTTGGTGGCCGACACTGGCATGTAAGAGCGCGGCACGACAAAACAATCTCCTTCTACGTCAAGCAGGGGCTGATGATGCGCCAAGGCTTCCGAACGGTAATAGACATAGACGGAATCGCGCAAGTCTTTTTCTGCAATGGGGATGTTCAGAGAGAAAGAGCCCAACTTCACATCTTGCGACACCTGCACAAGTTCGTTAATCCACGAAGAGAATATGTCCATCTTCACCCTGACGGTAGGTCTCTCGTATTCATGGAAGTCAAACTGACTGATGGTGTGCCAATAATCTTTCTCTTCTTCCGACATCTTTTCCACGTAAGAAGGCGTGATGCGATTGGCTTGGAAGTTGGGCAAGAAAGAATGATAGGGACGGAAAATGACCGTGTCGGCCACAAGATAGAACTTGCTGTGCATGAACATGTGGTCAAGACGTGCAGTGTCAATGTGACACACAATCCGCAACATCTCCACGCCTTCACGTTTGGCCGACAAGGTGATGCCATCAAAATTCATGTCGGTAGGGTCTAAAGGACCCATGGTTGACAAACTGCTGTAAAAGTCACGCTGCCCTTTTATTGATTGCAGACTATCCACAAACATACATTCTTTTTGGCGCATTTCCTCCCAACTTCTTTTCTGGCGAGAGCGTATTTTAGTCAGTTCCAACAATTCGTTACCCAACACATTGATGACTGCTGTGACACCCCCTGTCAGCATGGAAGAGGCTATGCTCTTCGCGTTCAGCGAGCGTCGCTGTGCGCGGTAGTTTGCCGCCATCTCATTCACCATTTTTTTCTTCGTCTCGTCCATTGTGTTCACTTCAACCACAAAGTAGGATGAAAAGCCTTCCTTCTCAAGACCCTCAGTGACGCCACCTCTCATACTACTGATTTCTTGTCTCGCTCCATGAGCCTGCGGCATTCCTTGTGCCATCGACACGCTTGTGCTCAGCAATACAGCACAAACTCCCAACATCATTTTCTTTTTCATATATACTTTTTTTCTTTTTAGATGACTTTTCTCTTCTATTCCAAACCATCAATCAAGATGAAAGCATCATAATATTGAGGTTTACCATAACATTTGGTCACAACAAGAGGCTGACGTCCACGACGGAAATAGGACGTTGTCACAGTCTTTGTCTGCAACGTCTTTCGAGCCTGTGAAAAAGCCTCATGCAGTTTCTGCCCTTCCTTCATGTTCTTGTAAAACTCCAGCATGAATTGGATGGTGGCGCGGTCATCAATCTGCCACAAACTCACCACGAGAGCGCGCACTCCGGCGGTCTTCAATCCTCGCTGCAAGCCATACACACCATCAATCGTGATGTGGCCTAAGCCCGACTGACAAGCCGACAGCACCACGATGTCAACGTTGGACAAATCGGCGGCAGCGAGTTCACGTGCCGACAAAATGCCGTCTGGTTGCGACGGGTCGAAAGAACCATTCTGCAAGTTTCGCTCTGCTCCGGCCATGAAGAGGCAACTCTGCGACAACTGCGTGTCGGAATCAGCCGGACGAATGTCCACTCCACTGCTTGCTGCTTCGGCAAAATAACCATGAGTGGAGATGTTCAAGACATGAAATTGATTCATGATTTGCCTTACTTTAGTCTCCGTCACAGAGTCTCCCCGCAAAACACAATCCTTCTCATCATGTCGAAGAACAGATATGGAATCGACCTCTCTGAGTGAGCCAGCCAGATAGGGTAAAACAATATTTTGAGGAGCCAAAGACACATAGGCCCGTCTATCATTTTCGATGGAATCGCGTCCAGTCTGTCCATCATGAGAGGACTTATAATCCACCCCTCCGCAAAGGAGCATACTGTCTGAGCAGAAAGGCCGTCGAGGCATGGCCAGCAAGCGTGTCGATGTCAGCCGATAAAAGTTCTTATTCTCCAGAGAGGGTGGCAACAAATACTCAACAGCCAACTGATGGAAAACTCCATCGGCTGAAAAATACACCTCACGGCTATCGCCAATCGCACAGACAAGTTGGGGGTTCCAAATGAGTGTAGGGAGTATAGAATCTCCATACAAGACATTTTTATCCAGTCCTCCCAATGCCGCCAAAGCATCTTCCACCGTCAATGCTTCGCTCAGTTTGTGACCAACGATGGTTTTCAATGGAGCGATGTCGATGAAGACAGGCCCACCACCCTTCTTCTTGTTAAGCACCAACGCCCCCAAATGAGCAGCATTCTCTTTTTCATAAGCAATGAACTCAATGGCCACTGACGCTTGGGGCATCTTGTTCCACACCGCCTTCCAGTCCACTCGAATCGCTGCAAGTGCAGCCCTTCGTTGCCTCTGTGTCATGTTGGGTTTGAAGTCTCGTCCCATCTGCAATAAGACAGCCTTGCTGAACAGAGCCACATCGTAGAGCATGCCTGGCGCATTCCCCTCCAGCCTGTAGCAGTCAGTCACAAAAGGCTGCTCTGCCATCCAGTACTGCTCACGTTGCGACTCATCCATCTCCACAAAATGCGTATCCACATAGTTGCGGGCTATGGAAAGATATTCTTTATATAAAGTAGGTATTTTGCTGTCATAACGTCCTGTTCCGTCATACTCCAACACCCGAATCTTCGCCTCCTTCCTCAATGCCTCAGCCCATCCGCGCCTATCATTCCGACCCTTTCTCCATATCACCACTTTTTCCATCTCCTTTTTCGCCTCGTCATATTGGCCCAGACGAGCCAGACACAATGCCCGTTGCGAAAGAATGTCGTAATAATCAGCCACTTCGCCTTGGAAACGAGCATGTTCGTCAAACGCACCACTTGCCAGAATCGTGTCAATCTGTGCCAAAGCCTCCTTGTATTCTCCCTGTGCATAATAGTTCTGAGCCAATTCATCGCGCACTTTATACACAAAATCAGACATATAACCGTAATCCTTCCATCTCAGTGCCTTATGCAGTTCGCCAATAGCAGCCCCATACTGCCCCCTGAGAAAATAGCGTCCTGCATCTATCTTTGCCACATCGGCCAGATAGCCCAATCGCCAAACCTGAGATGTATCATCATCCTTTCCATCCGTAGCCACCTCTGCAACCGCCTCACCATACTTCTGTCTCACCAGTTCCTTCAATGTGGCAGACACCTTTTCCATCTCTGCATATAGCCCCAACGCATAGGCAATCTCCCCCAAACTTTTGTGGACAGGCCAATAACAGTTCTCAAAATCTGCATCACTCATCATTTGCACCGATGCGCCACCTCCTTGTCTTTTCCAAGTAGCCTCTACCTCATCCGCCAAATTCTTCATGGCCACATAAGCCTTGAGGTATTGCCGCCGGCCATTCATGGCATCAGCCGCATCGTAGGCTTTCCTCACATCATCGCCAAACACACGCTCCTGTTGTGCATTTGCCCATGCCGACACACACAACAGAAGTCCCATCATTAGCCCTCTGAAAAAGTTATATTTCCTCTTCAATCCACGCATATTATTTCCTTGAGTTATAGTTAATAATGACGAAAGGCATATTCTTCCCCGACTTGTTCGATATCGAAAGCACGAACGTGTCCCCCTTCAGCACCTTTCCTTTCAATGCCAGATACACGACCCCATCATTTCCCTGATTCTTCTGACCTACAAAATCCTTGCCATCTTTTGTCACGTTGACCTCAAACTCAGCAGCAGCCTCGTAAGCCGCCACGGCCAACAACTGCTCGCCCACACGACCCGTTATGCGATAGTTCACAGTCGCCCCTTTTTTCACGGGCACTTCAATGAGCGAATAGCGATAGCGTGGATCCAACCCACTTCTGAACCGCCCGCCCATATTGGTCACACCACCCTTGCGCTTGGCTATGCGGAAACAAATATTGTTGACGGCAAAAGAATCCACCTTATCCCTGATGGTGCATTCGCCCATGCGGTCCACACTCAACTCATCCATCAGTGTCCATTGTGTGTCATTCTCAAACTCACGAGCCACCTGTGCCTTGTTCTTGGCCAAACGCAACGCCTTACAGCGTTTCACCAACTCCTGCATCTCTTGAGTCACTTGAATCGATGACTGAGCCGCCACCCCCACAGGCAACAGCCACAGCAGAAGCACCAACACCAACGGCATCATCTCCTCTGGCCAGAACGAAACGAGCGAAGCACCGTAACTCCTCCCCACCCTGTTCGTCAGCCTCTTACTTCTTGGAGTCGGATGCGACACCACCTCCTGCGCCACCTCCACGATATCTTTCATGGCAGGACGCTCGGCAGGAACATAACTGAGGCATCGCCTAATCAGTTCGCCCAGCCTCAGTTGGCAATGCTGCCGGCCCACCAAAGGAATGGGAGTTTGTGCAGTCTGTGTCCTACCTCCCTTTCCCTCAAATACGTTCAGACCCAACAGTGCATAGAAGGCCAGCGCACCCAGTGTCCACACCTCCGCGCTTTCGGCATCTATCGTCCCTCCATGACTGTGCCATACCTCTGGTGGCAAGAAAGCCTCAGTTTCCGCCTTTTCGCCCTCAGCCTTCTCCAACACAAAACCACCTTCTTCCACAAGCACATGAGTTGGAGCGACCCCACTCAGCAGTCCAGGCTTCCAGTGCTGTGCCAGGCTGAGCAACATCTGGCCGACACATCTCTCTGTGACATAGCCTGCTAAATCTTGCAATGTAATCTTCCTTTCCATCATCTTCTGAATATTAGAGAATCCTCTTCTGCCACTCCACCTTTTCCAAACAAGCGAACGACCTCGGCTGTCGGAACTGCCCAAAACGTCGAGTAAGTCCCCACGCCATCACCTTTCGACACAATGCCTATCGACATGATTCGGTTGCCCACATGCGCCAGCACTGGTCCGCCCGAATTGCCATCGCCGATAGGTGCCGACATCTTGATGCACCCCATCGTGCTGAGGCTGTCAGCAAAATCCACATGCTGACTGTTCCCATACACCACCGACACCCGCTCCGTGTTCGACTTGTCGCTGATAGGGAATCCCAGCACAGCCACATTCTTATCATGCTGGTTCTCAAAAAGTCTCAAATCCTCAATCGATGCCAGTCCGATGTTCCCTTTCTCTCCATTCGGAGTTTTCACATAAGCAAAATCGCCCAGTTCCATGTCGCATCGGCTCGCCATCGGCATAATCGTTCGCCAGAAAAGCGGCTTTGCATCCGTGCCCAGACACACCACTTGGTCGCGCGTCTTGTCCATGCAGAAATCCGTTGAGTAGAAATGCCAAAAGCCATCGGCACAACTGACCACACTATGAGCAATCACCTCACGCCGAGGCAATTGCCCCATCCTGTTCCAATTCTCCACCTCCACAGCCATCCTCACAGCAACAGGGGTATTCTCGTCCAGCACCTCACCATTCCACTCATCATGGTCCACAATCCAAGGTTCCACACAGTGCCGCGCCGTCACCAGCAGCCCCTCGTCCGTCAAGAAGCACGTACCCTGTTCTGGACACTCCAGTGCAGCCGCCTCCATCACCTTCCGGCGCACCACACCGTTCTCCATCGTGTCGCACACCACAAACACCGAATCCGTCGTAATCGGATACACCGAACCCTCATAAGCCGTACAATCCAGCCCTCCACCAAGCCCATTTCCCCCATTTCTCGTCCACCAGGCAAACCCTGCAATCGCCACAGCCACCAGACACCACAGAGCCGTCAACCAATAGAGGTGCCGCTCCACATGCCTGCGCCGATGCACCACACCCTCATTCGGATGATAATCCCCATCCTCACACACTTCAAACCCCAAAACCGTCTCAATCTTCCCGTCCGCCAAGGTCAGCACATCACCATCCTTCAACACTTGCGCCACCATCACCTCCGCTCCATTCAGCCTCACAGACACCTCATCCGTCCTTCTGACCACAATCCAGCCCTCATGCCGCTCATCGGGCAAGATGACCGCAAACACCTGTGGAGCCCATTCCTCCGACTCGGGCAACCGCACATCACACGAGACCGTCTGTCCAATCAGCAGAGGCCGATACCCACACAACACAGAGTCCCCTCTGCTCTTTCTGTCCGCCGTCGAGCGGTAAGTCAATCTGTAATACATGTCTTAACAATCAAAGGAATAGCCTGAGTCAAGGCCATATCATACACGTTCACATTCTTGCCAGTCTCGTCCTCGCGCAAGTCATCAAATGCGCGCAGGTCATAATGCACCTTCTTCTCATCCCGCAGCCTCTTCTTCTGCAAGACATCCTCCTCCACCATCCGCATCTCATCGTCCGTCATCGGGCGATAGCCCAACATCAGTTCCTCAAGGCTCCAACGGTTGTGTTCCACCTCTGTCATCACATCCACCTCGTCCATCGACAGCGCATAGTAAGCCTGCCCAGCACCCTCATCCATCTCACTCTTCTCCATTTCCTCCTCCCGATGCCCCAACGAGTGCATCTTTGTCCCCAACGTCATGGCATTGAACACGTTGGAGTATTGTTTCGGCAGCGAAGGCACCTCTGCCCACAAGGCATCAAGCCGGACGACATCGATGTGGGCAGGCGCAGTGATGGGCGCACCTTTCTCCAGCGCAAAGCAGTGATGATAGACATAGTTGACACACTGCCCCATCCGTTTCAGCACCCGCAGCAGACCGAGGTCGGCCATCTCTTGATTGAAAGCGATGACATTCCCGTATGCCTTGCCCTCCTGAGCCAGACGCAGCAAGTCGGCTTTCTCGGCATGGCAGAACACTGGCGTTTGAGCGTCATACACCGCCTGAGGCAGCGACACCGCCTCCGTCAGGTTGGCACCGTCGTCGGCATGGCAGAGGGCCACTGTCAGCAATTGCCGTTCCGACACCGCCCACTCCGACAACTTCTGACGCACGGCACCATTGCGGCTGTCACCCTTCACAAACTCCCATTCCACATCCACAAAATCCTTTCTCTGTCCTTCATACTGAGGTCGGTGCAGGTGGCACACCGGGTGCGTGTCCGAAAGGTCGAGCATCCGATGATAGGAATGGGCGAAGAGATGTGCATACCTTTGCAAAAGGCGGTCACGCATCTGGGACACATCTTCCGAGACCAACGTGATGCGAGTGCGCAGCCGAGTGTCGCGGCAATAGTTGGGATAGTGAGCCACCAAGGCCGCATTCAGCGCCACAGCCTCAGCCAGATTGCCCGCCCCCAGCAGCACCAGATGCACCGTCACCTCACTGTCACGGCCAATGGGTCGGCGGTCAAGCGGCGGAAACGGCGACACCCGACCCGGCAGGCGCACAAGGAGCGTCTTCGCCATCAGGTCGGCAGCAGTCGTGGCCAGCACATCCGCCTTCTTCCTCACTTCGTCTGGCACCCCCACCGTCTGCAGCAGCCAGAGCGACGTGGCATCGTCCAGCAGCAGCCAACACTCCAACCTGCGTCCCCCATACAGCGAAGGGTCATACCCCTCTACCTCCGCATTCATCCGCCCAATCACCGCATTGTCATTCTCCTCCAAAAACACAAGTTCGCCAGCAGCCCGTTCACGAGCCACCAGCGAACCTTCTTCAAATTTCTTCGTAGCAATAATCATGCGCGTACAAATATCTTACTCAAGTTTCGCAAGTGCTTAACTCCAATCAACTAAAACTTGCGAAAGTTGAATATCTTATAAAAAGAAATTAGTTTGTACGGAGAACATACTGATTATACACATTACCTCTGTTCACAATCTTAATCACGAATACACCTGTCCAGCGAGGAGTGAACGTGCAAATGCAGTCGTCCGTATAATCCGTGTCGCTCGTAATGAGGTTGCCGTTCTCATCGTAGATGTAGAGGTCCAAGTCCGTGTCACCGTCACCAATCACCGTCACGATGGCCAATTCCTGAGCGCGGAAAGAGATGCGATAGACATCCGTGCTGTGAGCATTCACACGCTCCACCACATACTTGGCACCACCCACGGCACCGCGCACACCATTCTGCACATCGTCAATCAGAGCCAGCAACACACCATCGTCACCAGCCTTAGCCTTCGCATCAGCCAACAGTTTGGTGGGGTCGAGCGAGATGCTGCCAACCTTCTCTTTCTTCTCACCTCCAGTCGCCGTGCCGGCCTCTTCGGTCTTGTCCTGCTTTTGTGCTACATATCCAGCCTGCTTGGCCATGCGAGCAGCCTGAATGAGCGACAACGCATCATTGTTGGCATAGCCATACTTCGACAACTCGGCAGCCATGCGGAACGTGTTCTCGGTAGCAGGAACTGGGATTGAAGCATCCTTCTTCTCTTGTGCCATCACTGCCAGAGGCAGCAACATGGCAACCATTGCAATAAACTTTTTCATCGTTTTTTTAGATTTAGTTAAAAATTAGTTAAAAAAATAAAAGGTTTTGATTGAGGTTATTCGCTTGCAAATGTAAAGATTTTTTTATACAACCAAACATTTTTTCACTTTTTTCATCATTTTTTTTGCATAAAAAACACTTTTTCGTTCGTTTTTCCCTACATTTGCC
The DNA here is from genome assembly GCA_002393555.1 of Prevotellaceae bacterium UBA4359. Classification (GTDB taxonomy): domain Bacteria; phylum Bacteroidota; class Bacteroidia; order Bacteroidales; family Bacteroidaceae; genus Minthosoma. Next base: position 16,178 of record DGSP01000006.1, read on the forward strand.
ACCAAAAACCATCAAAAGCCAACTAATCTTTGTATGAAAAGAACACTTCTCATCTGCCTGGCCCTCCTCTGTGCCACGACCTTCGCCTTCGGCAAGTCCTACACCCAGCAGGGCATCGCGTACCTCTATGACTATAAGACCAAGACGAAGAAACCCATCGGCAACGTGAGCATCACCGTGGCCTATGCTGAGCCAACCACAAGCAGGGCTGACGGAACTTTCACACTGGCCTTCAAGGACTTCGGGGCGGGCAAGCACCTTGTCTTCGCCCAGCAGCCCTTCAGCCCCGGCCTCACCGTGCTCAACAAGAAGGAGACCGACAACTGGTCCACCTTCGAGGGGAGGCTCACCCTCATCATGTGCAGCAAAAAGGACTTCGACACCTGCAAGCAGAACTACTATGACGTCGGCTTCAAGTCCATCACCCAACTCTACGACCAGAAGATTGCCGCCCTGAAAAAGGAGTCTGCCGACTATCAGCGGCGTCTACAGGAACTGGAAGAAGAACGCGACCGCATCATGGACAACCTGCGCAACAGCGCCGACGCCATGGCCCGCATCGACCAGAGCGAACTGGACGATGCCATGCAAGAGGTGCTCGACCTCTACGAACGCGGCGAGGTGGAGGAAGCCATGCAAAAGTTGGAGGACATGAAGTTGGAAGAAAAGTTCCTCAAGACCCTCGACAAAAAGCATGAGGGCGAAAGAATTGTGGCCGAGGCCACCGAGGACAGCCTGCTGACCCTCAACAAACTGCGCACGTCTGTAGATATGTACAAGAACAATGGTAACTGGAACAAGGCGGCAGAGACGTTGAAGTTATTGGCTGATAAGTTGAATGCGTATGATGATGTTTTTGAATATGCGTATTTTTGCTGGGGACAGAATGATTTTCAGGAGGCCGAGGTTTATTGGAAAAAGGCACTTGACATACTTGAAAAGCGGATGGACACTGATAGCAATGACTTTCTTTATCAAAGAACACGCATGCTGAACAATCTGGGGCTTCTGTACCACAGAACCCAACGGTTCACGGAAAGCGAAGAGATGTACAAGGAGGCGCTGGAAAGCAGAAGGAGGCTGGCCAAGGACAATCCTAAGGCATACGAGTCGGGCATGGCCGAAACACTACACAATCTGGCGTGGCTATACTCTGACATCCAACGATTCCACGAGAGCGAAAACTTGTATAAAGAAGCCTTAGAAATTAAAAGACGGCTGGCAAAAGACAACCCGAAGAAAGACGAACCTGCCTTGACGCTGCACAATCTGGGGCTTCTGTACTACAAACTCCAGCGATTCACGGACAGCGAGGCGATGTACAAGGAAGCACTGGAAATCAGAAGGAGACTGGCTAAGGACAATCCTAAAGCACACGAGCCGTATGTGGCCATGACGCTGAACAATCTGGCAATTCTGTACTCCGACACCCAGCGTTTCACGGAGAGCGAGAAGATGTACATGGAGGCACTGGAAATCTACAGGAGACTGGCCGAGGACAATCCGAAGGCATACGAGCCAGATGTGGCAAGGACGCTGAACAATCTGGCACTTCTGTACTCCAGCACCCAGCGGCTCACGGAGAGCGAGAAGATGTACATGGAGGCACTGGAAATCAGAAGGAGGCTGGCCAAGGACAATCCAATGGCATACGAGCAGGATGTGGCACAATCCTCATCTAACATCGGCTTTCTGATGCTTCAGACAAAACGGTATGCGGAGGCGATACCCCTTTTTGAAGAAGCGTTGGAAATCTATAGACGCATGGCGGAAACAGACCCTGCACAGCAGCAATGGTATATGGGGGTGCTCTATTACTTAAGCAGACTCTATGGACAACAGAACGACAGAGAAAAAGTGTATCAGATAATCCAAGAATATCTGCCATTACTGAAAATGAACTATGAAAAAGATGCAGAAACATGGCGAGGTGAATATGCCACCATATTAGGAAGCCAATCGTTCTACACCATCTTTACAAAAGACTTTGAAGGGGCCGAAAAGTTGGCACGTGAAGGTATAGAGGTTGACTCCACGCAGCATTTCATTCAAATCAATTATATATTGTCTCAATATTTGTCTGGAAAATGTTCCGTAAATGAGTTGGAGACTGTCTATCGGGAATATAAAGATGAACTGAAAGATGGATGTCTTGAAGGATTGCGGTTGCTACAAGAGGCGGGTGTGATACCCAAGGAGCGTGAAGAGGATGTGGAACGAATCAAGCGGATGCTGGAAGAGTAACAACATTAGAACGTGAATCCGACGAAAGCCAGATTTTTCGGACAATCATTGGCTACACCAAAAGGTTGCCAATAATTTTCCCCAAAAATTGGGGGTCAAATAATTTAACATTACGTGAGTTCGGTATAAGAATTAC
>DGSP01000013.1 GCA_002393555.1 Prevotellaceae bacterium UBA4359
CAACGCAATTCGGGGATGAACCATACTTTTTTCTAAGATTGTTCCGATTTTGGGTATACGCCCATTCATTGTCAGACCTTTAACATCAACAAATTTTAAATTATCAATAAGTTTTTGTAAATCAAACTCTTTCCCTCTTCTGTGCATCTTTGTAGAATACAGGTGCTGGCATGGTGTTTCTGTCTTCCGGAAAAGTAGTATTGAAGTATTCACGACAGCGTTCTCAAATACAGGCTTTGGACGTACCGCATACGACGATATGTGTATGGTGTCACAGTTTCCCATCAGAATACGATGCACTCCAGTAAGAGAATCGCTTGAAGTCAATGATATGGGTACAATATAAGCAAAGCAACCATTCCTCCGAAGCAAGTTATACCCAAGTTCAATAAACAATGTATATGTATCAAGAGAAGCTTTTTGTACGCCTTTTACCGTTTTAGCTGTTATATAGGTGTTTTGGTAGAAGCGTTTTGTCTTATCATCATACTTCGCACCATATGGAGGATTGCCAATAACTATGTCAAAGCCCTTTTCAGAAGGATGTGCAAATACATCTTTGAAATAGGTATGCCAAAGGAAAAATGAACTATTATTCTGTAAATCCAATTCTCCGACTCTCTTTTCCAAAGATTGGTTATTTGCTATTATCAAATTCTTTACTGCCTGGTCTATTTTTTGTCGAAGTAATTGGCGCTCTCCATGATCATCCGCTTCAAAATATTTACGGATATACTCTTGTATCAATGCACGATTGCATGTGTCATCATCAAAGATTAGTTGCCCTGTTCGACTTCCATTTCCTGCAATATCGCGCAAATCGAATCCTTCGTAGCTTTCCAAGAGCGAGTTACCTTGCATAATCTTGAAATCTAGATTAGGCAATGTACAAGGCGACTTCTCATCAACTATAAGTGAAAGCCAAAAACGCAGACGAGCTATTTCCACTGCACCACGTTCAATGTCCACGCCATAGATGTTGTTCTGGATGATGTGGCGTTTGATTTCTGATGCCCTTTCCACGGTGTTTGGTTCTATGGCAGAACGACAGAAGAACAACTCACGAAGCAATCCCATCGGGAAGGCACCTGAGCCAATCGCAGGGTCACAAATCTTTACGTTGCAAAGAGCCTCGTCTATCTGCTTGATGAACTTATCATTTGCTCCAAGAACGCTTGTGTTATGAGTGGTCACAAATTGACGAATCGCTTCTTTCGTCGCTTCATCTTCTACATCTGTTTGCAGATAAGATATCAAACTCTCGCGGCACATGTACTGCACAATCTCTTTGGGCGTATAATACGCACCTTTATCCTTGTTGTCCTCCAAAAGGTTCTCGAAGATTCTTCCCAACATTTCAGGGTCAACACCCACCTCTGCATCATCAGGGTCATTCTCGTCAATGGTGAAATTATATTGCGAAAGCATGGTGAGCAGGCTATTGAAATAGTCAACAGGAAAATGGCTGGGCTTCATGTCCAACTCATCACGTTCAAACAGTCCGCCGTTCAAATAAGGGATGCGGATGTTTCGGAAGCCCTCCACACCACTATCAAAGACATCGCCTTGACTTGCCCTATTTTTGTCTAAAGCATCTGCAAATAGAGGTTCAAGCACTTTATCCAAGAAATCTGTCTTTTGGACTTTCGATGCGTTTTCAAACAAATGGAGCATAAAATCATGGTCACCTTGACCCCACTCTTCTCCTGCGGGAACGCCTAACCAACCTTTCTTTTGTAGGAAATGAAGGAACACAATGCGTCCAAGCAATTTCTTCACATAATCACGAATAGGCTTTTCTTCACGCTCTTTTATCTGGGCTTTCGTTAATCCAGTATGGTCAAAATCTGTATCGATATAATCATCTCGCATTCCATTTTTGGGAGCAACCATGTAGTTAACAAACAACTCGTATTGTGCCTTGTATTTACCAAAGAACTCTTTTGAAAGTTTCTCCACATTGAAGGCATCCTCGATGTCCTTGATTTCAAGCGAATCACGTCTTTCATAAAGTGCAAAGAAATTGTCTCTTGCCGTTCGGCACGATTGTCCTGGCCCTAACAAGAACGTGTATCGTTTACTATCCGATGATTCTTCCTTATTGCCGCTTTTACGGCAAAAAGTGAATCGCCAATCCCAACGTGTGTCATCATCATAATGAAAAAGCATGAAGGCACATGAGAACTGATCCATCACGGAACGAATGAGACGCTGGATGTTCACTCTGTTGCGTTCCATCATCACCCTATCGCAGACAGTCACGTCGAAAATCTGCAAGGGTTCGACCCCCACATATATTTTGCCCACTTGCTTGATGCTGCGTATGCCTGTTGTTTCCGCCAAATGCCTGCGTTCTGGTTGACTCTCCAGCAGTTCTGCTGCATAGCCATCTTCAAAGTCATCTTCTCCAAAGATAGGAAAGACAACATTATCAAGAAAAGACTGCCAACCTTGATATTGCTTACAGAGATACTCTTTCAATAACTCTTTGTCCATGATATTTCTTTATTTGATAGTTCCTAAAACGATGGTTGCTTCACCTTGTCTGTTCTCGACGTTTGCGACAAGTTTACCAATCTCTCTTTCCAGAATGGCATCGATGTCCTGCTGACCTATGGCAAAAAAAGTGGATTTCTTTTCTTCCAATGCTGTCCCAATCGCCAACATCTTCTTGATGATGTCGAAACTCCCTTTGTCTGCCAGTTTACGGGCATTCTTCAACAGTTTTTTCGAATGATCAGAAAGGTTGGGATTGTTATAAAGTTTGACAATAACGTCGAGCGCTTGTGTGCGCTTATCACCAACCCGCGACTTGTTGATACGTACAAAGTATTGGTTATATGTCTTAATGGCCTCCGAAGATAGTTGTTGCCAATTATCGGGCAGAGCAGTGCGTTGGGCATTTTCATCCACCCGCATATCCTCCAGCAATTCAATCAGAGAGATGATTTTAGCATCTTCTTCGGGACGAATTCTGACAGCAAGTCTTGCCGAACGCGGTGCCTTTACAATGAAGTATGCTGTACCGCTTTCCGCCATTGCAATCTGCCAATCATTATCAGCATGTTCTATTTGCTGATAGCGTTCAGGATGGGCTTCCTTGTATTGTTTCAACTCAAACACATACTTTTGCAAAGGAGATTCTTCACCTTCCACCGCCTTGACAATATCGTAGTGAACAACACTTTCTGCATCAGAAAATATCTTGTTGTCTTCGCCAAACAAGATGTGGAAAGATTGCAACTTGATATGTGCTTTCCTCACTAACTGAATCTGTGCATCGCCTTCAGCACTTGGCATGAAATTATAGACATAAACGAAAGGCTCCTTGCTGCCAATTCTGTTCACACGTCCGATTCGCTGCATCAGGCGAGTGGAATTCCAAGGCGTATCATAATTCAGAATGACATTGGCCCGATGCAAATTGACACCTTCTGCCAACACCTCTGTCGTGATAATCACATCGTAGTCATCTTTCCATTCACCATCATAATTGGCATCGAAGTTCTCTTCAATGGCATGCTCCATATCATCACGATTGGCGGCAGTGATGACAAGTGCCTTGTGCCCTTTTGCATTAACCACTCTGGCAAGTGCTTGAACAGTGTCTATCGCTTCGGAGAAGATGACTAACTTTCCAGAAGTGTTCTTTTCCGAATTGAACAGTTCTGGTTCAAAGTTCTCCTTAAACGCATCAAACTTGGGGTCTTGGGAGTTCTTTGCCCAGCGGTCGTAGAGATTAGAGATGAGCCAATAGTCTTCTTTTAGCGAAGTGTAATATGCTTCTTTGAAGTCCTTTCGCCTGTATTCAGCATTCTGCCCTTTCTCATTACGTCCTTGTTCGGTCAGTTTCTTTATCTTCTTTCTGATGTCTTCTGCACAATCATTGAAAGATACACGTTTCCCACGCTTTTGAGTCTTCTTTTCCGTGTTGAGTTCTTCGTTCACGTCAATTTGCGGACAGATGAATATGGTGTCATTCTCCCACATCTTGAGCATATTCTCCGTATAGCGCCGCAAGTTCAGCAATGATTGAGAGAATGCCGTGAAGGAACTTTCCAGACGCTTGACCAAAAGTATCTGCATGATGTTAGCGAGCTGTTTGGCTACATCGCTTACACCACGATTGCCTCGACCTTCATGTTTTTTCTCGTTAGCCTTATCAACAAAATATTCAATGGCACGATAGCGGTAATACTTTAGCCAGTCATTAGTGTTTAGTTTGTCTTCCTCTGTTGGAGCAATAATCGTCATTGTGTCGGAGAAAAGTTGTGCCAACTCTTCATCCATGATGTATTCAAGCATGTTAGGACCGACAATCTTGGGAAACACCAGTCCTTGTGACTGCATATCCTCCTTGTAGTATTTCTCCACATCCGTTCGGGTGCGACGTTCCAGAATGTCACACAGGACACAATCACGTATTCTTTGTGAAACAGCTTTCAGTCGCTTGCCACGTTCGATAGATGGGATATTATTGTTTTTGTCAATAAGAAAGTCGTATTCTCTGTTAACATCGGCAAAGAATTTTTCAATGTTACCACTTTCGGCTTTCTTCAGTGTACTATCTGTGTGATTACGCTCAAAAAGATAAATCTGATTCTTCAAGTCGTTAGGACGATTGTTCTGCGGAGTGGCAGAAAGCAATCCCACGTATGGATACATGCCTGTCTTAGCTCCAATCTTTTGAATCAGTTCGTCCAATGACTCATACATCAATGTGGTGCTGTTGCGGAATTTGTGGCTCTCGTCGATGATGATGAGACCATAATTCTTGTTTTGTAGTACACCGTCAAATTCTCCAGAATCTCCTTCATCGTCATCATCATCCCAATCCTCATCATCTACAACCCCACCAATACGGCCTGTTGTAATGAGGTCTATATATGGAGCTATCTTTTCCTCTGTATCGGCATCAAACATGGCTATTGTTTTATTCCATGCCGACTGAATGGCTGGGGGAGAAATAATCAGCACTTTACGTTCTCGCCCATCATCTTCTGGTACTGAAAGGAAACGCTTGATGATAAGAGTTCCCACAATCGTCTTGCCAAGTCCTACCACATCGCCCAACATGAAACCACCATGTTCATGCATAATGCCGATGCATCGCTTGACTGCTTCAATCTGATAATCAAGTTTGTGAATGTTGGCAGGAAGATAGGCTTCAATCTGCTGACCCAGTGATTTGTCAACAATGTCGCCAAATTGGAGTTGCAAGAGTTTGATGTACAGTTCGTATGGGGTGAATGGATCTGTGGTAGTATCTTCCTCTTCTTCAATCTTCTTGGTGATAGGCGCTTTTTTCAATATCTGCTCCAAGAATTGCTTGTTCCAAGGTTCTGAAATGTCCCATTTCTCATTAAACCATTGGATATGTGTCTTATGGTTAGGTATGGGTGTATCAGATAAGACTTTCGTCACATCTGTTTCCAGATAGTTCAGCTCTGCATTTCCTTGCAACCCCTTCTCCGTGAAATTGGAACTGCCTATCAAGCCATATCCCAAACCCACATTCTTTCCATCGAAGATATAACATTTGGAGTGCAAGAATTGGGTATCATCTTTTTCATTCTTCCGGAAAATGCGAATCTGAATTTTGGAATCATTGTCTTCTGTGCAATATGTCAGCAGAAGACGTACAGCATCTTCATATTCCTCTTTTATCTCAAGTTCGCAAATGTCGGTGCGGATGAAATCATCGGGATAAGACAAATCCTTGTACTTGGGATTATTAACTTGCGAGGCATAGACGTAGGGGTCTTTACCAATCAACAACAACAATTGCGTTCCCTCCTTATCGAGAAACGTCCTGATTTCGTTGGTCAGCAAAGCAAGGCCTGGTATATCCCAATAGCCTGTAGCTATTCTAATGGTACGAATCCCATCAACAGCCATACACTCCTTCAATGTGTGAAGCATTGAAAGTTGGGCTATCGAGTTGTCAATAAGCGTATTATTCATGCACGATAGGTTTTGGGCATTGCTGACCTATCAGGCGCATTAACAGGCAAAACCGCATGGCTTCAAGACATAGAAAAAGGCGTGAACCGTCTTATCCACATCTTGAGGCCCTGAGAATTGCCCATTCATACAAGATAAGTCATGTCCACACCTAACGGTGCAGACATTAGTGACTATCAAGGTATGAATTATCTTTGAAATTTCTCAGGTTTCAAGATGTACCGAATAATCAGCTAATGCTGTTATTATTTCCAATAAGGGGCTGCCGCTCTTCGCCAAGAGGCAGGCAACTCAATCGCAAAGGTACACAATATTTTTAAAATGAAAGAAGGAGAGAAGGAAAAAATGAAAAAAAGCGATGCGGAGCAAATGAAATTAACCAATTAACCTATTAACTTCAACCATGCGCCGCGCTAAACCATTTTAATGAGGAGTTAGGAGTTAGGAAAGATGCGGTTGAGTGAGTGCAGAGGTCAAACTTGTTTGAACTATGCCGAGCATGAGCATCTTCGGCGAAGCCAATTAGGAGTTGCCATGCTGGATGTAAGAATCGCGAGATAAAAAAATGGAAGAACTATTTGAGTTGACAGTTAACAACTACAAACAACCTACCACCTTACCACTACGAACCTACTACCTTACCACTACGAACACAAGGAGCACTAAAGGAGGACTAAAGGAGCACTAAAGGAACACCAAAGGTCAAGGGGGGAAGAAAACAATCTCCACCAAATCGATGTCGTCGAGGTCGGTTGGTCGATGTCGACGACGTCGATTTAGAGGTTACGGAAGAGACTTTCAAGGAAGAATCCACAAACAAAGAAGCCCATCCAAATGGACAGGCTTCATGGGTTAAATAAAGGTTATCGTTTATCCCTCAGCAGAATCTCAATCATCTCAGCAGGCGTGACAACAATTGGAGTCTTAGGGAAGTGTTTTATATTGCCAGTTATAAGGTAAGCATCCTCTTTAGAAAGGGCAACCTCATAAAACACCACATCATCTTTATCTGGAAAAACTTCATCACTCTTAACACGTTCTGAAGAAATTCCCAATTTGCAGATACTTTTCAAATACTTATTGACCAAAGAGGGTGTGAAATGAAATTTCGAACGTCGAAGGACATCTTCATATTCTGCGATAATCTCGTCGTTGAACAAAGGTACAATATCCCCTTGAAATATCGCGTCCAACACTTTTACAGTGGCAGCGTTGATGTTTTTGGAGAACAAAGCAGAGACAAAAACGTTCGTGTCAATGACAGCGTAAATCATCACTTCTGTATTTTTGAGCGTCTTTCTTCACGGGCAAGACGGATTTCTTCATTAATCTCATCTAGTGTCATCTCTTGCAATCCATTCTCTTGCGCCTCTGTCCTAAGGGCATGGAATGCCTCCAACGCACTCATAGATTTCTGCTCAGGAGCTGCCTTGATCTCAAAAGGAATTCTGCGTTGCATGACCACTGCATTCGCAAAGATGTTCATTGCGGCATTTGCACTCATACCAAACTGAGCACAGAGTTTGTCAAAAGCTGCCTTAATGCCTGAGTCCATACGGACTGTCATAGATACTTGTGCCATAATCTTATTCTTTTTGATGCCGCAAAGTTAAGTATTTTATTCCAATCTGCCATCATCTTGACTTAATTTTTTATTATTTTGCCATCAACTTCAACCTTACTACTACGAACCCAAGGAGCGCTAGATGTCGACGACGTCGGTTTAGAGGTTACGGAAGAGACTCTATTGAAGCACACTCAAGAGTCTAATGGAAGAAAAGTCGGAGGACAGTTGTGTTATCCTCGCTTATTCATACGTTGGCTACGCCGAACTTAGGCTGCATCTCGGAAACAATAATGAAAAAATGACTTTTTCATTTTGTATTTCGCTCGATTTGCACTAACTTTGCCACAGAAAATAGAAAAAGGTCATTTATGCGCATTGACATCATCACGGTTCTTCCTGAACTGATAGAACCGTTTACACAAGAGAGCATTCTGGGCAGGGCACAGAAGAAAGGACTGGCAGAAATACATGTACATAATCTGAGAGACTACACCACCGACAAGCATCGGCGGGTGGATGACTACCCGTTTGGCGGTGCGGCTGGCATGCTGATTCAGTGCCAACCGCTGGATGCCTGCATCGCTGCGCTGAAGGCGGAGCGTGACTATGACGAAATCATCTTCACGGCTCCCGACGGCGAGAAGTTCGACCAGCCAATGGCCAACGAACTGAGTCTGAAGGAGAATATCATCATCATCTGCGGACACTACAAGGGCATCGACTACCGCATCAGGGAGCACCTCATCACGAAGGAAGTCAGCATCGGCGACTACGTGCTGACGGGTGGCGAACTGGCTGCAGCGGTGATGGCCGATGCTATAGTGCGGGTCATTCCGGGTGTGATTGGCGATGTGGAGAGTGCCTTGAGCGATTCGTTTCAAGACAATCTGCTGGAACCTCCCGTCTATACACGTCCGGCGGAGTATCACCCTCTCAGCATTCCCGATGAGACATGGACGGTGCCGGAGGTTCTGCTGTCGGGCCATGAGGCGAAGATAAAAGAGTGGGAGTATGAGCAGGCACTCGCCCGCACGAAAGCCCTGCGCCCAGACCTGCTGAAAGAGGATTGAGCGGCTGTTTTCGTGCTTCGTCCATTTTGGCCATTTTGTACACGCTCGTAGCCTAAAAACAGGTGTGACTCAGACCTCTATAGGGGGTGTGACTCACACCTATGGGATAGGTGTGAGTCACACCTGTTTTGAGGCATTTTCGGTTGGTCAATTTGTACGATTAAGGGAGACCGATGAGGAAACAAGCACAAAGAAAAATTCCAAAAATTAGTCCCAATAATTTGCGTTGTGAAAGAAAAGTGGTATCTTTGCAAAGAAAACGGCATATAGAGTGGCCTCTGTTGGGGCAACAGGCTATGTCGATGATTCGACAAGTAAAACCATAAAACCTTATTTTATCATGCTTACACAAGAAGACAAGGACTTTCTGGCAAAGAAAGGCATCGCAGAAGAGAAGTTGAATGCACAGTTGGAGTGTTTCAAGACGGGTTTCCCCTGGCTGAAACTGGCTGGGGCAGCGTCGCCGGGCAATGGCATCACCATTCCCTCAGAGGCTGAGAAGAAAGACTATCTGGCTGCTTGGGATGCCTATCTGGACGGTACGGGCAGTGTGCTGAAGTTTGTGCCAGCATCGGGCGCGGCCAGCCGTATGTTCAAGAACCTGTTTGAGTATCTCGACACGGAGGAGAAGACGGAGTTCATCGAGAAGTTTGAGACGAATCTGGACAAGTTCGCCTTCATCGACGACCTGAAGGCTGCCATTGCCAAGAATGGTGGCGACGGGAGTGTGAAAACTGCCATTGCCACGCTGTTGGGCGAAGAAGGTCTGTCTTATGGAAAGTTGCCGAAGGGCCTGCTGAAATTCCACAAGTATGAGGATGGTGCCCGCACTCCGGTGGAGGAGCATCTAGTGGAAGGCGCACTCTATGCCGGCGGCAAGAACGGTCAGGTGACGGTACACTTCACGGTGAGTCCTGAGCATCGCCCACTCTTTGAGGCTTTGGTGGCAAAGGTGGCTCCGAAATATGAAGAGAAATTTGGCGTGAAGTATTCGGTGAGTTTCTCGGAACAGAAGGCCAGCACCGACACGGTAGCAGCCAACCCCGACAACACGCCTTTCAGAGGAAAAGACGGCAAGATTCTCTTCCGTCCGGGCGGTCACGGTGCGCTGATTGAGAACCTGAACGACCTGGATGCCGACATCATCTTCATCAAGAACATCGACAATGTGGTGCCAGACCGTCTGAAGGCCGAGACCGTGGAATATAAGAAACTGATAGCCGGTGTGTTGGTGACAAAGCAGAAGAAGGCGTTTCAGTATCTCGAACTGCTGGACAGCGGAAAATACACTCATGCTCAACTTGAGGAAATCATCCGCTTCCTGCGCGACGAACTCTGCTGCCGCAATCCCGAACTGAAGGACCTGGAGGATGCCGAACTGGCCATCTACCTGAAGAAGAAACTGAACCGTCCCATGCGCGTGTGCGGCATGGTGAAGAATGTGGGCGAACCCGGCGGTGGTCCCTTCCTGGCCTACAATCAGGACGGCACCATCAGCCTGCAGATTCTGGAGAGCAGCCAGATTGACAAGGCGAATGCAGAGTATCTGCAGATGTTCCAGAACGGCACCCACTTCAACCCCGTTGACTTGGTGTGCGCCGTGAAGAACTACAAGGGCGAGAAGTTTGACCTGACAAAGTATGTCGATCACCAGACGGGCTTCATCTCCAGCAAGAGCAAGGACGGCAAGGAACTGAAGGCACTCGAACTGCCAGGACTGTGGAACGGTGCCATGAGCGACTGGAACACCATCTTTGTGGAAGTGCCGCTGGGCACGTTCAACCCCGTGAAGACGGTGAACGACTTGCTGCGTCCTCAGCACCAATAAATCTATTTACAATTTGACAATTTACAATGTGCCATTTGACGATGCAGCCTGCTAACTGGATAAAAAAATGGTTAATGGTAAAATTGAAGAATAAATTGTAATTGATTCAATTGTAAATAAAACAATGAACATCATTCAGAAGTATTTCCCCCATCTGACAGAGACTCAAGTTGAGCAGTTTGCTCGGCTTGAGGCTCTTTATAATGACTGGAACGCTAAGATTAACGTGATTTCCAGAAAGGACATCCAGAACTTGTATGAACACCATGTGCTCCACTCGCTGGGCATCGCCCAAGTGGTACACTTCAAGGAGGGCACAACGGTGATGGACCTCGGCACAGGCGGTGGCTTTCCCGGCATTCCGCTGGCCATTCTGTTCCCGGATGTGCAGTTTCATCTGGTCGATAGCATCGGCAAGAAAGTGAAAGTGGCACAAGAGGTGGCAGGGGCTATCGGGCTGAAAAACGTAAAGTTCAGCCATGCCAGAGCGGAGGAGGTGAAGGAACAGTATGACTTTGTGGTGACCCGTGCCGTGATGCCGATGGTCGATTTGGTGAAGGTGGCACGAAAGAACATCAAGAAGGAACAGCACAATGCGGTGCCCAACGGCATCATTGCCCTGAAAGGGGGTGAACTGACTGCGGAGATTGCTTCGATGAAGAACATCGCAACGGTGTGGGAACTGAGTGAATTTTTCGACGAGGAGTATTTCAAGACGAAAAAGGTGGTTCATGTGACCATCGCAAACAAGAAATGAGCATGGACATCAAGACTTTTGAGGTGAACCCTCTGGGCGAGAACTGCTATGTAGTGAGCGACGAGACGAAGGAGGCTGTCATCATCGATTGCGGCTGCTCGACCGAAAGCGAATGGGCAGACATCAAGAAGTACATAGCCGCCAACGACCTGCAAGTGAAGCACTTGCTTAACACGCATCTGCACTTCGACCACGTGTGGGGCAACGCTTTCGCCTATCGCGACTTGGGCTTGCGGCCCGAAGCCAACTATAAGGATTTGCGCATCTACGAAAACATGGACGAGCAGATTCGCTCGGTGGTGGGCATGAGTATCCCCCACCCGCCCATGCCGCCACTCGGCACCTCACTGCTCGATGGCAGCGAGGTCTGCTTCGGCCACACCACGCTGCGAGTGCTGACCACACCCGGACACTCACGAGGCAGCATTTGCTTCTATGCAGAGAACGAACACACGCTCTTCTCGGGCGACACACTCTTCTGCGGCAGTTGCGGACGCACCGACCTGGCCGGCGGCAGTTATCGCGACATCATGCTGAGCCTTACGAAACTGTCGGCCCTGCCCGACGAGACGAAGGTACTGTGCGGACATGGCCCTTCGACTACCATAGCGCGAGAGAAGTTGTATAATCCATACTTTAGGGTCTGAGCCATCGCAAGAAGACCTGCTTTTTGTTAAAAACTGACAAAAAGTCATTGTCATGTAAAAAAAAAGTGCTAATTTTGTCACGATTTTTCAACAGCAGAACAGGTAAACAGCAAAAGAAACATGGATGACAAAACGATACAGCAAGTGAAGCAACGCTACGGCATTGTGGGAAACTATGAGGGGCTGAACCGCTGCATTGACATCGCCATTCAGGTGGCACCGACAGACTTGTCGGTGCTGATTTATGGCGAGAATGGTGTGGGCAAGGAGGTCTTGCCAAGGGTGATACACGACAACTCGACACGGAAACACAACAAATACTTCGCCATCAACTGCGGCTCTCTGCCCGAAGGCACGATAGACTCGGAACTGTTTGGCCACAAGAAAGGCTCGTTCACCGGTGCGCTCGACGACCGCGAGGGCTATTTCGGAGTGGCCAACAAGGGAACCCTCTTCCTCGACGAGGTGGGCGAGTTGCCACTGGCCACACAGGCCCGACTGTTGCGTGTGTTGGAGACGGGAGAATACATCCGTGTGGGCGAAAGCGAAGTGAGAAAGACGGACGTGAGGATTGTGGCGGCCACAAACGTGAACATGCAGAAGGCCATTCGCGAAGGAAGATTCCGCGAGGACTTATACTACCGACTGAACACCATCCCCATCAGCATACCACCCTTGCGCGAGCGAGGACGGGACATCGAACTGTTGTTCAGGAAGTTTGCCTACGACATCTCGGAGAAATACCACATCGAGCCTGTGCGACTGACAGAAGACGCGCGCGTACTATTATTAAAATATAAATGGCCGGGCAACATCCGCCAGTTGCGCAATCTGGTGGACCAAATCAGCATCATCAGCAAAGAGCGGGAAATCACGCCGGAAATCTTGAAGAGTTACGAGGTGACGGACGACTCGATGGGCGAAACGGGACTGGTGCTGCACGGACAGAACCGCGAGGTGCATGGGCAGAGCCAGCACAGTTACGAGCAGGAGCGCGACATGCTGTTCCAGTTGCTGTCGAGCATTGGCAAGGAGGTGAAAGACCTGAAGGAACTGGTACACAACAACATGGAGCATCTGCATCCGGCTCCGCAAGAGAACTACCGCATTGTGGAGGAGGACATGCCTGAGATTGACGCGTCGGTACAATATGCTCATCAGCCCGTCATTCGCCAGTCTCAACCTTATGTGGTGAACGGCCAAAGATACCCATCGCAGAACGAGAACTATGCCAACCACAACATTCAGGAGGTTGATATTGAACCGATTGACGAGGCTCCCATGTCGAATCGGGAATTGATGCGCAAGAACATTATCGAGACACTGAAACGCAACAATGGCAACCGAAAGAAAACGGCTTCCGAACTGGACATTTCGGAACGCACCCTGTACAGAAAGATAAAAGAGTATGGGCTGGAAATTTAGGAGAGTTGAAGAACAGAAGAACTGAAAATGAGAAGATACGCCATCATATTGAGTCTGTCGCTGTTGGGGCTTTTGACAGCCTGCACCATCAGTTACAAGTTTACGGGTACGAGCATCGACTACACCAAGACAAAGACCATCAGTCTGGACAAGTTCCCCATCCGCGCAAACTACGTGTGGAGCCCGATGGAGGCGATGTTCTATAACTCGCTGAGCGATGAGTTTGCACAAAAGACGAAACTGAAAGTGCTGAAACGAAATGGTGACTTGCAGTTGTCGGGCGAGATTGTGGAATATAGCCAGACGAACAAGAGCATCGGTGCCGACGGCTATTCGGCCCAGGTGCAACTGAAAATGACTGTCAACGTGAGGTTTGTCAACACCATCAAACATGACGAGGACTTCGAGAAACGCTTCAGTGCCACAGCAGAATATGAATCGACCCAACAGTTAGTGGCAGTGCAAGACCAGTTGGTGCAGGAGATGATTGATGACATTGTGGATCAGATTTTTAACGCGACAGTGGCCAACTGGTGAAGTCTGGCCTCCAAGAAACATTTTGCACACATGGTGAACATAGAAGAACTGATTGACGATCCCTCGAAACTTGGGGAGGACACCCTTCCCGAATTGAAGGCACTGGTGGAAAAATACCCATTCTTCCAGGTGGCCCGTCTGCTCTATTTGTCCAATCTGTATAAACTGCACTCGAAAAAGTTTGGGGCGGAACTGAGAAGAGCCAGCGTGTTTGTGCCTGACCGCACTGCTCTGTTTGCACTGACCGAAGGTGTGAACTACGAACTGCCCACACAGGAGAACACTGCTGCCATCGAGACTGAAGACGACGGGAACAGAACTCTCTCGCTCATCAACCGATTTTTGACCGAAGACCGCACCGAAAAACAGGAAGGTGACACAACGGAACGGCTTGTCCCATCGGTGTTTGACCTGACCAATGACTATGCATCCTTCCTTGAGCAGCAAGAGGAGCAGAAGGAGAAAGAAAAGGAAGCACCCCCTTCCGAAGCCCCCAAACTGAAAGGTGCCGACCTCATCGACACCTTCATCGAGGAGACAAAAGGCAAGCAACGTTTCGAGATGCCCGAAATGGATGAAGACGAGTTTGTTTCGCCACAGTTCTCGGACGAAGATGAGGAAGTTTATACGGAAAGTATGGTGAATATCTACATCAAACAGCACAGATTTCAGCAGGCTTTGGAAATATTACGCAAGATTTCTTTGAATAATCCGAAAAAAAGTTCTAACTTTGCAGCGCAAATCAGTCTGCTTGAAGTGATTCTGGAACAAAACGCCAAGTAAGTCCTCGCGACAGAAAGCGGCTGAGAAAGTGTGAGAGGTGTAAGACTTCTATAAAACGGACACCAAGAAACTCTGTAAAAGACAATTAAAAAAACTCAATAAAAAATGTACTCACTAATTATTGTACTCGCTCTCCTCGCATCCGTGTTGATGTGTGGAATCGTTCTTATTCAGGAATCAAAAGGCGGAGGTCTCGCATCCAGTTTCGCCTCTTCAAACCAGATTATGGGTGTGCGCAAGACAACAGACTTCCTTGAAAAGGCTACTTGGGGACTGGCTGTCGCAATGGTCGTGCTCAGTGTTGTTTCTGCCGCTTTTGTAACAAAAGTGACCGTGGAGGAAGCACCTATCAACATCACCGCTCCAGCCCAACCAACTGATGCCGAGAATGTACCAACATTCCCAGCAACAGGCACACAGGCACCTGCAAAATAAGGACTGATGAGAAAACAGAACGTTAGAGGGCAGTTTGGAAACAGACAGTCCTCTTTTTCCATATCCACCGAAACAGGTCTTTTTCCCCTCACCGATTAAGCAAACCCCTCTTTGCCCTTATCCTCTGAAACAGCATTTTCTTATTTCAAGTAATGCTGCACATTTATTGGTTTTACTTAAAAGCATGCCTTTTTTGAGGAAAAATCGAACAAAAGCATAAAAAAAACTTATCCAATTTACTCCTGATTGGGAAAAAAATGCTACCTTTGTGGCATGATATCTTTAGCACGACACATAGAACTATTGCTGATAGAGCATGATTGCGTCATTGTCCCCGGTTTGGGAGGCTTTATCGCCAATCATGCAGATGCACAATATACGAGCAAAGGAGAGAATCTTTTCCTTCCTCCTTATCGCACGATAGGGTTCAATCCACAACTTCAGATGAATGACGGACTGTTGGTGCAATCCTACATGATGGCTTACTCCACGTCTTATCCATTGGCCAATCTCCAGATGGAAAAAGATTTGGAGCGCATGTTGTTCGAACTGGACATGAAGGGCGAGTATGTGCTGGAAGGAATTGGTGTTTTGAAGAAAACTTTGAACCAAAACATTTCCTTTGCGCCTCAGCAGGCAGGTGTACTCACCCCCACCCTCTACGGACTTTATTCATACGAAATGAAGTCGGTGAAGAGCCTGCTTAAGGAGCGTGAAATCAACAAGCAACTACAAGTAGCGGCAGCGTCCATGCACGTGACAAGCAATCCTGAACAGAGCAAAACGACAACCTCCCAGAGGAAGGATGTGGTGATTCGCCTAAACCGCCATTGGTTGGATTTCGGCATTTCCGCCGCCGCTGCCGTCCTTCTGTTCTTCTGCTTCTCCTACCCTGCTCTGAAGAACACTCCAGGGGATGCAGACACTGTTGTCGCCACCTTCACCCCTTCGGTTGAGGCCACCCTCCCCTCCAGTTCGCAACCCACTCATTCCGTTTCGAAGAAAAACGTGATGCTGACGGAAACCACTGCCGATATGGAATCTTCCACCAAGGAGAAAACAGAGATTTCCACACTGGAGAGCCCTTCTGCAGGTCTGACCAAGAAAGAAAATTCCCAAGATGTTGAAACCCCGGTTCAAGCAGAAGTCTCTACAAAAAAGGACGCAAATACAAAGGAAGAAACGGCAAAAGACCCGTCCTCGCAATACACCATCGTCCTCGCCAGTTTCGTGAGTCAGGAAAATGCCAACCGCTACATTGAAAAAATGGCAAAAGAGGGGTACAAGGAGGGACGTTTTGTCAAGAAAGGAAACACGAGCAGAATCATCTATTCTACTTATAAAAGCGAATCTGAAGCACAAAACGCGTTAATGTCACTCCGAAAGCAACGTTCCGAATTTGCCGAGGCATGGGTTCTTGCACTATAAAACAATAAGTTAGAAAAATGAAAAGAGTTCGATGTCCCAAATGCGACAATTACACTGTCTTTGACGAGACACAATACGTCACCGGGCAGTCATTGGTCTTCGTGTGTGAACATTGCAAGAAAGAATTTGGCATTCGCATTGGCAAATCGAAACTCTCCAACCGACACGAAGAAAGGACGCTCGACGAGCATGCCTATAAACAGGACTATGGCAGCATCGTCGTGGTGGAAAACAGGTTCGCCTACAAGCAGGTCATCCCCTTAGATTTGGGCGAGAACGAATTTGGACGATACATCCAAGGCACACGTATCAACAAACCGATTGAGACACGCGACCCCAGCATTGATACGTTCCATTGTGTCATTACGGTGAAAAGAGCAAAGAATGGGCAATTACAATATATCTTACGCGATGCACCCAGCGATACAGGTACATTCTACATGAATGAGATTCTGCGCGATGCAGACCGTATCAACTTGGATGACGGCTCTATCATTACGATAGGTGCCACCACGCTCATCCTACGGACAGGAGAGGCACCTCCCCTACCCAGCCAGTAAAGAAAACAGAGAGGGGAAAAATCCCACAAAAAGAAAAAAACAGACGCAGCAATCGGCTTTCGTCATTTTAACAAAAGATTGAAAAAGGATTGAAGAAAATGGTACTAACAGGAGATTTAATTACTAAAGAGCATGCACCCAATATGTACTTTTCCTCATACGAGGGGAAGTACAATATCATGGACAACCTTGATGAGAAATCAGACCCACTCATCTTGGCGCGTGACGAAGTGTACAACTCGGAATACGTTTATGTGACAGTTGTGCTCAGGGGTACACTGCACATTATTATTGGGGGTACAGAGTTGGAAGTTAAAGCAAATGAATATCTAGCCGTTACCCCATGCATTAGTGTGAAAGTGAAAGATTCGAGATGCCTCTTCTTTGCCTTTCTGACACGCAGTCACATCATGTCCGAAATATATGAACGCATCGGTGTACAGAAGTACTTACATTTCCATGCCTTTAAGTTTCGACATGTCCACCTTCCGCCTGAAGTAATCGGCACCCTCTACGATTGCTACAAGCGAATCAAAGCCGAACACATGCGTCCAGAATACCCCATGAAGGAGATGACTCTTCGTGCCTACCAAGGCTGCTACATAGCCAAGTTGTTCTCTTATGTGAAAGAAGACGACATTATCAACCATGTGAAAAATTCCCGGCAGTATCAGTTCTTCAACAATTTCATTAGCAAACTCAACGAAAAGCACCGCCAGGAGCGTTCGGTACAGTTTTATGCCAACGAACTCAACATTACGCCCAAATACCTTTCTGCCATTGTGCAGAATTTCACAGGATTGACGGCTTCTCAGGTGATTGACCAGTACGTGATTTTTGCTGTCAAACAGACTCTCTACTCCAACAAGGCCAACATCAAGACAATCAGCAAGGATTTCAACTTCCCGAGCCAAAGTTTCTTCGGGCGCTACTTCAAGCGCATCACAGGTATGTCGCCCAATGAATACATCAAGCAGAACAACATCAAATCCATCAACTTTGTCCAAAACTAAAACCAAGACTTATTAACTATGCCATATACAATGCCTTCGTCATCTGAAAATACTCACAACAGCCGTTATGTAGAATACATCGATGTTTTCGCAAAGAATGACATCATCCCTTCTGCCGCCATCCAGAATCAACTGCTACTGTTCGACACGTTTGACGGCATCAATCCGTTGGAAAGCCTATACCAAGAGGGCGTCAACAAGATGTACCAGAAACTCTACATCTATGTGACGAAAGGAAAATATGTGATTGAAATCAACGGCAAGGAAGAGGCTCTGACAACAGGGATGCTCATCACCATCATGCCAGAAAACGTCACAAAAACGATATACATATCCACCGATTGCAACTACTACATGCTGGTCATGTATCCGAAACTGGCCAACCAGATATACACAGACATCGGTTTCACCTATAGCAACGCCCGCATGTCTCTGCGCCATTTTGTCTCCACCCTGACCGAGGAGCAGATGCGCCGCACTATGACCATCTACACCGAAATCAAGAGAGATATACTCGGCGAGGACTATGAATTCAAGGAGAAGTACATACAGTGCCTGCTCAATGCTCTCACGGTTGAGAACATCAACATCCACAAATACAATCCGATGCCTCTGCAGGGCAACAGCAACTCACGCCAGTACGACATCTATTGCCGTTTTCTCGCCCTGCTCAACAAACATTCCATCGAGCATCGTTCCGTGCAATACTACGCCGACCAGTTGGGCATTTCAAGCAAATACCTCTCGTTCGTCTGCATCAGTTACAGCAAAAAAAACGCTTCCACCTGGATTGACGAGTCTGTGATACAGAAGGCAAAGGCTTACATGATTGTCCACCACTACTCATTCAGCGAAACGAGCGAGATACTCCATTTCCCCTCCATCAGCAGTTTCAGTCGTTTCTTCAAGCGCGCCACAGGCATCACCCCAAAGGAATTCATGAAGTCACAGACGACCTAACCCAGAACAAACGGCAACAACACTCATAAAGACTAAAAAGATTGTTTTATGCGAATCATTCCACTCTACAAATGGAACAAGGGGCTGCACACCATGAAACTCTCGCAAACGCAGTTCATGAATCAGCCTTGGGCAGGAGGTGTCACCCTGTTGGCATGTGTCATTGTGGCCATGCTATTGGCCAACCTTCCTCTCACTTCACACTTCTACCATGAGTTTTTGGAGACAAGCCTCTCCATGACCATCAGCAACGAGACCTTCACCATCAGTTTTCCTGAGGAAATGACGGTGGAGAAGTTCATCAACGACATCCTCATGGTCGTTTTCTTCTTTACCGTCGGACTCGAAATCAAGCGCGAAGTAGTTTGCGGCGAACTTTCCAGTGTGAAGAAAGCCCTCCTTCCAGTTATTGCCGCTGCTGGTGGAATGGCCATACCAGCCCTTTTCTACACATTGTTCAACATAGGAACCACCACTGCCGGAGGATGGGGAATCCCCACTGCCACCGACATTGCCTTTGCCGTGGGCATCATGTCCATTCTGGGCAACAAAGTTCCCGTGTCACTCAAGGTGTTCCTCACAGCATTAGCCATAGCCGACGACCTTGGAGCCATCCTTGTCGTAGCCTTCTTCTATGGCGGCGACATCAACCTGCCCCTGCTATTCATCTCGCTGCTGCTTTTAGGCGGAGTCTTCATCATGAACAAACTGGGCGAGAAGCGCATGGCCTTCTACCTCGTGCCTGCCATCGTCATCTGGTTCCTCTTCTACTATTCAGGCATCCACTCCACCATGTCGGGTGTGGTCATGGCCTTCATGATTCCCATGGATGCCCGCTTCAGCCGTTCCTATCTCAACCGCAGCAACCGCAAATATCTTACACGCCTCTCACGCTATGACGACGACGAGTTTGAGCAGGGAGTACCCTTCCCCAACGGTCCGCAGCGTCACTGTCTGCGCCGCATGAGTTATATCAACAACAACTCCATCGGCATGTCCTATCGTTTGGAGCATGCCCTCAACCCCTGGGTCAACTTCCTCATCATGCCCATCTTCGCATTGGCCAATGCAGGTGTCGTCATTCCCGATGTCAGTTTCTTCAACATTTTCCAGGCCCTTCCTCTCGAAGGTGTCGGCTTTGTCGGCATGGGCATCTTCTTTGGCCTTCTGCTCGGCAAGCCCATCGGCATCACCCTCGCCTCCTTCATTGCCATCAAGAGCAAGATTGGAGCCATGCCCGAAGGTGCCTCGTGGAAGATGCTTTTTGCCGTGGCCTGCCTTGGCGGCATCGGCTTCACCATGGCCATCTTTGTCGACACCCTCTCCTTTGGCGAACTTGACCCCGACACGACCGAGATGCTCCGTTCTTCTGGCAAGATAGCCGTCCTGCTCGGTTCGCTCTGTGCAGGAATCCTCGGTTCCGTACTCATTTCGCTGTTCTACCGGATGGAAAACAGCAAGAAGTAGAAATAAAGGCAGGTGTCATGCTGAGTAACCCCATCATGACACCTGCCTTTATTTTGTCCCTATCACACCGTAGTCGAGGGGTACGACGAGCCGTACCCGAGGGGTACGGCAAGGTGTAGTCGAGGGGTACGATTTCAAGAACACGAAAAAAACGTGAACGAAAGACACAAAAAACGGGGATGCAGCATACGTGTTGCATCCCCCGTTCTTTCGTGCGAAAGCCTGTCTCAGAAACGGAAGCCAAGAGTGGCCATCAGTTGTGAGCGGTTGTTCTTGATTTTGGTGGGTTTCAAATCAATGTCATCGAAGGCATAGAAGTCACCCTTTTGAGCCTGATACTGCCAGGCGATGTCGAAGTAGCCACCTTTGTAGCGATAGCCCAGACCAATCGTGAAACGGTTGACGGCACCCCAGTTGGTGTAGTCGGTCTCGGTGTAGGGACCATCGTAGCCAATCGTGCGGAAGGCATCTTTCTTGAAGGGTGAAGACACGAAGTTATAGCCTGCGCGGAGAGAAAGTTCATCGATAGGTTTGTACTCCACGCCCACCTTCAGCGTGTGCTGACCGCGTAAGGTCTGGTCAGTGATTTGGTTGACATTGCGGAAGTAGTAATTCTCCCTGTGGTCCACATCGCTATACTTGGCTGTGCTCAAATCCTGAAACTCATATTCGGCACCGATGGCAAAGTTCGTGCCAATGGTGTGACCAAGGCTGAAGCCAAACTTCCAGGGGGTGCGGAAATGGTAGTCATACTCGCTGTTACTGCCCGAAGTCACATATTCGTCATTCAGATAGAGTGTCGAACCATTGCTGTCGGTCATCCTGTACCATGTGGGCGTGTGGACATTGACACCAAAACGGAAGGGGCTATCCTCGATGGGGCGGCAAATGAAGCCCAACTTCACATCGAAGCCATCGCCCGTGGTCTTATACCAGTTGGTGAAGTCGTAGTTGTTACCATCATTGCCAAACTCCTGATAGAAAGATTCGCGTTCATAATCAATGTCGTAAACACCCAGAGAGGCACCGAAGAAGAACTGGTCGCTCACGTTGAAAGACACGTTGAGGTCAGCCTGAATGTTGGCTCCGTAGGTGGCTCGCTCATAGTAGGCCCTGTCGGCACCAATACCTTCATAGTCGCGGCCCGACTCTTTCGTTTCGTTGAGAATGCCTCCATGAACATCCTTTCGGCTTGCGCTCATATCGGCCAATGTGCCCCAGTAATCATTCTCCAAGGCATAGTTGCAAAGGTCGGCTATCTGGTATGTCTGACTGAAAACACCCCCCAGATTGTTGATATCTTTAGTCAGGTTGCTCAAATAGTTGCGATTCTTCTGGTAGTTGATACCGAAGTTGATGAACTGCAAGCCTTTACCAGTCGGATTGTCCATATCGAAGGCGATGAGTGCGCCACCTTGGTCGAACGACATGCGCGACTTGCTGTGTCCCATAGCCTTATCGTTGGTGAAGAGACCGCTGAGTGTGATTGCAGCATCGCTCTTGCGATACATAGCCGTACCTGCAGGGTTGGTGCTCATCACGCTGACGTCGCCGCCAAGTGCTCCGAGGGCACCACCCATTGCCACAAAGCGCGAGGTTCCGTTCAGGTCGCTGTTTGCAAATGTCTGTGCATCATAACTGTCTTGTGCCATGGCTGTGCCTGCCATGCCCCAAAATGCACCCAAGAATAGATATTGATAGATAGTCTTCATGTTGCTATATTATATATAATGTATAAAGTCTTTTTTTATGAAACATGCGTGTCAACGACGGCCACCGCCACCACCACGAGTGCTGCCGCCACCACCGAATCCTCCACGACTGCCACCGCCGAAACTGCCGCCTCCGCCGAAACTGCCAGAGGAACGAGTGGAGGGTGTATAGGAGCGAGTGGAAGGAGTATAGGTAGATGAGCGTGACTGCGAACGGTAGGTCGAAGTGCGGCTACTGCTGTTTTGGTTGCTGTAGGAACGCTGTGGCTGATAGGCGGAAGTGCGCGAGGTGTTGGAACGCTGCATGGCACTGGTGCGAGTGCGGCCATTCACCTGTGTGCGGGCACCTTCGTTGGCCGACATGGCTGAACGCCCCGTGCGGGCATTGGTGTAATCCGTGTAGGAACTGCCACGAGTGACGGTACGTGTACCCTGTGCAGAAGTGCGGTAGCCCTGTGCGCCAGCGCGGTTGCCAAGGGCTGAAGTGCGTCCTGTTGCCATGCCCGAACGTGCCAAGGCACTGGTGCGGGTGTTGGTGATGCTGCGTCCCATGGCATTGGTGCGGATACGGTTGTGGGCAGCCATGTGACCGCGCGAGGAGTTGTACTGACGGGGCGTCACGTGGCGATAGTAGGACACGCCATAGTGTACGTGATGACTCCATCCAGGACCCCATCCCCAATAAGACCAAGCGTAAGGATGATGCCATCCCCAGATTCCGCCATACCAGCAGTCCCAAGGTCCCCAACTCCAACCGTAACTCCAACCATAGTGACAGTACCAAGGGTCATAGTAGTCGTAGAGATAATCCCATGCACCATAACTATAGTAGAGGTCCCAATAGTAGGGGCTTGCAAGGGCATAGAGACGCGGATTGTGGAAGCGGATGAGACGACGCGAATAGCAATAATCGAGTTCGGGGTCGTCCATGTCATACTTGGGAGCGGCATAGTTGCCCTCCAGTGTGTCGATGGATGCCGTGAGCGAGTCGTTGGCATAAGCACCTCCGGCATTCTGGTACTCTCCCCCATACACATAACGGCGGTTGTACTCGTCCTCGCTGCGGCGGTTGCTGTGATAGTCAACCGTGGCTGGAGGAACGACCGTCTGGGTGCGTGCGCTCAACGAAGTGGTCCGCTGCCTCTTCTGCGCTTCTTCCTTCGCCTTTTTGGAAGAAGTGAAGTAGAGGTCGTCATCTTGTGCCATTCCCATCAGTGGCACGAGCGTGAAAGCAAGAATCAATAAATTTCTCATATTCCTTAGTGTTTTTTGTTCGAACAATAACGATAGTTTTTTACGTTGCAAAAGTAAGAATTATCCTGTTTATCGACGGCGGTCAAATCCCTACCAGAGAGAGGAAATTCCCTAAAAGTCCCCTTTGACAGGCACAAAGATAGACAAAATAATCCAAAAAGATGTAAGAAAAGACTAAAATCTCATTTTTTCGACGAATGGCCATCTGCTATATCAAAGGAAATTACTAATTTTGAAGAAAATTTCAAGATTGCTAGATTATGACGAAAAACTTAAATTTTCTGATTTGTGGGGCTGTTGGCCTATGCCTCGCAATGCCGATGTCAGCCTTGCCATCGGCAAACGGAAACGCGCCCCTCTCGGCTGCAAAGGCCAAGCAACGCACCATCGTGAAAGTGGAGGCAATTACGGTACAGACTCCTGTGGGCACAGCACCACGCCTCCCGTGGCAAGTGTGGGTGACCTACAGCGACGGCACACACGAGTGGCGGCAGACCAAATGGTCGAACTCCCTGCTCTCTACCGAGCAGCAAGAGGCAAATCCTGAACTCTATCCTGTGGGCAAGACATACACCGTCAATGGGTTCATCATTGGCGACAACACCACCGAAAGCGGCTACCCCATCTCGGCCCAGGTGACGGTGGTGGCAGAAGCATGGAGTGCTCCTGGCAACACTCCCCTTGTGCAGCCTCTTCCACTTGGGAATGTGCGGATTACGGGCAACAACCGTCTGACCAACAACCGCGACCTCGACATCAAGGAAATCCTGTCGTGGGATGTGGCACAGCAACTCTACAACTACCGCGACACCTATGGTCTGCCCACTGAGGGTTATCCTGAAGCCGACGGATGGGACTCGCCCACCACCAAACTGAAGGGACACGGAAGTGGTCACTATATGAGCGCATTGGCCTTTGCCTATGCGTCAGCCAATCCTGAACAAAAAGTTGAACTAAAGAAACGTATCAAGCGAATGGTCAACGAGTTGCGTGAGTGCCAAGAGCGAACGTTTGTGTGGGACAGCACCCTCAACCGCTACTGGGAAGCACGTGACTATGCACCCGAAGAAGAACTGAAGCAGATGAAGGGCAACTGGGCTGCTTTCAACGAATATAAGAAAGACTATCGCCACTATGGCTACGGCTATCTGAATGCCATTCCAGCCGCTCATCCAGCCTTAATCGAGTGCTATCGCGCGTACAATAATGAAGAATGGGTGTGGGCACCCTACTACACCATCCATAAGCAACTGGCCGGACTTATCGACATCGCCAACAACATCGACGACAAGGAGATAGCCGACAAAGCCCTGCTCATTGCCAAAGACATGGGGCTGTGGGTGTGGAACCGCATGCACTATCGAACCCACGTGAAAACCGATGGCACAAAGGCTGAGCGACAGGCCAAGCCGGGCAACCGCTACGAGATGTGGAACATGTATATAGCAGGCGAAGTGGGCGGCATGGCCGAATCCCTCTCGCGTCTAAGCGAAATGGTGAGCGACCCAGCGGAGAAAGCACGGCTGATTGAGGCGGCCAATTGCTTTGATGCCCCAGCCTTCTTCGACCCTGTGGCCAAGAATGTGGATGACATCCGCACACGCCATGCCAACCAGCACATTCCCATGATTACAGGTGCTTTACGTTCCTACATCACCAATAATAATCCTTATTATTATAACCTTGCTTACAACTTCTGGAACCTCGTGCAAGGACGCTATGCTTATGCCATGGGCGGTGTGGGCAACGGCGAGATGTTCCGTCAGCCTTACTCACAGATTTTGTCGATGAACACCAGTGTGATGAGCGACCGCCATCGCAACATGTACCCCAACCCCGACATCAACGAGACCTGCTGCGCCTACAACCTGGCCAAACTGACCAAAGACCTCAACTGTTTTGACCCCGACAATGCCGCCTACATGGACTACTATGAGCGTATTCTCTACAACCAGATTGTCGGCTCTGTCCACCCTGAGCATTGGGGCGTCACCTATCAGTATGCCGTGGGCATGAATGCCATCAAACCTTTCGGCAACGAAACCCCTCAAAGCACCTGCTGCGGCGGCACTGGGGCTGAGAACCACGTGAAGTATCAGGAGGCGGCCTACTTCGTGAACGACAACACCATCTGGGTGGGACTCTATCTGCCCAGCGAGGCTCGCTGGAAGGATGCCCTCATCAAGCAAGACTGCGAGTGGCCGGCAGAACGGAGCACCATCACCGTCAAGAGCGTTGCAGCAGCACAACACCCACTCACCTTCGCCATGAAACTCCGCGTACCCTATTGGGCAACAGAAGGTTTCGACGTGAAACTGAACGGCAAATCCATTGCAAAGACCTATCAGCCCTGCTCTTACGTGGAAATTCCCATGCGCGAATGGGCGGCTACAGACAAAGTGGAAGTGGTCATGCCTTTCACCAAGCACATCAACTGGGGACCTGACAAGATGGACCTTGCTGCCACAGGCAAGAACGAGACGCGCACACCGTTCAGCCCCCAATGGGTCGGTGCTTTGATGTATGGTCCTCTGGTGATGGCGACTCCCGAAGTGAAGGAGTGGAAGGAAGCCGACTTCACCATTCAGTCCAACCTGAGCGACATTCAGTTGAATGGAGCCACTAATGAGCAAGGATGCAACGGCCATCTCTACACCCTTTCATTGGCCGGAAAGCAGTTCCAACCCGACTACTATCAGACAGGCCACTCCACCCACTACCTGCGTCTGAACGTGGAAAGCGGAGCGAAGAAAAAAGCCAAGAAAGGCATCGACAAGACCAACCTCGAACAGGCTCTGCAAGTGGCCAAAGAACGTGTGGAAAGCCAAAATGCCTGGAACTCACTCACCGTGAAAGTGCCAGCCTTCTCTCCGTGGGCACCCAATGGCTATGCTCGCCTGCTCACCCAGATGGAAGTGGCCGAAAAAGTGAATGCCAAAGCGAACAAGGAACTGACCCAAGAGGAAGTCAACGCTGCCACCTCAGCCCTCAACGTGGCCATCAACACCATGCGTCCGGGCAACTTGGCTGAGCCAGAAGACCTTAACGACCTGTTGCCGCTCCTTACAGACTCGAAGGAAAACATTCCGAACAAGACCACAGAACTGCGCGAAGCCATTGACTATGCCGACATGGTGGTGCAGTATGTGAACGACGGTTCAGGCACTCACGACCTTATCGACAAAGCACTGAAACGCCTGACAGAGGCAAGGAAAACGGTCGGAAAGTGAAGTTTTTTGAGAAAAGTCTTTATTGTTCGCAGAAAATGTTGTACTTTTGCATGATTTTTGCAAAATAACAACTAAAACATATCATGGCAAAGAACAAAAAACAACAAGTAACCGATGAACCAATCGCTCTCGACGTGCAGTTGAGCAAAGGCGAGGCTTTCATCGAGAAGAACTGGAAAAAGATTGCAGCCGTCATTGGCGCAGTCATCGTGATTGTGGCTGGTGTTTACATCTACAGACACTACATGGAGGGCAAGGAACTGGAGGCACAGAAGGCCATTGTCGGTGCTCAGACAGCCTTTGCCCAGCAGCAGTATGAACAGGCACTGAAAGGTGAAGGAAACACAAAGGGCTTGCTGAAAATCATCGACGAATATAGCGGTACAAAGACTGCCAACCTCGCCAAACTCTATGCCGGCCTGGCATACGCAAAGACCGACAAGACCGATGATGCCATCAAGATGTTGGAAGACTTCTCCACTCAAGATGACGACATGGTTTCTCCTGCTGCCGTTGCCGCTTTGGGCAACCTGTATGTGAAGAAAGGTGACAAGGAAAAAGGTGCACAGACCCTCATCAAGGCTGCCACAGAAGCAGACAACGACGCTGTAAGTGCCGTGTTCCTGCTCCAAGCAGGTGAAGTGTATGAGTCTCTCGGCCAAAACGATAAGGCTGTTGAACTTTACAACAAAATCAAGAAGCAGTACTTCCGAAGCCCCTTGTCGCAAGAGATTGACAAATACATCGAAAGAGCAACCAAATAATAAAAACATAAAAGATTAAGAGTTAAAAATTAAGAGTTAAGAAAAAAGCCCTGCTGCCCATGTAGCACATTCTTTCTTAATTCTTAATTTTTAACTCTTAACGTTTAATATAGGAATTATGGCAACTAAAAATCACAACCTCTCCGACTACGACATCAACTCCGTGCCCGATGCAACAGGCATGAAAATCGGCATCGTAGTGGCCGAATGGAACGAGAACATCACCGCTGCCCTGCTGGAAGGAGCCAAACAGACATTGATGAGAAATGGCGTATTTCCCGAGGACATCACCGTGATGACCGTACCAGGAAGTTTTGAACTGGTGTATGGTGCATCACAAATGGTGAAGACCAAAGTGGATGCCGTGATAGCCATCGGATGCGTCATTCGTGGCGACACCCCCCACGACCGCTACATCTGCCAAGGTGTCACTTACGGACTTTCTCGCCTGAACGCCATGCAGGACATTCCCGTCATCTACGGACTCATCACCACGCTCGACATGCAGCAGGCAAAAGACCGCGCTGGTGGCAAGATGGGAAATAAAGGTGACGAATGTGCCATCACCGCCATCAAGATGGTCGATTTCAAGAAAAAGGTTAGGAGCATTTGAAGCGTCTTGAAAAAATATTAGTCAGACTGGTCGGCACCATCGTTGCACTCTACGCCACGATAGTCCTGCTTTTCAGCCTGTCCTTCATGCAGGAGAGGCTGGCAACATGGACGGCTAATATTCTTTCGGAACAACTGAAGTCGAAGGTTGAAATAGGCAGTGTCAACCTCGGTTTTCTCAACCGCATCATCATCAACGATGTGGTTGTATATGAGCCATCTGGCCAAAAGATGGCGAACATTGCCCGTGTGTCGGCAAGCATCAATCTTTTTTCCCTGCTGTCGGGGCAAGTGAACATTGGCACCGCCCAATTGTTCGGCACCAAAGCCACACTCTACAAAGCCACACCCGACAGCAAGCCCAACTTTCAATTCATCATCGATGCCTTTGCCAGCGAAGAGAAACAGGAATCGGCAAAGGTCAATCTCCACATCGGTTCCCTCATCATACGCCATGCCGACATCACCTACGACGTGCAGTCGGAAGCCACCCACGAAGGAACCGTGGATGTCAACCATCTGCATTTGAACGACTGTGGCATGAACATCGTGCTGCGCTGCCTGACCGATGACTCGCTGAATGTAGCCGTTCGCCGACTGCAAGCCAACGAACTCAATTCTGGCCTTCAACTTCAAGACACCCAACTGAAACTCGTTGGCAACAAGCAGCAAGCCCTTTTGTCTGAAGTGAACCTTTCTTTTCCCCACTCCAACATCACTTTAGACACACTGACTGTCCACTACGGAAACTATGAGAAAGAGCGCACCTTCAGTTTCCAAGCCACTCCCCTCGCCGGACACATAACTCCCTCCGATTTTTCCTCGCTCTATGCCCCTCTGTCCCATCTGTCCGAAGCCATTTCCTTCAACATCCAAGCAGAAGGAAACGAACAGAAAATCACGGTGAAGGAATGTCGCATCGAGTCAGAGAACCAAGGACTTTCACTGCATGCGTCAG
Organism: Prevotellaceae bacterium UBA4359; assembly: GCA_002393555.1. Lineage (GTDB taxonomy): Bacteria > Bacteroidota > Bacteroidia > Bacteroidales > Bacteroidaceae > Minthosoma. The sequence goes on from DGSP01000013.1 coordinate 28,972, forward strand.
CAGTCATTCCTCATGTCCTCGACAAGGATAAAAGAAGCCTGCAATCCACCATCAACACCCTGCGCGTCAACAGCCAAGAGATGCTTGCATGGGCTGACGCTTTCCGCCCCAATCATGGGAAAGAAACGTTGATTGCAGCCATCAGAGAGTTGGCTTACCAAGGAACCATCAACTACGCCGAAGGAAGCCTCACGTCCGAAGGCAGTCTCACGAGCGGTGTTGGAAAGGCTGAGTATCAACTGACTTACGACGACACCCGTTTCCTCACAGCCACAGTCAAAGGAGACAGCATCCACCTCGGCCATCTGCAGGAGGACGAAAAGTTTGGCACAGCCTCCTTTGACCTTGACCTTGCCATGAACCTTGCAGAGACTCACCCCTTCCCTGCCGGCACAGCGTCTGGAGACATTCACAGCATCCACTACAACGGCTACAACTATCAGCATATCAACCTGAATGCCAGAAGCACAGCAACCCGGATTGAGGGCACTGCCAGCATCGACGACGAGAACGTGAAAGCCACGACAGACTTCTCCTTCTCCGATGCTCCCACCAAAGACATCCAACTCACCCTCCTGCTCGAAAGGTTCATGCCCCACCACCTAAATCTCACCAGCGAATATGCTGGAGAAGACCTTTCCCTCCATCTTCAGAGCCATCTGCACGGATGCGACTTCAAACACCTGTATGGTGATGTGCAGATAGAAAATCTCAACTTGACCACTCCCAACGACCGTTTCCACCTCGACGGAATCTACTTCTCAGCCGAAAGCACCGATGGGAAAGAAAGCCTCTACACCATCAACAGCGACATTCTTTCGGGACAAATCAGAGGTGAAGCCACTCTGACAGAGATTGCCAAGAGCATCAACAACCAGTTCTCCAGCCATTTGCCCATCATCTTCAAGTCCGCACCTGCCGAGAAGGCCGACTTCACCTACGACCTGACCCTGAACGAGGCCCCCATCCTTCGCCACTTCATCGGCACCGACATTTCCATCGAAAAGCCCGTCCACATTTTTGGCAACATGGACTCCAAAGAGCAGCAAATGACCCTGAAGATGGATGCGCCACAAGTCACCTACGGCGGTACCTCCTACAACAACACAGCCATCGTTTGTCTGGCCACACCCAGCAACATGAACGTGCATGCCATGGCATCCACCTTCAAAGAAAGCGACGACGAGGACATTCCGCCATCATCCACCACCTTCGACGTGCTGGCCGACATCCACGACAACCGAATTGCCAGCGAGGTGAACCTGAATGCGCAGGGAAGCAACAACGTCCACCTCATACTCCTGCCCACCATCCTGTTGAGCGATTCGCTGGGCAGCATGAAGACCGACGTCACCTTGCGCAAGTCAAGCGCAACCATCAACGACACCATCTGGACGGTATCGCCTTCACACATATCTATATATAAGAAAAACATCGAGTGCCACAACGTGAAAATAGCCAACGAAAAGATTAACAGTTTCTTGGCCATCAACGGAAAGGCATCAAGTTCTCCTACCGACTCGTTGGTGGCCACACTGAAGAATCTCGAAATCCAGTATTTCCTGTCGCTCGTCAACTTCGACGTCGTCCGCTTTGCAGGCCAAGCCTCCGGCCATGTAGCCGTCAACAACGTGCTGGGAGGTGGAGTGCCCGACGTGAAAGCCAATCTTTTTGTCAACAACCTCTCCATCCAAGAAGGCCCTTTAGGAGATGCCAACATCTCGGCACATTGGGACAAAGAAGTGGATGGCATCGTGGTGGATGGCCGAATCATCGATCTCTACAAGATGCCCGACAGGTTGACAGGACGTGAAAAGAACGTCACTGGCATCACCACCGTAAGTGGCTGGATTTCACCCGCCAAGAACGACATAGCCCTCCACGTCGATACCCGCAACACCAACGCCAAGTTCCTCCACGGCTTCCTGCGCGGCATCTTCAAAGACATCAGCGGCTGTGTGACAGGTCCTGTTGACATCATCGGCCCCTTCAACAACGTGAACATCCTCGCCTCGGCGGTGCCAGACATCAACCTGCGACTGCGAGCCACCAACGTGCCCTACCACATCGAAGGCGACACCATCCGCATGCGCCATTATCTCTTTGAATTTAAGGACATCAGCATCTACGACCGCTTCGGACACCGCTCCGTGCTGAACGGCCAGGTGACACACCGCAACATGAAGAACTTCAAGTATCACTTCGACACCGACCTGCACGAACTGCTGGCCTATGACGAGAAAGAGTTCAACAGCGACAAGTTCCTCGCCACCGTCTTTGCCGACGGCAAACTGAGCATCGACGGCAGCGACGGACACCCTCTCTATGTGAATGCCAGCGTCACGCCCACGCGAGGTTCGGTCTTCGCCTACGATGCAGCCACCCCCGATGCCATCACCGGCAACTCCTTCATCGAGTTCCGCGACCGCGACTCCATCATGGCCTTCAATCCGAACCTCTTCGACCCCACCCCCGACATGGAGGACGAAACACCCGTGAAGCGGGATTCGCTGACCATCATCAAGGAAGCCAAGAAGAACTACAACAGCGACATTTTCATCAACTTCGACATCAACCTCACTCCTGCCTGCGAGGTGAAACTGCGCATGGACAACATAGAGGACGGCTACATGCGCACCTTCGGCTATGCCAACATCAACGCGCGGTGGTACAACAAAGGCTCTTTCCAGATGTTCGGCAACTACAACATCAACTCCGGCTCCTATCGCCTCTATCTGCAAGACATCATCTTCCGCGACCTCGCCTTGCAGCCCGGCTCGATGGTCGAATTTAACGGCAACCCCTTCGATGCAAACATCCACCTCATCTGCCACCACACCATCAACTCCGTGCCACTCAGCGACTTGACCAACACCACTGCCTTCACACAGAACAACAAGGTGAAGGTCATCTGCCTGCTCGACATCACAGGCAAACTGGGCAACATGGACTTCAAGTTCGGCATCGACATCCCCAACGTGAACGAGGAAGTGCGCCAACTCGTGCGCTCCATGATTAACTCGGAAGAAGAGATGAACACCCAAGCCATCTATCTGCTCGGCCTCGGACGCTTCTACCCCAACGAATACGCCCGTGCCAACGGCAACGGCAACTCCGGCCAGGCAGCCAACTCCCTCCTCTCCTCCACCCTGAGCGGCCAAATCAACCAGATGCTCAGCAACATGATTGGCAACACCTCTAACTGGAGTTTCGGCTCATCGCTCACCACCGGCGAGAAAGGCTGGCAAGACCTCGACGTGGAAGGCACACTCGAAGGCCGACTGCTCGACGAGCGACTGCTCATCAACGGTGCCTTCGGCTATCGCGACAACGCCATGACCAACCGCTCCACCTTCATCGGCGACTTCGAGGTGAAATGGCGGCTCAACCAGAAAGGAAGCCTCTATGTGAAAGCCTACAACCAGACCAACGACCGCTACTTCACCAAAGCCACCCTCAACACACAGGGTCTCGGCCTCTCGTGGCGGCACGACTTCGAGAGCATACGCCGACGACTCAAGCAGAAAGAAACACCCAAGCAAGAGCAACAGGCCGAAGCACAAGAATAACATCATCAACCAATTATACATCTTTTTTTATCCACTTATTTTTACAAACCATCTAAAACCCCAACAGCAATGAAAAAGTTCTATCACTTAGCAGCACTCTCGCTGCTCGCTGCACTGACAGCCTGCAACCAACCTAAACCAACAACCAACCAACTATTTTCCGACCAAGCCATGGAGTACATCAAAACCGTTCCCTACGACGTCAACCGCACATCGCTCTACAGTGCCGAAGACCTCTATGCCGGCTACGACCCGGCCAAGCCAGAGACCTTTGACTCATGCTACGACACCAAAGTCTATCAGCACTACATCGCCAAAGGCAAACAGGCCAAAGATGTAGAAGAGTCGCTCGCCCGCACCCTCCACGACCACGGCATCCACGTGGCCCTCGACGAGTTTTTCAAAGAGCACAACTCGCGCCTCTGCATCGGCATCATGGGTGGCCACGCCCTGCTGCGCACCGACCCCATGTACAAGAAAGTTGTCCTCCTCAGCAAGCGTCTGACCGAAGAAGGCTTCATCATGCTCAGCGGCGGCGGTCCGGGCGCGATGGAAGCCACCCACCTCGGTGCATGGATGGCCGGCCGCGACGAGGCCGCAGTGGATGATGCCGTCGAGATGCTCGCCAAGGCACCCTCCTTCAAGGACGAAGGCTGGCTCGCCTCTTCCTTCGAAGTGATGAAGAAATACCCCCTCGAAGGCAACTACGTCAGCCTCGGCATTCCCACCTACCTCTACGGCCATGAACCATCGGCACCCTTCGCCACCCACATCGCCAAGTTCTTCGAGAACAGCATCCGCGAAGACCTCATCCTCACCGTAGCCTTCGGAGGCATCATCTACACCCCCGGCTCGGCAGGCACCATGCAGGAAATCTTCCAGGATGCCGTGCAGAACCACTACGAGTCCTTCGGATTCGCCAGCCCGATGATTTTCCTCGGCACCGACTTCTGGACCAACGAGATGCCCGTCTATCCGTTCCTCCAGAGCCTGGTGGAGAAAGGCAAGTACAAGAACCTGAACCTCACCCTCACCGACGACTTCGACGTGGTGGCCAGCGAACTGGCCAAGTTCCGCGACAGCGGGCAGGCAGCCCAATAGTCCTCTCGCATCCCCATTTTATCGTTCCTCATACAACCTCATATAAAAAAAGCCGGACGGTATGCCTCACGCATACCGTCCGGCTTTTTTTTGTCTATGAAACTTGAGTTACTGAGCAAGAACCTTTCTCACCTTGCTGCTTCCGTCAGCCGTGATGACGCTCTCCAAGTAGATGCCGCAGGAGGGAGGGGCATTCAGTTCGACGCCTTCGAGAGTGAAGTAGCGGACGGACGAGGGGCGAGAGCCATTCACGGAGGAGATGCCTGTAGGGAAAGAGACCTCCACATCCGTCTCTTCAATCACCCAGCGGAGACGGGTGCGGTCGGCATGCAGAGAGAAGAACTCCAGGGGGCCACCCTTGCCATCGGCATCGGGCGCACCCACGTTGAAGAGGCGTTTGGCATCATTGTTGGCATCCATGTAGAAAGCCATCTTTCCGTTGTCCTGCTTGGCATAGGTGGGATGGATGGCGACGGGCTGAACGGACAGCGTTCGTTCAATTTGCAGATACTGACCGTCCGACAGGTTGCGCACCCTCACAAAGCCGTTGCCAGCACTTTCAAAGGCCCACAAGGCGGCAGGGTCGGTCATGTAGGCATCAGTCCTTCCGCCGTTGATGTCATTGTCGGAAAGTCCGATGCGATACACCAAGCCGTCACTTGTCCCACCCGCGTTCTTCACAGCATAGAGATAGCGACGCTTGATGGCCGTCGTGGCGGTCGAAGCGCTGGCATTGGACGTTTCGCCATAACTGTAGATGGCGTATGCCACATCGGTGGAGAAACCCTCAAAGGTGTAGATGCAGGTGGCCTTGAAGGCATCCATCGCGTTGTTCAGTTTTGCCACCTGCGCATCAATTTCCTCCTGTGTTGTTTGTTCGCTGATGCCCTGCGAGAAAGTTTGTGCCGCTGCCACCGCATTCATCAGGTCGGTGATGGCCTGCGAAGGATAGCCCAAGGTGACATCAGCCTTCGCGCCATGGGCCAGTTTCTGTGCACTCTCCAGGGTGCTGTTGAACTTGGTGAGGAACACCTTGACCAGCGAAGCGTCAATCTCGGCAAACGTGAACACCATGTCGGCACGGTCCAAAGTGCCTGCTCCCCAAATCCAGTCGTCGGCAAACCCTCGGGCACGAATCTGATAAGCATGGTTGGAGGGGCTGTTGATGCGATACATCGACACCTTGCCATAGAGTCCCGACTGCGAAGGCTGTTGGTCGCCCGTGTAGTTGATGGTCAGCACGGTGGCCGCATCCGATGAGCCGATGCGGTCGGCTCCGCTGAGGGTTGTGTTGGTGGTGGCTATGTACTTCTTGTTGCCATAGTTCTGAATGTTGAATCCGCCCTCCACTGGGGTGATGACCCACAGCAAGGCAGGGTCGTCCCACAGGTAGGTCTCCGTCGAGCCGAGTGTGCCGTTGGCGTTGAACGTGAGATACTTCGGGGTGCCGTTCAGCGTGGTGCCCGAATTGAAAGGCACGGTGGCATAACTGATGATGCGGTAGAGTTTGCCCTCAGTGGGCACAAAGGGATTGACACCTGCACGAACGCCACCGCCAGGACGCATATACTCGTCGTTGACCGATACCACTGCCGAATAGAGCGATTCGAGGCCGTCTTTTCCTACCACTTTCATGCGGAAATAATACACCTTATCGGCTGTCAGGCCCTCCACCGTCGTCTGCGTGGCGGTGCTTGCGAGCCGCTTGATTTCGGCAAAATTCTTGCCATCCTCCGACTGTTCCACCACCACATTCACGGCATCCTCATTCTTCTCCAGTGTCCACTTCAGTTGCACCTTCGTGGCCGAGAGCAAGGTGGCTTCGGGGTTGAGCGGATACATCAGATAGGTGCTCTTCTGCGCCAGGCTGTTCACATAGTGCTCGATGTTGGTATAGCCACCTCCCAACGTGTAGGCATTGGCATCGTTCACGCCCGTGTTCAGGCCGTTCTCCCGTTCCCAATCGTCGGCCATGCCGTCGTTGTCAGCATCGGTGGGTCGGGGGCCGTTGGCCACAGTGCCGATGCCGCCCAACTCGTCTTCGTTGGCAATGAAACTGCCCTTTTTGCCCAGCGAGGTGAGTTGCTCGATGATGCGCTTGTCGTGGATGTCCCTCACACGCGAGGCCCCCACATGTTCCACCACCGTGGCGTAAGCCTGTGACGCCGTCTCCACATTCATCGGGTGAGTCGTCTTGAAGTTCGGATTCGCCATCGGAGTGGCACTGTGATGGTCGGTGATGAGCACACCGTTCAGCACTCCGTCGCAGTTGCCGTCGAAGTAGTTGCCCGTGCTGTAGAGGTGGTCGGTCTCTGTCCAGTCGTCAAAGTATTTGGCAGAACCGTTAGGCCCGGCAATGAAGTAGTTGTTCATCACGTCCTGATAGTTGTCGGCAGCCGAGTGTCCGCCGATGATGCCCATGCCATAGTTATAGACCACATTATTATAATATTGCAGATAGCACTTCATCTTCGGGTTGCGGCTCTTGTTGTCGGCCCAGAGGCAGTGGTGGATGGTCCAGTTGCGTGTGCCGTCGGTGATGGAGCCAAAGCGTTGTGGCTCAATGCCTTCCGAGTTGATGCAGTACTGCCAGGTCACGTTGTTGGCATCCTTGATGTGGACATTGTCCCAAGGACCCCACGACACCGAGCAGTGGTCCATGATGAAGTTCTGACACTCGTCCAGCGTCAGCGTACACTTGCTGCTGTTCACACTCTTGCCACCACGCATGCGGATGTAGCGCATGATGACATTCTTCGCCTTCGAGGCGATGACACGGCCACCATAGATGGTGATGCCCTCGCCCGGTGCCGTCTGTCCGGCAATGGTGATGTTGCTGGCAATGGTGATGCTCTTGCCCGTGATGTCGATGACACCACCCACATCGAACACCACAAAGCGGTTCGGCTGGCTCACGGCATCGGCCAACGAGCCTGTGCCCGCCGCGTTCAGGTTCGTCACATGCACCACCTGACAGCCACGGCCGCCCGATGCGTAGGCGCCATATCCCTCGGCACCCGGAAAGGCCAACTGCTGTGCCCACACGGAGCCAGCCAGCAGCCACGCTGACAAAACAGAATAAAAGTATTTCATATCGGTTTTGAGATTGGTTATCTGAATGTTCTATTGCCCCAATGATTCTTCGGCGTTTCTTTTCTGTATGCAAAGTTAGCGAAAAGGAACCACTCCTCCAAATAAAGTACGGGTCTTTTTCGCCCCACTCCATTTTCCCCATGCGGCCAATCGCAAAAGCGGCACTCGCCCCTGCGGAATGGCCGCACACACACGGCACTTTTTGCCGCCATTGTCACACCGCCAGTGTAACACTTGTAACGCACCCACTGTTACACTTGTAACACTGGCACTGTTACATTTGTAACACTGTCAGCGTTACAAGTGTTACATTTTCACCCCTACATTTCATCTTTCAACAAAGACGGGAAAGATGGACAAAACGCTTCGTTTTCTCTATTTAAGTTTCGGAAGTGTTTTTCCACAACGGATTGCACGGATTATACGGATTTTTGAGCCTCGGCGGCTCCTGCCATTCGGATTGTTCTGCATCCGGCCATCGTCGCCCCTTGCGACGAGAAATCCGTATAATCCGTGCAATCCGTTGTAAAAATACATCCGAAATTTGAGTTTTCTGATTTGAAATCAGAAGTGAAAAGTGAAGAGTGAAAAGTGAAAAAACTAAGTATCCTTTCTTCATGAGTAACAAACAGGCCGAATGGTAGGTAATTTAGATTT
>DGSP01000009.1 GCA_002393555.1 Prevotellaceae bacterium UBA4359
ACGATAATTTTATCCAATAATTTTTATTGGAACCAATTTTTGGAAATTATTGGTAATTATTGTCCGAGAATTTTCTTTTGTTTTTTCTTGTTTTTCTAAAGCCGCCGGAGGCGTAATTCTTACACCGAACAGGCATTAAAATAGTGTTTTTTTATAAATAATGTAAGTTAGCGGGAATTTGTGCGTGTTTTTTTGTGGGAAAAGTTGTACCTTTGCACAAAATTTTCACATCCATATTTTTATGATTTACTTTTTCCGAACACCAGCCCAGCGTGTGATTGCCACGCAGGCAAACCGTGAACTTACGGCTGATGAGATGCAGGGTCTTTGTTGGCTTTATGGCGACGCTCAGCCCGAGAGCGAAGAGAATTTGAAAGGTTTTTTTGTGGGTCCGCGACGCGAGATGATTACGCCCTGGAGCACCAATGCCGTGGAAATCACGCAGAACATGGCCATCAAGGGTGTGCAGCGCATTGAGGAGTATTTCCCTGTGGCCGGGGAGGACGCGGAGTATGACCCGATGCTGCAGCGCATGTATCGGGGGCTGAACCAGGACATCTTCACGGTGAACATTGAGCCGGCTCCGATTCAGCACATCGAGAACCTGGAAGAGTATAACGAGCAGGAGGGCTTGGCTCTCTCGCCTGAAGAAATCGAGTATCTGCACAAGGTGGAAGGCCAGTTGGGCCGGAAGTTGACGGACTCGGAGGTGTTTGGTTTTGCGCAGATTAACTCCGAGCATTGCCGCCACAAGATTTTCGGCGGCACGTTCATCATCGACGGCAAGGAGATGGAGAGTTCGCTCTTCCAGATGATTAAGAAGACGACGCAGGAGAATCCGAACAAGATTCTCTCGGCCTATAAGGACAATGTGGCCTTCAGCCAAGGCCCCGTGGTGGAGCAGTTTGCGCCGCGCGACCACTCGACGAGCGACTATTTTGAGGTGAAGGACATCGAGTCGGTCATCTCGCTGAAGGCTGAAACCCACAACTTCCCCACGACGGTGGAGCCGTTCAACGGTGCTGCCACGGGTACGGGTGGCGAGATTCGCGACCGTATGGGTGGTGGTGTAGGCTCTTGGCCTATCGCCGGCACGGCTGTGTATATGACCAGTTACCCACGCAATGGGGTGGCTCCGAGCCAGCCCCACAGTTATGCGAAGTGGACCAAATCGGACAAGGAGGGCGACATCCGTCCGTGGGAAGAGGTGCTGCCCGTGAGGAAGTGGCTGTATCAGACGCCGGAGCAGATTCTCATCAAGGCATCGAACGGTGCGAGCGACTTTGGCAACAAGTTTGGCCAGCCGCTCATCTGCGGTTCGGTGCTCACGTTTGAGCATGCAGAGCAGCAGGGCAACACGACAGAAGAATATGGCTACGACAAGGTCATCATGCTGGCTGGAGGCGTGGGCTATGGCACGAAGCGCGACTGCCTGAAGAAAACGCCGGAGAAGGGCAACAAGATTGTTGTGGTGGGTGGCGACAACTACCGCATCGGTCTGGGCGGCGGCAGCGTGTCGTCGGTCGATACGGGCCGCTACTCCAGCGGCATCGAACTGAACGCTGTGCAGCGTGCCAACCCCGAGATGCAGAAGAGGGCTAACAACCTGGTTCGTGCGCTGTGCGAGGAGGAGGTGAACCCGGTGGTGAGCATCCACGACCACGGCTCGGCAGGTCACGTGAACTGTCTGTCGGAACTGGTGGAGGAGTGTGGCGGCCTCATCGACATGACCAAGTTGCCCATTGGCGACCAGACCTTGTCGAGCAAGGAGATTATCGCCAACGAGAGCCAGGAGCGTATGGGCCTGCTGATTGACGAGAAGCACATCGACCACGTGAGGAAGATTGCGGAGCGCGAGAGGGCACCGCTGTATGTGGTGGGCGAGACGACGGGCGATGCCCACTTTGCCTTTGAGCAGGGCGATGGTGTGCGTCCGTTCGACCTCGATGTGGCGCAGATGTTTGGCCACTCGCCCAAGACGGTGATGGTGGACGAGACGGTGGTGAGGAAGTATGAGGATGTGGAGTATTCGTACAAAGAGATAGAGACTTATCTGGAGAACGTGCTGCAGTTGGAGGCTGTGGCTTGTAAGGACTGGCTGACCAATAAGGTCGATCGCTCGGTGACGGGCAAGATAGCCCGCCAGCAGTGTCAGGGCGAGATTCAGTTGCCCCTGAGCGACTGTGGCGTGGTGGCACTCGACTATCGTGGCGAGAAAGGTATCGCCACGGCCATCGGCCATGCGCCTCAGGCAGGTCTGGCCGACCCCGCAGCGGGTTCGGTGCTGTCGGTGGCTGAGTCGCTGACCAACCTGGTGTGGGCACCGCTGGCCGAGGGTCTCGACTCGGTGAGCCTGTCGGCCAACTGGATGTGGCCCTGCCGTTCGCAGAAGGGTGAGGACGCACGTCTGTATGAGGGTGTGCAGGCTCTGAGCGACTTCTGCTGTGCGCTGCAGGTGAATGTGCCGACGGGTAAGGACTCGCTCTCCATGACCCAGAAATATCCTGACGGCAGCAAGATTATCTCGCCCGGAACGGTGATTGTGTCGTCGGGCGGCGAGGTGAGCGACGTGAAGAAGGTGGTGAGTCCTGTGCTGGTGAACGACCCGGACACGACGCTCTATCATATCGACTTCTCTTTCGACACCTTGAAACTGGGCGGTTCAGCCTTTGCGCAGAGCCTGGGCAAGGTGGGCAGCGACGTGCCGACGGTGAAGAACCCTGAGTACTTCCGCGATGCCTTCATGGCTGTGCAGGACTTGGTGAAGGAAGGCCTCATCTTGGCAGGCCACGACATCAGTGCCGGCGGCCTCATCACCACGCTGCTGGAGATGACTTTTGCCAATAGGGAGGGCGGCATCAAGGCCGACCTGAACGGCATTGGGGAGAAGGACCCCGTGAAGTTGCTCTTTGCCGAGAATCCCGGTGTGGTCATTCAGGTGAAGAATGCGGACAAGAAGGAGGTGGAGTTCCTGCTGAACAAGGCTGGCGTGGGTTTTGTGGCCATCGGTCAGCCCATCGAGGAACGCCAGATTGTGGTGAAGAAAGGTGGCCGCAACCGCTACTTCGACATCGACAAACTGCGCGACATCTGGTACTCGACTTCTTACCGTCTGGACACGAAGCAGTCGTTCAACGGCATGGCGAAGGAGCGTTTTGAGAACTATAAGAATCAGCCCATTGAGCACAAGTTCCCGGCTTCGTTTACGGGGACGATGGCACAGTATGGCATCAGTGCCGACCGCAGGGAGCGGACAGGCGTGAAGGCTGCCATCATTCGCGAGAAAGGAACGAACGGCGAGCGCGAGATGGCCTACTCGCTCTATCTGGCGGGCTTCGACGTGAAGGACGTGATGATGACCGACCTGGTGAGCGGCCGGGAGACACTGGAGGATGTGAACATGATTGTGTTCTGCGGCGGTTTCTCCAACAGCGACGTGCTGGGCAGTGCGAAGGGATGGGCTGGTGCCTTCCTCTTCAACCCCAAGGCCAAGGCTGCACTCGATGCCTTCTATGCTCGCGAGGACACGCTGTCGCTGGGCATCTGCAACGGTTGCCAACTGATGGTGGAACTGGGTCTCATCAGCAACCGTCATGCGGTGACGGATGCGAAGGACTATGCGCAGATGTTGCACAATGTGAGCCATAAGTTTGAGAGTGAGTTTGTCACGCTGCAGATTCCGGAGAATGAGAGCGTGATGTTCGGTTCGCTGAGCGGAAGCAAACTGGGCTTGTGGGTGGCTCATGGAGAGGGCCGTTTCCGTCTGCCCAAGGAGGAGAAGGAGTATCACATCGTGGCCAAGTATAACTATCATGGCTATCCGGGCAACCCGAACGGCTCCGACTATGACGTGGCTGGCATCGTTTCGGCTGATGGACGCCATCTGGCCATGATGCCTCACTTGGAGAGGGCCATCTTCCCCTGGCAGCAGGCCAACTATCCTGCCGACAGGAAGGCAGATGAGGTGACTCCGTGGGTGGAAGCCTTTGTGAATGCACGGAAGTGGGTGGAATCTAAGAAGTGATAGGTGGTCTTAGGCAATCCTAGGCAATCCTAGGCTCTCCTAGGCAATCCTAGGTGGTTCTAGGTTATCCTAGGCTTTCCTAGGAGACCCTAAGCAGTCCTGGGAGACCCTAAGACAAAGAAGCGACACATGGGCATCTATACAGAAATCTTCCTGACTTTTGCCAAGATAGGTAGTTTCACCCTCGGGGGAGGCTATGCCATGGTGCAAATCATGGAAAAGGAGGTGGTGGACAAGAAGGGCTGGCTGACGAAGGAGGAGTTTATGGACACGCTGGTGGTGGCACAGAGCACGCCGGGCCTCTTTGCCATCGACATGGCTTCGCACATCGGCCTGAAACTGAAGGGTGTGACGGGCGGCATCGTGGGGGCTTTGGCCACTGCGTTGCCTTCCATTGTGGCCATCCTGCTCATTGCCATGTTCTTCCAGACGTTTAAGGAAAACGTGTATGTGGAGAAAGTGTTCATGGGGGTGCGACCATGTGTGGTGGCACTGATTCTGGCTCCGTGTTTCAGCATGGCGAAGAAGGCCAAGTTGAACAAATACAACTGGTGGATTCCAGTGGTGACGGCGGTGCTGATTTCGGCCTTTGGCGTGTCGCCCATCTGGTGCATCTTGGCTGCTGGTGTGGGTGGCTACATCTATGGGAGGGTGAAGAAATGATATTCTTGGAGTTGTTTTATGTATTCTCGAAGATAGGCATCTTCAACTTTGGAGGTGGCTATGCGATGCTGTCGCTCATTCAGGACGAGGTGGTGAACAAGCACCAGTGGATGACTGTGAACGAGTTTACGGACATCGTGGCGGTGAGCCAATCGACGCCGGGGCCTATCGGCATCAACTGTGCCACCTACACGGGCTACACGGCGGTGCTCCATGCGGGCTATCCCACGTGGGCAGCGGTGCTGGGGGCTGTACTGGCTTCGCTGAGTGTGATGTGGTTGCCGTTCATCCTGATGGTGAGCATCAGCAAATACCTCATCAAGCACCACGACTCGAAGGCGGTGACGAGTGTGTTTGGCACACTGCGCCCTGTGATTGTGGGTCTGCTGGCTGCTGCCGCCATCATGCTGATGTCGAAAGAGAACTTTGGCGACCCTTCGGAATCGCCGTTCGTGTTTGTGCTGAGCATCATCCTTTTCCTGTTTGCCTTTGTGGGAACACGGCTGTATAAGGTACACCCCATCATCATGATTCTGCTGTGTGGATTGGCAGGGCTGCTGATATATTAGGGAGGAAAGAATGGCAGAGGTGGTGAATACATATACGTTTGAAAATGGGCTGAGGCTCATACAGATACCTTCTCCCACTCATGTGGCCTATTGTGGCATCAGCATCGATGCCGGCACACGGGATGAGGAGGCTGGCGAGGAGGGCATGGCGCACTTCTGCGAGCACATGATGTTCAAGGGGACGAAGCAGCGCAAGGCATGGCACATCATCAACAGGATGGAGGCGGTGGGCGGCGACCTGAACGCTTACACGAACAAGGAAGAGACGGTGGTGTATGCCGCTTTCATGGAGGAGCATTTCGGGCGGGCTGCAGAACTCATTCTCGACATCGTGTTCAACAGCACTTTTCCGCAGCATGAGATAGACAAGGAGTGTGAGGTGATTGTGGATGAGATAGAGAGTTATAACGACACACCGTCGGAACTTATCTTCGACCGTTTTGAAGACCTCATCTACGAAGGGAACAGCCTGGGACACGACATCTTGGGCACGGCGGAGAACGTGAGACGCTTCAAGACAGAGGATGCGCTGAGATTCACGCGAAGGCTCTACAGGCCCGAGAAGATGGTGTTTTTCGTGATGGGAAATGTGGCGATGGAGAAGGTGAAAAGAGTGGTGGGGAAATATCTGGAGGGTCTGGGAAATTTGGGTAGTCTGGAGAATCTGGAGGGTTTGGGTAGTCTGGAAGAGCAGAAAGTGAGCCAGTGGAACTGTTCAAAAGGTGAGACCCACGTTGAGGAGCGCGGCACCCATCAGGCTCATGTGATGATTGGCAGGGCGGCATACGGCTCGAAGGATGACAGGAGGATTGCTCTTTATTTCCTTAATAATATATTAGGAGGGCCTGGCATGAACTCGCGGCTGAACATTGCGCTGAGAGAGCATAAGGGGCTGGTTTATACCGTGGAGAGTACGCTGACCAACTACACCGACACCTCCACATGGGCCATCTACTTCGGTTGCGATGCAGAGGATGTGGAGAAGTGTCTGAAGTCGGTGCGCAAGGAACTGGACAAACTGATGAATGAGCCACTGAGCGAACGGCAGTTGAAGGCTGCATTCAAGCAGATACAAGGGCAGATAGGTGTGGCCTGCGACAACTCGGAGAACTACACTCTCGACATAGCGAAGTCATACCTCCACTACAACAAAGTGGAGGGTGTGCAAGACACGATAGAACACTTGCAGAAAGTGACTCCTCTGCTCTTGCAGCAGGTGGCGCAGGAGATGTTTGACGAAAAAGGTTTAACTACATTGATTTTCAAGTAGCAGAAAAGCCGGATTCACTAAATAGGCTAAATAGATTAGATTCACTAGATAGGCTAGACTTACTCGAAGGGCTAGATAGATTAGAAAAGGATACGATTTATGAGAAAAGTGATAGGTATAGGAGAGACGATTCTCGACATCATCTTCAAGAATGAGCAGCCTACGGCAGCGGTGCCGGGCGGCTCTACGTTTAATGGCGTCATCTCTTTAGGACGAATGGGGGTGCCGGTCACGATGATTACGGAGACAGGCAATGACCGTGTGGGTAACATCATCAAACGGTTTATGGAAGACAACGGCATTGACAGCACCCATGTGTGCGTGTATGAAGATGGGCGCACCGCCATTTCGCTGGCTTACCTCAACGAGAAGAATGATGCCGAGTACACCTTCTATAAAGACTACCCCAATGCGCGGCTCGATGTGGAATGGCCCGTGGTGAACAAGGATGACATCGTGATGATGGGGTCTTACTTTGTGCTGAATCCTGCATTGCGGGTCAAGGTGAAAGAGTTTCTCGACTATGCTTCGGGGCGAGGTGCACTCATCTACTACGACATCAATTTCCGTTCCTCTCATGCGTCGGAGGCCATCAAGTTGCGCTCCACCATCTTGGAGAATTTCGAGTATGCCAGCATCGTGCGAGGCTCGACAGAGGACTTTCAGAACATGTTCAAAATCTCCGACCCTGAAAAGGCTTACAAGCAGGAGGTGGCATTCTATTGCAAGCAGATGCTCTGCACCGATGCCGAGGGCGAAATCAGCCTGTTCACCTCAGATGTGACCAAGAAGTATCAAGTGAACAAGATAGAAACCGTCTCCACCATTGGAGCAGGTGATAACTTCAACGCAGGCATCATCTTCGGATTGCTGAAGGAGGGCATCGGTCGTGATGATGTAGCCTCCATCACCGTGGAACAATGGAACCGCATCATCGCTCATGGCATCGCATTTGCCGCTGAAGTATGCCAAAGTTTTAACAACTCAATAAGTAAAGAATTTGCAAGAAATTATGGAAGAAATTAAGAATCAACAAGAAACTATGAACAACGTAATGTCAACGGCAGAAGCAGAAACGCCTTCAGTGGAGACAGAACAACTTATTGCAGAAGCAGAACCGCCTATGTCAGAGGAAGGAAGCACTGTGGATGCCTTCAAGGCCACAGAAAGCACCTTCGAGTCGTTAGGTGTGTCGGGCGAAATCCTCCGTGCCATCAAGGAAATGGGCTATGTCAGCCCCATGCCTGTGCAGGAAAAAGTGATTCCCTATCTGCTCGGCCACAACAACGACGTGGTGGCACTGGCACAGACGGGTACAGGCAAGACGGCGGCCTACGGACTGCCTGTGTTGCAGAAGATTGACACCAGTCGCAACGAAGTGCAGGCCATCATCATGGCACCCACCCGCGAACTGTGTCTGCAAATCACCGACGACCTGAAAGACTATTCCAAGTATATCAAAGGGTTGCACGTGCTGGCCGTGTATGGCGGTGCGAGCATCGAGCCTCAGATTCGTGCGCTGAAGAAAGGTGTACAAGTCATCGTGGCCACGCCTGGCCGCCTGGTTGACCTCATGGAGCGCAAGGTGGCCAAACTTGGCACCGTGGAGAACGTGGTGCTGGACGAGGCCGACGAGATGCTCAACATGGGTTTCTCCGAGAGCATCGACGCCATCCTGGCTGGTGTGCCAGCCGAGCGCAACACGCTCCTCTTCTCCGCCACCATGAGCAAGGAGATAGAGCGCATCTCCAAGAACTACCTCCACGATGCCAAGGAAATTGTGGTGGGTAGCCGCAACGAAGGGGCTGAGCATGTGAACCACATCTATTATATGGTCAGTGCGCGCGACAAGTACAACGCCCTGAAGCGCATAGCCGACTATTATCCAGAGATTTACGCCATCATCTTCTGCCGCACCCGCATGGAAACACAGGAGGTGGCCGACAAACTCATTCGCGATGGCTACAATGCCGAATCCCTCCACGGCGAACTCTCGCAGGCACAGCGCGACCTGACCATGCAGAAGTTCCGTCAGCACCGTGTGCAACTGCTCGTGGCCACCGATGTGGCAGCGCGTGGCCTGGACGTGGACGAACTCACCCACGTCATCAACTACGGCCTGCCCGACGACATTGAGAGTTACACCCACCGTTCGGGCCGCACGGGTCGTGCAGGACGTTCCGGCACCTCCATCTCCATCATCCACGTGAAGGAGAAAGGAAAGGTGCGCGCCATCGAGAAGCAGATACAGAAGAAGTTTGTGCCTGGCATCCTGCCCACGGGTCAGGAAATCTGTGCCAAGCAACTCTATAAAGTCATCGACGACATCGAGAAGGTCGAGGTGGATGAAGAGGAGATTGCTCCCTTCCTCCCCGAGGTCTATCGCAAGTTCGACATGATGGAGAAGGAAGACCTCATCAAGCGCATGGTGTCGATGGAGTTCAACACCTTCCTCAACTACTACAAGAATGCCCCCGAAATCATCCAGCCCTCGGAGAAAGGCGACCGCAAGGGCAAGGCCGACGGCTTTGGCGAGAAACGTGTCCGTGGCGACCGTGGAGGCCGCTCTCGTGGCGGTGAGCGCAGCCGCACTGCTGAGGCTGGCTACACGCGCCTCTTCATCAATCTGGGCAAGAAAGACGGCATCAACCCCAAGGTCTTCATGGGCTTCATCAACCGTGTGGCACAGGGTCAGCACATCGACCTGGGCCGCATCGACCTCATGCAGAACTTCTCCTTCTTCGAGGTGCCAGAAGAGCAGACGAAAGCCGTGCTCAACGTGCTCAACGGCACCGACTTCGATGGCCGCATGGTGAATGTGGAAGTGACCGACCAGCCCGAAGGCCAGCGTGGCGGCGAGAAGAAACGTGGCAGAAAAGATGATGAAGGAGGATCCCGTTCCGTGAGGGGCGAGCGCAATGCCAGTCGTGCCGACCGTCGTGGCGACCGTGGCGGCCGTTGGGCAGACGACCGAAAGCCTAAGAAAGGCAGCGGTGTGATACGCGGAGGTGCGGCCAAACCTCGCCACGAAGAGAACGGACACACCGAAGACCACACCCCCCGAGGAGCAGCCGCATGGGCCAAGTTCTTCGAAGGGCAGGTGGAGTCACAGCCCTTCTACGAGGCTTTCAAGAAGAAAAAAAAGAAATAACCCCCCCACCAGCGTGAAGCGGTTCCCCCGCTTCACCTAATATTCACATGTCTATGGAAGAATACAACTGGAAAGGTCTCTACACCGACCTCCACGGTGACTTCAACACCGATGAACCCAAGCCGCTCATCGGCATCACGGGCAACTACGCCAACGAGACTTGCACCTTGGCCGAAGGCTACTATCAGTCGGTGCTGCAGGCTGGCGGCATCCCCCTCATCATTCCTCCCTTCTGGCCCGACGACCGCTTGGGCGAACTGCTCGACCGCCTCGACGGCATCCTCTTCAGCGGTGGTGGCGACATCAACCCCCTGCTGTTGGGCGAGGAGCCCATCCGCGAACTGCACAGCATCACGCCCGAACGCGACATGCAGGAGATGCTTTTGGCCCGCATGGCCTACGACCGTCAGATTCCCATGCTGGGCATCTGCAAAGGCATCCAAGTCATCAACGCGGCCCTTGGTGGCACCAACTACCAAGATATCTACTCCCAGCGCAAAGGCACCCACATCAAGCATAGCCAGGACCAAGACCGCCGCTTCCCCTCCCACACGGTGCGCTTCACCGCCACCTCCCTGCTGGCCTCGCTGTTCTCCGAGTTTCTCGGCGGAGCGAATGTTGTACCAGCCGAATGTGCTGCAACCGAGTTGCAGCAGACGGAACCCACCTACAGGCTGGCCGTCAACTCCTTCCACCACCAGGCCTGCAAAGACGTGGCTCCCGGTCTGAAAGTCTCTGCCGTGAGCGAGGACGGCATCATCGAGGCCGTGGAAAGCAGCGAGTTCAAGTCCATCTTGGCCGTACAGTGGCATCCCGAAACCTACATCCTGCGCGGCGACCACTTCATGATGCCCATCTTCGACTGGCTCATCGACGAGAGCACCGAGTTCAAGCGGGCCAAGACCCTGCACGGCAAGATGCTCACTCTCGACAGCCATTGCGACACACCTATGTTCTTCCGTCAGGGCATCAACTTCGCCTCGCGCGACCCCAAGATACTCGTTGACCTCCACAAGATGACCGAAGGACACCTCGATGCCACCATCATGGTAGCCTATCTGGAGCAGCAGGAGCGCGACGAGGCATCGCTGGAGAATGCCACAGCCAAGGCCAACCAGATTCTCACTCAGATAGAAGAGATGGCAGCCCAGAACTGCACCGCTGTCGATATTGCCTACACGCCCGACGACCTCTGGGACCTGAAGCGTGAGGGCAAGCACGCCATCATGCTCGGCATCGAGAACGGCTATGCCATTGGCAAGGACCTCAGCAACGTGGAGAAGTTCCGCGAGAGAGGCGTGGTGTATATGACTCTCTGCCACAACGGCGACAACGACATCTGCGACTCTGCCCGTGGGCAGCACGAACATGGCGGTGTGAGCGAGTTTGGGGCGAAAGTGATTCAGGAGATGAACCGCGTGGGCATGATGGTCGATTTGAGCCATGCCAGCGAGGACAGTTTCTACGATGCTCTCCGCCTGAGCAAGACGCCCATCGTGTGCAGCCATTCCTCTGCCCGTGCTCTGTGCGACCATCCGCGCAATCTGACCGACGAGCAGATGCGCGCACTGGCCAAGGCCGGCGGTGTGGCTCAGGTGACGCTCTACCACGGATTCCTTGTGAAGGACTCCGTCGATTATAACCCGCAGAATCAGGTTCGTGCCTTTGGCTCATCGGCCCAGGGTGTAACCGAGGCCACCATCCTCGATGCCATTGAGCATCTCAACCACATGGTCAACGTGATGGGCATTGAGCACGTGGGCATTGGCACCGACTTTGACGGCGACGGTGGCATTCGTGGCTGTGCCTCGGCCAGCGAACTCATCAACTTCACGCGCCGGCTGCTGCGCGAACGCTACACCGATGAGCAGATTCAGATGATTTGGGGCGGCAACTTCCTCCGCGTCATGCGAGAGGTGCAAGCCTACAAGGGATAAGCCTCCCTTTCAGTCCTCCATTTTTTATATAATGTGTTGCGATTCAGTCGCAACTCCATCCACACAAGAAGGGGAATGAGCCTGTCAGGTTCATTCCCCTTCTTGTTGTCCTTTTGGTACACTTCCGTTGCCTCAAAACAGGTGTGACTCACACCTATGGTAGGGGTGTGACTCAGACCTATGGGATAGGTGTGACTCACACCTGTTTTGAGGAATTGGAGTTGTCCTTTTGGTTGGTTTTCTGTCAGAGCACCTTCAAGAGTTCCACATCGAAGATGAGGGTGGCGAAAGGTGGAATCATGGCTCCTGCCCCACCCTCGCCATAGGCCAGCATGTAGGGGATGTAGAAGCGGTACTTGGCGCCCTCGCCCATCAGTTGCACACCTTCGGTCCAGCCGGCGATGACCTGTTGCAGGCCGAAGTCGGCAGGCTGGTTGCGCTTGTAACTGCTGTCGAACACGGTGCCGTCGAGCAGGCGGCCCTCGTAGTGACAGCGCACGGTGTTGGTGGCTTTCGGCTTCTTGCCTGTGCCCTCGGTCAGCACCTCATATTGCAGACCGCTCTTGGTCACGTTGATGCCCTCCTTCTTGGCGTTCTCGGCCAGGAACTTGGCACCCTCCTCCTTGGCAGCCTTTCCTGCCTCAGCCTTGGCTGCGTTCTGCTTCTGTTCCAGTTCGCGGAAGAAAGTGTTGACAATCTGCTGACCCTCCTGATGGCTCACCTTCAGGTCGTTGTCGGCAAGCACGTCGGCGATGGATGCAGCGAAATCTTCAATCACGAGGCTGCCTTTCAGCCCCATCTGCTTCAGTTGCTGCCCAATGCCGAGACCGAGCGCATAACTTAATTTATCCATTCGTAATGAGTTTTTAGTGGTTAAATTCTTGACGAATCGTCAAATTCGGCTGCAAAGTTAGGCTTTTTCGGCGAATTTTGCCTAACTTTGCACCAAATTAAGTAACAGACAATCAGAAAAAGAGTAAGATATGGCTTTGAAAGCAGGAATTGTGGGTTTGCCGAATGTGGGTAAATCAACGCTGTTTAATTGTTTGTCGAGCGCAAAGGCGCAAGCGGCAAACTTTCCTTTTTGTACGATTGACGCGCAGTTGGGACAGGTGAGTGTGCCCGACGAGCGACTGACCAAACTGGCCGAACTGGTGCATCCGGGACGGATTGTGCCGGCTGTGTGCGACATTGTGGATATTGCCGGACTGGTGAAAGGCGCGAGTCAGGGCGAGGGACTGGGCAACCAGTTTCTGGGCAACATCAGGGAGTGCGATGCCATCATCCACGTGCTGCGTTGTTTCGACAACGGCAACATTGTGCATGTGGACGGCTCGGTTGACCCAGTGAGGGATAAGGAAATCATCGACACGGAATTGCAACTGAAGGACCTCGAAACGGTGGAGGCCCGCCTGAAGAAGACGGAGAAACTGGCCAATGTGGGCCACGACAAGAATGCCAAAGTGGAATATGGGCTGCTGCTGCGCTATAAGGAGGCCCTGGAGAAGGGGCTTTCGGCACGTACCGTCGTGCCTGAGAACGATGAAGAGGTGTTGGCGGCCAAGCAGATGTTCCTGCTCACCACCAAGCCGGTGCTGTATGTGTGCAACGTGGATGATGCCAGCGCAAAGACGGGCAATGCCTATGTGGAGAGAGTGCGTGAGGCCATCAAGGGCGAAGAGGCAGAACTCATCATCATCAGCGCCCAGACCGAGGCCGACATTGCCGAACTGGAGAGTTATGAGGAGAAGCAGATGTTCTTGGAGGATATGGGCTTGGAGGAGAGCGGCTGCAACCGCCTCATCAAGGCCATCTATGCCCTGCTGAACTTGCAGACCTTCATCACCGCCGGCGAGATGGAGGT
Source organism: Prevotellaceae bacterium UBA4359 (assembly GCA_002393555.1). Classification (GTDB taxonomy): domain Bacteria; phylum Bacteroidota; class Bacteroidia; order Bacteroidales; family Bacteroidaceae; genus Minthosoma. The sequence goes on from DGSP01000009.1 coordinate 13,479, forward strand.
GAAGGCGTGGACTTTCCGCAAGGGATGGAAGGCTCCGCAGTGTGCAGGAGTCATCCATACTGATTTTGAAAAAGGCTTTATCCGTGCCGAGGTCATCAAGTATGAGGACTACATCAAGTATGGCAGCGAGGCGGCTGTGAGAGAGGCCGGAAAACTCGGCGTGGAAGGCAAGGACTATGTGGTGCAGGACGGCGACATCATGCACTTCAGGTTTAATGTCTAAGCCTAAGCTTTCCTAGGACTGCCTAGGATAGCCTAGGAAACCCTAAGAAACATATAATCACTATAACTCAAAAAGAATGGAGACGCTTTTCATAGACTGGCAGCCCTCTGTGGAGGCTTTTTCGATAGGCTCTTTCAGCGTGAGGTGGTACTCGCTGCTATGGTGTGTGGGTCTGCTGTTGGCCTATCTTATTGTGCAGCAACTGTATCGGCAGCAGAAGATAGAGGAGGAGAAGTTTGAACCGCTGTTCTTCTACTGCTTTCTGGGTGTGCTGATAGGGGCGCGACTGGGTCACTGCATCTTCTACGAACCAGGCTACTACCTGACCAGCATGAAGGGCTTTTGGGAAATGCTGTTGCCGATGCACCAGATGCCCGATGGCTCATGGAAGTTCACGGGCTACGAAGGACTGGCCTCGCATGGCGGCACCATCGGCCTCATCATCGCCATGGTGCTCTATTGGCGCAAGATGAAACTGAAACCTTGGGTGGTGATGGACAACATTGCCATCGCTGTGCCCATGACGGCCTGCTGCATCAGGTTGGGCAATCTGATGAACTCGGAGATTGTGGGCGATGTGACCGATGTCTCTTGGGCCTTCATCTTCCACAGCCATGAGGCGATGGTGGATGGTGAACTGGTGCCTCGCCATCCGGCACAACTGTACGAAGCCCTCGCCTACCTCGTCATTTTTGCCGCAGGAGCGATGATTTACTGGCGGTGGTACAAGACCAAGGGCATGCCCGAAAAGTCGCCCACAGCGGTCGGAACGGGCTTTTATTTCGGTTTCTGCCTTGCCACCATCTTCACCTTCCGCTTTTTCATCGAGTTTCTGAAGAAAGAACAGGTGGATTTCGAGCAGGGAATGCTCTTGGACATGGGCCAACTGCTCAGCATTCCCTTCGTGATATTAGGAGCATGGTGCATGCTCCGGGCAAAGAAAAAGGCTGCAAGTTGATTGCAGCCTTTTTAGTTGTATAGTTTTTTTCTAGCCTTTCTAGCCTATCTAGCCATTCTAGTTTTTCTAGATTATCTAGTCTATCTAGCCTTTCTAGATTATCTAGCCAATATAGTCTTCTATTTTAGTCCTTCCAGCATCCGCTTGAGCACCACGGTGGCAGAGATTTCCCTGTTGGCAGCCTCGGGGATGACGATGGAGGTGGGTGCCTCAATCACGTCGTCGGTCACAATCATGTTGCGGCGCACGGGCAGGCAGTGCATGAAGAAGGCATGGTTGGTCACGGCCATCTGGCGGTCGGAGATGGTCCAGTCGGCATAGTCGTGGTAGTCGCCCAACACCTTTCCGTAGTCTTCGGGACGGGTCACGCCGGGGCAACTCCAGTTTTTGCCATAGATGAAGTCGGCTCCCTTGAAGGCGCGCATCTGGTCGTACTCCACACGGGCATTGCCCACAAACTGCGGGTCGAGTTCGTAGCCTTCGGGATGAGTGACCACGAAATCAACGTCGGCGGCGTTCATCCACTCAGCAAAGGAGTTGGGTACGGCCTGCGGGAGTGCTTTGGGGTGTGGAGCCCACGAGAGCACCACCTTGGGACGACGGTTGGGTGTGCGCTCAACAGGTTGTCCGCCAAAGAGGGGGTTCGGCTCGATGTGGTTTTTGTTCTTATACTCCTCGATGGTGATGAGGTCGGCAAAAGCCTGAAGGGGATGCACGGTGGCACTCTCCATGAAGAACACAGGACGGCCGCTGTACTGGATGAACTGCTGGAGTATCTTCTCTTCGTAGTCGTCCTTGCGGCTCTCGAAGCGGGCGAAGGAGCGCACACCGATGATGTCGCAGTAGCAGCCCATCACGGGAATAGCCTCCAGAAGGTGTTCGCTCTTGTCGCTCTCCATGATGACTCCACGCTCGGTCTCCAGTTTCCACGCCCCTTGGTTCACATCGAGCACGATGACGTTCATGCCGAGGTTGAGGGCTGCCTTCTGGGTGGAGAGGCGGGTGCGCAGCGAGTTGTTGAAGAAGATGAGCATGGCGGTCTTGTTCTTGCCAAGTGCTTGATACTTATAGCGGTCGGCCTTGATTTCGAAAGCCTCGTCGAGGGCTTTGCTGAGGTCGCCAATGTCGGAAACGTGTTGAAAGATGTTCATTGTTGATAGGGTTTGAATTTCTTGTTTTTCTAGTTCTACTAGTCTTCCTAGTCATTCTAGTCTTCCTAGTTTATCTAGCCATTCTAGTCATTATAGTCTTTTTAGTCTTTTTTCAGCAGGGCCAGTGCTTTGTTTTCCGCTGCTTCCATCACCTCTCGCTCTCCAGGTCCTTTGTCGTTGATGCCGCAGAGGTGGAGGATGCCGTGGATGATGACGCGGTGCAACTCTTCGTCGTAGGTGGTGCCTTGTTGCTCGGCGTTGGAACGCACGGTGTCGAGGCTGATGAAAAGGTCGCCGGCAATGGTGTCTTTGCGGCCTGTGAGCAGGGCATCGTCGCTGTAGTCGAAGGTGATGATGTCAGTGTAGTAGTCGTGCTGCAGATACTGGCGGTTCACCTCCAGTATCTTCTCGTCGTTGCAGAAGATGTAGCCGATGTCCCCCACCCTTTTGCCATAGGTGGCGGCCACAGCCTTAATCCATGCACTGGTGTCGCGGCGACGGATGGCGGGCATCTTCACTCCGTCGGTGGTGTAGGTAATCATGGGGAGTTGGAATTTAGGGGTTAGGAGTTGGGAACTGGGCGTTAGCGGGAACTGATGTTTTGGAAGAGTTCCTCGTTTTTGATGGCTTCGAGGCCGCGCTGGTAGATTTCGCTGTTGGAATTCATGATTTCGAAGTATTCAGACATGTCCCAGAGGTCGCGCGCCACGAGGGCTTTCAGTTGCTGCCTCAGGATGGGCAGTGTAGCCTGGAAAGTGGAGTCGGTATATTCTATTTTCTCTTCTTTAGCCTTGGCCACGAGGATGTCGAGCATGTCTTGCGGAACGGTGAACTCTCGTTTGAAGCGTTCGAAGCCTGTGCGGAGGTCGGCGAGTTTGTAACTCTTGTCGTTGGCTTGCCGAGTGCGCGCCTTGTGGTAGGTCTCCACGTCGTATTCCTTCACCAGACGTTTGCGGTTGAGGTCTATCCACTTGAGTGTAGTGGTGTTGATGCAACTCTTGGCAGCCAGTTCTCGGTGCAGACGGGTGTAGCGGGTGGTGTCGAGCGGCACATAGACATCGGGCATGATGCCGCCGCCGCCATAGACTGTGCGTCCCCCCCGAGTGGTGTACTTCAACGAGTCGGGGAAGTGGATGCTGTCGGCACTCATCAGTTCGCCGCTGTTCAGTCGGTCGAGCATGTCCATGTCATACTTTTTCTTGTCGCCCTTCACGTAGGGTTTCTGGAAGCAGCGTCCCACTGGGCTGTAGTAGTTGGCCACGGTGAGCCGGATGAGCGAGCCGTCGGGCAGGTCGATAGGCCGTTGCACCAGTCCTTTGGCGAAGGTGCGCCGACCCACGATAATGCCTCGGTCGTTGTCTTGCAAGGCCCCGGAGAGAATCTCGGCGGCAGAGGCGGTGTAGCCATCGACGAGCACCACCACGCGGCGTATGTTCATCTTGCCGCTGGTGGCGTGATACTCGTGGCGGCCCACAGTGCGGCCTTCGGTATAGACAATCATCTCGTTCTGGTCGAGGAAGTGGTTGGAGAGGTCAACGGCGGCTTGCAGATAGCCTCCGCCGTTGCCTTGCAGGTCGATGACAAGGTCTTTCATGCCCTGTGCCAGCAGGCTTGTGGCCGCCTTGATAAACTCTGCGTTGGTGGTGGCTCCGAAACTGCTGATGCGTATGTAGCCCGTGGTGGGGTCTATCATGTAGGAAGCATCGATGGTATAGACAGGTATCTTGTCGCGGGTCACCGTGAACTTCTGCACCCCTTTCACTCCTCGGCGGATGATGCCCAGATGCACCTTGGTGCCTTTGGGGCCTCGGAGCCGCTTCATGATTTCTTCTTTCGACATCTTCACACCGGCGATGGCGGAGTCGTTGACCGCCACAATCATGTCGCCGGCCAAGATGCCCACTTTCTCTGAGGGGCCTCCGCTGACGGGCTGAATGACCACGAGTGTGTCTTCGTTCATGTTGAACTGTACGCCGATGCCCTCGAAGGAACCTGTGAGTGGCTCGTTCAGGGCCTCCACCTCCTTGGCCGGTGTGTAGGTGGAGTGTGGATCGAGTTCCTTCAGCATGCCCTTGATGGCATCTTCAGTCATCTTTGTCAAATCTACCTCATCCACATACAATTGACTGATGGCACTTTGTGCATAGATAATCTTGCGTATCTGCATGTCCATCACGTTGTTCTTCTGCTGTTGGGCCATGAGCGTGGTGCTGATGGCCAGCAGCACCCATATCCATGTGAGTCTTTGTTTCATGGGAGAAATTCTTTTGTGTTTTTGTGATAGGAAATCAGTTCTCTGACCACGCTGGAACTGACGCTGGCCAGTGAGGGAGCAGCGAAGAGCAGCACAGTCTCGATGCCGGTGAGGTGGCGGTTCACCTCGGCAATGTCGCGCTCAAACTCAAAGTCTTTCACGCTCCGCACCCCTCGAAGGAGGAAACTCGCCCCTACCCTCTTGGCAAAGTCGGTGGTCAGTCCTTCGTAGGCTTCCACCCGCACTCGTGGGTTGTCCTGATACACTCGGCGGATGGCCTCCATGCGTTCGTCGGTCGAGAACATATAGTGCTTCTCTATGTTGGTTCCTATGGCCACAATCACCTCGTCGGCCACACTCTGCAAGGCGCGGTCCACGATGTCCTTATGGCCAATGGTGAACGGGTCGAAACTCCCGGCAAACAAGGCTATCTTCTTCATTCTCCTTCCTCCTCCTCCAGTTCGGTGTCCTCCTCGGGTTTGTCTTCCTCGATGACCAGGTTGTTGATGATGAAGTTCTGTCGCTGCATGGTGTTCTTGCCCATGTAGTACTCCAGCAACTCCTTCACTTGGTCGGTCTTGCGCAGGGTCACGCTCTCCAGCCGCATGTCGGGGCCGATGAAGTTCTTGAACTCGTCGGGCGAAATCTCGCCCAGTCCCTTGAATCGGGTGATTTCAGGCTCTGGCCCCAGCATCTCGATGGCCTTCTGGCGTTCCTCGTCGCTGTAGCAGTAGATGGTGATGAAGTCGCCCTTGCTGTCGGGATGCTCAGCCATATACTTCTCCAGCACAGCCTTCTTGATGCGCTTCTTTCGGTTGCGCACACGGAAGAGCGGCGTTTGCAGGATATACACGTGTCCCGTCCTGATGAGTTCGGGGAAGAACTGCAGGAAGAACGTAATCATGAGCAGTCGGATGTGCATGCCATCCACATCGGCATCGGTGGCCACGATGACCTTGTTGTAGCGCAGTCCGTCAATGCCGTCCTCTATGTTGAGAGCCGCCTGCAAGAGGTTGAACTCCTCGTTCTCATACACAACCTTCTTCGTCAGCCCATACGAGTTGAGCGGCTTTCCACGGAGCGAGAACACCGCCTGAGTCATCACATCGCGGCTTTTCGTGATGCTGCCGCTGGCTGAGTCGCCCTCGGTGATGAAGATGGAACTCTCCTCCTTCTGGTCGCCCTTGGGGTCGTTGAGGTGAATCTTGCAGTCGCGCAGTTTGCGGTTGTGCAGGTTCGCCTTCTTCGCCCTCTCGCGCGCCAGTTTGGTCACTCCTGCAATGGCCTTTCGGTCGCGTTCGTTAGCACGTATCTTCTCTTCGAGAATCTCCGCCACCTCCAGGTTCTTGTGCAGGTAGTTATCCACCTCTGTCTTCACAAAGTCGCCCACAAACTTGTTCACGCTCACCCCGCCGTTCGGCTCCATCGTGAGCGAGCCGAGTTTAATCTTCGTCTGCGACTCGAACTGCGGCTCCTGCACATTGATGGCAATGGCGGCAATGATGCCCGAGCGGATGTCGCTATACTCATAGTTCTTGCCGTAGAACTCCTTGATAGTCCTGGCAATATGCTCCTTGAATGCACTCTGGTGTGTGCCGCCCTGAATGGTGTGCTGACCGTTCACAAACGAGTGATACTCCTCGCCATACTGCTGGTTGGTGTGGGTGAAAGCAATCTCGATGTCATCGCCCTTCAGGTGGATGATGTCGTAGAGCGGTGTCGCATCCATCGTGTCCTTCAGAAGGTCCTTCAGACCGTTGCGGCTCACGATGCGGCTGCCATTGTAGTAAATCTCCAGGCCCGTGTTCAGATAGGTGTAGTTGCGCAGCATGTTGCTCACAAACTCATCCTGGAACCGATAGTTCAGAAACAGCGTGTCGTCGGGCTGAAAATAGATGTAGGTGCCATTCTCCTCCGTCGTCTTCTCCGTCTGGTCGTCCACCAGTTTACCCTTCTCAAACACAGCCGTGCGCACCACCCCGTCGCGGTAACTCCTCACCTCAAAGCGGTTCGACAGCGCATTCACCGCCTTCGTGCCCACACCGTTCAGTCCGATAGACTTCTGGAAAGCCTTCGAGTCATACTTGCCGCCCGTGTTCAGAATGCTCACCGCCTCAATCATCTTGCCCTGAGGAATGCCACGCCCATAGTCGCGCACCGCCACAGCACGGTTCTCCATCACCTCCACCTCAATGCGCTTGCCAGCCTGCATCTTGAACTCATCGATGCTGTTATCCACAATCTCCTTCAAGAGCACATAGATACCATCCTCCGCATGACTGCCATCGCCCAGGCGGCCAATATACATGCCCGGACGCAGGCGGATATGCTCCACACCCGTCAGCGTGATGATGTTCGCATCGTCATAATTACCCCCAGTCCCCGAAGGAGGAGGGCTAACGCGGTCTTGGTCATTTATCTTTTCTTCTGCCATTTTTTTAGTCTTGAAATCAAACCATCGGGTTCACGTGCATCGCGTCAGCCCTCCCCCTTCGCAGGTTGGGGGGCTATCGCCTTCTTATAGCACCTTCTCCGCTTGTGCTGCCTCCGCTCAAAATAAATCCACTGCTGCTGCACCTTGTCGTTTAGTTCCAGTTCCGGGTTCGTCTCCACATAATCATAACCCTCGCTGATGTAGATAGGCAGCAAATCGTAGAACAAGATGGCATTCACCCCCTTGCCCTGATACTCAGGCAGCACACCCACCAGCATCAAGTCCAGCGTCTTCGGCTTCTTCAGTTTCAGCGCCTTCAGCAAGTGCCACCAACCGAAAGGCATGAGTTTCCCCTTCGCCTTCTGCAGCGCCCTCGACATCGACGGCATCGAAATGCCCACAGCCACCAGCCTGCCGTTAGCCTCCGTAATCAGGCTCACCAGTTTCAAGTCCAGCACAGGCAGATACATCTTGATATATTGGTCAATCTGCTTCTGGCTCAACTCACTGTAGCCAAACAGCGGCCTGAATGCCTCATTGATGACCCTGAAAATCTCCTGCCCATAGTCCCTGGCAATCTTCTTCGACGACGTATATTTCTTGATGCGCAAGTCATACTTCTTCATCACAATCTCCGCAATCCTCGACAACCGCTCCGGCATGCCCGTCTCCTTCGGCACCGTCATCAGCAACTCCACCCAGTCAGCCGCCTTCTCAAAGCCCAGCCTCTCCACATGCCACTGATAGTAAGGAAAATTATAAATAGTCGCCATCGTCGAGAGTTCCTCAAAACCCTCAATCAGCATCCCCTCCGCATCCATGTCCGTGAAGCCCAGCGGCCCCTCAATCTGCGTCATCCCACGCTCCCTGCCCCACTCTTCCACCTTCCGCAGCAGCGCCTCGCTCACCTCCTCATCATCCACAAAGTCAATCCACCCAAACCGCACCGTCTTCAATCCCCACTGCTCGTTCGCCTTCCTGTTGATGATAGCCGCCACACGCCCCACCAGCGTCCCGTCCTCACGATAAGCCAAGAAATAAGCCGCCTCGCAAAACTCCATCGCCGCATTCTTCTCCGAGAACGTGTTCAGCATATCCTCATACAAGTCAGGCACCGAATAAGGATTATCCTTATACAACTCATAATTAAACCTGATGAACCTTTTCAGTTCCTTTTTCGTCTCTACTTGTTTGATAGTAATCATCTTTTTTCGCCATTTTGTCGGCAAAGATACAAAAATTTTCCTTTGCACACAGCAAATGTTCCCAATATTAACGATTTTTACCGCTTTTACAACGTGAGTTCGGTCTAAGAATAACGCCTTTGGCGGCCCCCAAAAAACAAGAAAAAACAAAAGAAAATAAGAAAAATAGAGAAAATGAAATGCTTTTTTCTTCTAAGTAACTACACAAAATTATCTTATACAATG
>DGSP01000080.1:0-63148 GCA_002393555.1 Prevotellaceae bacterium UBA4359
AACTATTTTTGTTCACCTACTTAATAACGTCAGTTCGGTATAAGGAGTCGCTTCGCGAGAAATTCTTCAAATCTTCCCAAATCTTCCAAATAGAAGTAGAATTTTGAAAGATTTTGAATGGATTTTTTTATGATTATCCGCAATCGTACCACCAAAGTCCCGAAGGGACGATGAGACCACAGGCAGGTGGTGGAGTCCTGAAAGGACGGAACCCCTGCTGATGTAGAACACCCCGAAGGGAACTCCGAAGGAGTGACAGACTCAGGAAGGAAAGTAAACGCCGGAAGAGTCCGTCGCCCCCTTCGGGGCTTGGGCAGGGGTTGCACCCGTCAGCAGGGGTTCCGTTCGCTCCGCTCACTCCACCGCCTGCCTGTGGTCTCATCGTCCCTTCGGGACTTTGGTGGTGCGGATAATCATTAGAACTTTTCTTATGGCTGAACTAACGTTAAAAGGTGGGGAGGGTGTGCTAAAGAAAAATAAAAAAGTTGTGGGGGTGGAGGGAATGGAGTACCTTTGTGGCGTTTTTGTGGCGTTTTGCCGCTTGTGTCACTTTTTTTGTTTCGGCATCGCATGAGTCATCTCCGTCTTTTCATCGTGTGGGTGGCCGTCGGCCTCTTGTGGGCGATGGCTTTGCCTGTCTGGGCCTTGCCCAAGCCGCGTCCTGTCCGCATCGAGGTGAGGCATCAGATGGGGTTTAACCGTCTGATGTATTTCTGGTTGACCGACCTCTACACGAAGGAGGAGCGGAAGGTGCGCTCGGAGTATGGGAGTGCGGACGATGACCCGATGGAGGTGCTGGATTTTGAACTTTACCATCCTTTGTATGGGGAGATTGTGGCGGGCAGCAACCGGCGCATCCCTTTCTATGTGGAGCCGGGCGACACGCTGACGATTTATCTGGAGAAGAACTGGAGGGTGAGCCGCTATGAGCGGAGTGGGGGCCGCCCCATGAAGTATGAGCAACTGCTGCGGCACGACCTCTCTCTCTGCACGTTCTATGCGGAGGCTGACTTTCAGGCTGACCGTGAACGGTGCCGATTCCCTGAGTTTGTCAGCCGCATGACGGCCAGGATGGGGGAGGCTCTCGACAGCGTGGACCATGTGGCTGATGTGCATCATTTCAGCGAGGAGGAGCGGCGGATGGCGCGGTGCAATGTGCAGTTGCAGTTTGCTTTGTGGCTCTTTGAGTTTGAGCCTTATAAAGCCTTGCAACTCGACACCTACGGGGAGCGGCACCAGTCGGGGTGGCAGATGTCGGTGGAGCAGGATGCCGACATTGAGGCGGCCTACGACATTGGCAATTATGCTTTCCTCCGCCAGATGCCCATCGACGACAGCCTCTGTCTTGCTTCGCCGTTCTTTCCTCGGCTCATCCAGAGTTATGAGAGTGCCCAGGTGCTTTGCCGCGACCTCTACCGCTATGAGGGCTACACGGCCAGTGGGATGGCTCGTGCCGACTCGGCCTACATGGCGCAGGAGCAGGCCATCACGCATCGCGACCGCCCTTCGTTGTGGATGCGGATGGCCATGCAGCGCAAGCAGGTGAGGGTGCAGCCTCTGGTGGATGACGGAAGTGTCCTCCTGCCCGAGGTGCAGGTGGTGGAGTCGAACAATCTCGACCAGTTCTACAAGACTTTTGGCCGTTCGGAGTATGACCCCAAGAAGGTGGTGGAAAAGGCGTGGGCACCCACCGTCAATCTGCGGGGTCCCATCTCTTCGCTGTTCAACCGCAAGAAAATCCGCCGCTACAAGCGAGCCTTGAAACTCGTGGAACAACTGGGGACTGACGATGCGGAACGTGAGGCCTTGCTGAAGGCGTGGGAGGAGAGTGAGAAGGAAAAGGGAAAAGTGAAAAGTGAAGAGTGAAAAATCTAAGTTACCTGCCATGCGAGTTGTTCCTCAATGACGAAGGTAACTTAGATTTTTCACTCTTCACTTTTCACTTTTCACTTCAACTGGCCGTGGGGCTATCGTGCTGAGACGTACTTGTGGAGGGTCTTGCGCACGGCTCCGTTGCCTGCATAGAGTTCCTTGACCATGCCTTCAATCTGTTCGCCCAGACCTGCCTCGTAGAGGTTCACCCCGAAGATGTCGGCACGGCTGTAGAGTTGCTTCAGACAACTCCAGTCCTGGTCGGGCTTGCCTATCTGGAGGGGTGCCACGATGGCTTGCAACTCGGAGAGCAGTGGGTCGGAAGAAGGCTCGAACGGTGTGCCGTCGTCCTTGATGCCTTTCAGGTAGCGGGCATAGCCAGCCAGCGTGAGGGGGATGAGGACGAGGTTGCTCTTGTCGAGTCCGCGCGCCAGATACTTCTTGATGGTCTCGCCGAAGCGGATGGGGAGTTTCTGGCTCGTGTCGGTGGCGATGCGCTGGGGTGCATCGGGCATGAAAGGATTGGGCAGACGGCGGTTGATGACGGCTCCGATGAACTCGTAGGGGTTCAGTACGCCTGGGTCGGTCACCACGGGCATAGCCTCGATGTAGCCAAGTTTTTGCACGAACGGACGGAGGTCTTCGTCGGCCATCTCGGCAGAGATGAGCGTGTAGCCGAGCATGCAGCCATAGATGGACATGGCGGTGTGGAGCGGGTTGAGGCAGGTGGTCACCTTCATGGTCTCCACCTTATCCACTGTCTCGCGGGTGGTGTAGAGCGCACCGCCGAGGTGGAGTGGGGGACGGCCATTGGTGTAGTGGTCTTCGATGACGAGATACTGCACCTCTTCGGCATTGACGAAGGGGGCGGTGAAGGTGTGCTTCTCGGTCTCGATGTAGTCGTTGTCCTCAAAGCCATCGGCGGCCAGCATTTCCTTCACCTTCTCGTGGGGACGAGGAGTGATTTTGTCAATCATCGACCAGGGGAAGGTTATCTTCGTTTCGTCTGTCAGATAGTCGAGGAAGGCTTGTGGCACGAGTCCGTCCTTCACCCAACGCTCTGCGTATGCGAGGACACCTGCCTTCACCTTGTCGCCGTTGTGGGAGCAGTTGTCCATGCTCTGCACGGTCAAGGGAAGCGCCCCTGACTGCCAGCGTTCGAGGAGCAAGGCACAAACCTTGCCCATCGCAAAGACAGGCTTGAGGCCACGGGCAAGGTCGGCCTCATTGTAGGTGTAGCCCTTCTCGGTGATGGTGAAGGAAATCATCTGGAGAGATGGAGCCTTGAAGATGTCAACGAGTCGCTGCCAGTCGCTGAACTGGTAGTCGGCCTTGAGAGATTCTGTCACCGAGGCAATGACTTTCTTCTCGATGGTGCCGTTGCTGCAGAGCGATACGGCGAGGGAGAGGTTGTTGTAAGGTGTGTATGCCTTGTCAATGACTTCAAAGTCGAAGGTTTCTGCCACAATCACGCCACGGTCATACTTGCCCGTGTTGAGTGCATCGTTGAGGATGGCGGCAGGGAAAGCGCGGAAAATGTTGCCACCGCCGAAGTGTACCCACGTAGGCTCTTTGGCGGTCTTCTCGCGCACGGCCTTGATGTCATACTTGGGAAGTTCGTAGCCTTTGGCTTCCCACTCAGCAGCGTTGAAGTTGCTGGAAAAAATATCGTTCAGTTTCATGCTTTCAAAAAAGTTTTTGAAGTGAAAAACTTAAAGTGAATAGTGAAAAGTGAATAGTGAAAAATCTAAGTTACCAGCCATGCGGCTTGTCGGTATCTCGTCAGCAAAAGTAACTTGGATTTTTCACTTTTCACTTTTCATTTTTCACTTAATCAAAGAATCCGGGTTGTTTGTATTCGATGCCTAACTCTCTATCTACGGTGGCGAGGATGCCCTGCACCTGTCCCATGGCAAACATACGGCCCAACAGGGTGTAGCCAGCGTTGTGGCCGTGGTTGCTCTCGTCGAAGATGCCGCCGGGCTGGTCGGTGAAGGTCATGCCGTGATCGACTCGCATAGGCAAGCCCACGCGCTTGGCGTCTTTCTCTGTACGGCGTTGGTTCTCCTGCTCGAAGATGCGGCACAGTTCGATGAGGTCGGCACGTCCGCCCAGGTGAGAGGCTTCGGTGAAGTCGCCGTTGGGGAAGATGTGGCACGAGCGCAGATGGACGAAGTGGGTGCGTGAAGCAAACTTCTTGGCCATCTCCACCACGTTGTTGTAGGCACCAGCCGAAAGGCTTCCAGCACAGAACGTGAGGCCGTTGTGCTTGTTGGGCACAGCATTGAGGAACCACTCGATGTCCTCTTCGGTGCGCACGATGCGTGGCAAGCCGAGCACCTCGATGGGTGGGTCGTCGGGGTGAACGCACATGTCCATGTTGTACTCTTCGCAAGTGGGCATGATGGCCTCGAGGAAATACTTCATGTTGGCACGGAGTTGTGCCTTGTCAATGCCCTTGTAGAGGTTGAGGAAGTCGCGGAACTTCTGGATGGGAGCCTCGTCGTTCTCGCTGAAGTTGCCAGAGACAAAGCCTTGGGTCTTGATGATGATGGTCTCCACCAGTGCGTGGTCCTTCTCCGGGGTCATCGTCTTGGCCAGTTCGTCGGCCTCGGCCAGCACGTTGCGGCCCTCGCCCACACCTTTGGGGAACTGAAACTTGGCCCATTCCTCGCGGGCACCTTCACGCTTCAGGATGTAGATGTCGAAGTAGGCAAACTCGGCATAGTTGAAGTAGAGGTTGGTCGAGCCGTTGGGGTTCTCGTGCAGGAGGTCGGTGCGTGCCCAGTCGAGCACGGGCATGAAGTTGTAGCAGATGCAGTGGATGCCTTCTGCCGAAAGGTTGCGCAGGCTCTCTTTATACACCTCAATCTGGTGGTCGCGGTCAGGGCCGCCATACTTGATGGTCTCCACCACGGGCAGACTCTCCACCACGCTCCAGCGCATGCCGAAACTCTCGATGTAAGCCTTCAGGTCGTGAATCTTCTCACGTGTCCACACCTCGCCAAGAGGCACGTCGTGCAGGGCGGTCACAATGCCCTCCACGCCAATCTGTCTTAGTTGGGCAAGCGTTATCTTGTCTTTCTTGCCAAACCAGCGCCATGTTCTTTCCATATCGTTTTCTTGTTATTTGGTTTTGGGAATATTTACTTTATTTGGATGCAAAGGTATGTAAAAAATGCTGGAAATACTTCTTTTTCTGTATCATATTTGTTTGATAGCGTACCAAAAAAACGTACCTTTGCCACGAAAAAACTGAGTGAAATATGAAAAGAACTCTTTTAATGTTGATGGCCTGTGTCTCGGCTCTTCTGGTTGTGGCACAAGACTTTGTGTGGAAACAAGGCGCAAAGATGTCGATTTTCTTCGATGAGACGAGCGAACCTGTGTCGCGGACGGCGTTGGAGATGCTGAAAGAGGATGCGGCGAAAGTGCTGGATGCCCGTTTGGTGGAGGTGAAGAAAGCGAAGAAGGCTGGCATCATTGTGGTGCTGAACAAAGGTATGGCACGTGAAAGTTTCTTGCTGGAGGTGATGGATGGACAACTGTGGCTGACGGGGGCCGACCCCCACGGCGTGGCCTACGGACTGCTGGAGATGTCGAGGCTGCTGGGCGTGTCGCCTTGGGAGTGGTGGGCCGACTGTGTGCCTGAGCGGAAAAGCGAGTGGGTGCTGAAGGAAGGTTTTGTGAGCGAGCAGCGTCCGGCCGTGGCCTATCGAGGCATCTTCATCAACGACGAGGACTGGGGCATCCTGCCTTGGAGCGGCGGAGTCATCGGCCCCGACACGAATGAAAGAATTTTCCAACTGATGCTTCGGCTCAGAGCCAACTACTACTGGCCCTCCATGCACGAGGTGAGCAAGCCTTTCTTCACCATCGAGGGCAACCGTGAGATGGCACACAAGTATGGCATCTATGTGGGAGGCAGCCATTGCGAACCGATGGGCACTTCGCCAGCCACCGAGTGGAAGATGCGAGGGGAGGGGGATTACAACTATGTGACCAACCGAGAGAACGTGCAGAAGTTCTGGGCAGAGCGTCTGGAAGAGGTGAAGGGACAGGATATGGTCTATACCATCGGCATGCGTGGGCTGCACGACGGCTCCATGCAGGGTGTGAAGACCAAGGAGGAAAAACTGCACTATCTGCAAGAGGTGATAGATGACCAGCGCAACCTGCTGGCAGTTCATGTCAACCCCGACGTGACCTCCATCCCCCAAGTTTTTGTCCCTTACAAAGAAGTGCTCGACATCTATCATTCAGGCTTGCGAGTGCCCGACGATGTGACGCTGATGTGGACAGACGATAATTATGGCTACATTCGCCATTTCCCCGATTCTGTCGAGGTCTCGCGCAAAGGGGGCAATGGACTTTATTATCATGTTTCTTATTGGGGTCGCCCTCACGACTACCTCTGGTTGGGCACTTTCTCGCCCGCTCTGCTGCGCCAACAGCTCACCGAGGCATACCAGCGCGGCATCCGTCGGATGTGGGTGCTCAATGTGGGCGACATCAAGCCCGCCGAGTTCCAGATAGAGGAGTTCCTCAACATGGCATGGGAAGGGGTGGACGGAACGGACGAAACGGCCGACCTCCATCGCTTCATGGAGCGTGAGTTTGGCGAAACATTGGCAGACACCCTCACCTCCCTCATGACCGACCACTACCGCCTGGCATTCGACCGCAAGCCCGAACACATGGGCTACACACGCGTGGAAGAGGCGGACAAGAAATATTGGAACACCTTCCGTCCCATTCTCGACTGGACAAAAGAGACGGTGGCGCAGCGTGTGGCAGACTATCAGCGGCTGTCCGATGCCGTGGAGGCTTTGGAGGGGCAAGTGCCAGCCCATCGCCGGCAGGCTTATTTCCAGTTGGTGAAATACCCTGTGCAGGCAGCGGCGCAGATGAACTTCAAGTTTCTCGTGCCCGAAAGGAGTGGAGAGGCCTACGACAGCATCGTGACGCTTACACATATATATAATAATAATCCTCGCTGGAAAGGCATCATGGACATGGCACCCCGCAAACTGGCGGTGTTTGGGCCTGTGACCGAGCCTATCATCTATCCCGATGCAGAAAGGCGGCAGGTGATTTTTGAGGCTGACACATGGCTATCGGTACCATTGGGCGAGGAAAAGGCCTTCACGTTTGACACTTCGAGAGAGACCTGTGGCGTGTATGTCTATCTGCTCCCCACCCATCCTGTGGCAGGCGACCGGCTGACCTTCTCCCTCTCAGCCGATGGGGAAGAGGCGCAGACGTTCGACTACCAGACTTACGACCGCAGCGAGGAGTGGAAACGGAACGTGCAGCGCAACTATGCCTACCGCTTTATGCCGCTGGAGTTGGGAGAAGGGCGGCACGTGCTCACCTTCAAGGCACTCACCGAAGGCGTCTATCTGCGTGGCATTCAACTGGTGCAATAAGGCAGAAATGTTGCAAAAAGGGAGACTTTTATGCCTTCTTTGCAAAATTTTGATACAAAGGATGAAGCATTTTCCCACAATTGTTCGTACTTTTGTGGCAACAAACCTATCAAACATAACCGATTTATGAAAAAAATGATTCTTGCAGTGCTTGTTTTGGCAGGCACATGGTCGTCGGCATGGGCGACCGAAAAGACCTTCAACAGTCCCGACGGAAAACTGACGGTAGTGGTGGAGGATCAGAATGGAATAGCCACCTATCGTGTCAGTCAGGGCACCACCGTGATGATTGAGAATTCACCGTTGGGTTTGGACACCAACATGGGCAATTACACCACCGATCTGACCTTGGCAAGTTGCGAGGTGAAGACGGTGAAGGAATCCTACGACCTGCGCACCATCAAGCAGAGTCACGTCGATTACGAAGCCACCGAGGCGGTATGCAGCTTTGAAAAGCAAGGTAAGAAGGTGATGGATGTCATCTTCCGTGTGAGCAACCGTGACGTGGCTTTCCGCTATCGCATCTTGCCACAGCGCGACACCAAGGTGTGTGTGGTGAACGAGGAGGCAAGTGGCTTCACGCTTCCTGATGGAACGACTACCTTCCTCTGTCCTCAATCTCGTCCCATGGGCGGATTTGCCCGCACCTCACCCAGCTACGAGACCAGCTACTCCTACGACGAGCCAGTGGGCAAGAACGGCTGGGGCGAAGGCTACACCTTCCCCTGCCTTTTCCGCGTGGGCGACAAAGGCTGGGTGCTCCTCAGCGAGACAGGCGTGGATGGCAGTTATGTGGCAAGCCGACTGCTCAACGTGCAGGGCGGTCTCTACAAGATAGGCTTCCCCCAGCAGGGCGAAGGCAACGGATTCGGCTCCACTTCCGCTGCCGTGTCGCTGCCATGCGAAACCCCTTGGCGCACCATCACCCTCGGCACCACCCTCGCCAACATCGTCGAGACCACCGTGCCCTTCGACCTCGTGAAGCCCAAGTATGAGGCATCGCAACCCTACATCTACGGAAAAGGCGCCTGGAGCTGGATTATCGGCATGGACTCCAGCTGCAACTACGACGAGCAGAAACGCTACATCGACTTCGCTGCGGCTATGGGCTATCAGAGTGTGCTCATTGATGCGTTCTGGGATCGTCAGATTGGTTATGACAAAATAGCCGAACTCGCTGCCTATGGTAAGACGAAAGGGGTGGGACTCTTCCTTTGGTACAACTCCAACGGCTCTTGGAACGACGCGCCCCAGACCCCTATCGGCAAGATGGACAAGAGCCGCCAGCGCCGTGCCGAGATGGCTTGGATGAAAAAGGCTGGCATCCGTGGCATCAAGGTCGATTTCTTTGGCGGTGACAAGCAGAACATGATGCAGCTCTACGAAGATATTCTCTCCGATGCCAACGACTTCGGCATCCTTTGCATCTTCCACGGCTGCACCCTCCCACGCGGATGGGAGCGCATGTATCCCAACTATGTGGCAAGCGAAGCCGTCCTTGCCTCCGAGAACCTCCACTTCGGACAGGGTGCCTGCGATGCCGAGGCGCGCAATGCAGCCACCCATGCCTTCATCCGCAATGTGGTTGGTTCGATGGACTTTGGCGGCTCCACCCTCAACAAATTCTACAGTGCTGACAACAAGCGGGGCACCCACCGCGTCACCTCCGACGTCTATGCCCTCGCCACCGCCGTGCTCTTCCAGAGTTCCGTGCAGCACTTCGCCCTTGCTCCCAACAACCTCACCGATGCTCCCGACTGGGCGATAGACTTCATGAAGAATGTGCCCACCACATGGGACGAGGTGAAGTCCATCGACGGCTACCCCGGCAAGTATGCCCTCATTGCCCGTCGTGCAGGCGACCACTGGTTCATCGTGGGTGTCAATGCCGACAAACAGCCTCTGAAGACGACCCTCGACCTCTCCCTCTATGGCAAGGGAGCTGACTTGCTCCTTTATGGCGACGATGCCCAGCTCAACGGCAGCGTCAAGACCATCAAGTCGGGCAAGAAAGTCACCGTCACCATCCCGCAGAACGGCGGTCTGGTGATCGTGAACAAATAAGGCTCCTTGTTTTCTTATTTCTAAGGATTTTAGGATAAAAGGATTTTTTTCTTCTGACTCCGTGGCTTGTGCGCCACGGAGTTTTTTTTCCAAAGCCATCGAGCCGCCCGAGGCTCTCATCCGCCAAATCTGTTCCATCATCGCGAAGCGGTATGTTTATAAAGACAAGTTCCTTTGGAACGATGAAGCAGATTAAGCGGATTTCCGAAAAAAATCCTTTAATCCTCAAATCCTTAGACACAAAAAAAGCGACCTCCCCATCGAGCCGCCCGAGGCTCTCATCCGCCAAATCCGTTCCATCATCGCGAAGCGGTATGTGTATAAAGACAAGTTCCTTTGGAACGATGAAGCAGATTAAGCGGATTTTTGTGGCTATTGCTCTCAACTTGCGAACCTTTAGCTCAACGTAGTCAAAGTTGGGTTATATCATTTGCCGATAACGAAAAGAGTTTCCACTTTCACCTCTGTGCCATCTCCACTACATCAAATGTGGAACATCCACTTCAAGCTAACAGGCACATCGACTTTAATTCTAAAGTTTGAGTTATAAAACCTAAACTTTGAGTTGCAGAACTCAAACTTTGAATTTTAGAACTCAAACTTTGAAAATCATGTTGAGAACGGCTACGCACATTTGTCGTTGTGCCGTATGCACTCTTGTTGTTGTCAACTCCTCCTGTCCGCAGGACGAGCGTAGCGATAACTCCTTAACTCCTTAACTCCAAAGACGCCGCCGACGCATACGCCCAGGAAATGATGGCGATTGAAGAAGGCGGCGAGGTGGAAGACCTCTGGTAGAAAGTTTTCGTTTTGTTTTATATGTAAGGAGGAGGCTGTGCAGAGTGTACAGCCTCCTCCTTTTTCACAACTTGCGAAAATGGAGCTTGCGAAACTTGAATTGATAATTATTTCTGAGTTCTTCTTTGAACATCAATTACCACGAATGGCCACGAATTATCAAAAATAAAACAATTCATGAGATATTAATGGCCAATTAATGATAATTTGTGTAAAAAAGAAAGAATCTTGGCTCACCTGCAAAATCCAGTGTTTAGAATAGGAGCAAAAACACCGCTTCGCTAAAAAACTATTTATGCCATAATAAAATCATCCCAATAGGTTTTTGCCACCATGATGGCTGTGTTTTGGAACAAAACCGTTCTGTACTTCTGGATTGTGCAAGAGCTCGCTCTTAAGCACAAGACTGGAAGAACAGGACGTTGGGCTGAAGGCCACAGACATCATGAGTGGTGTTTTTTATTGTTTTTTTCTTTATAACAATCTGAAAACAAACACAGGAATCTACGAGTGAGCCATAACATCTCATTGACTTTGTTCCTTGCGTTTTTCACATTTTTTTTCTTCTTTTTTATATTTTTTTCAAAAAAATTTGGAAGGATATTCAAAACGTGGTATATTTGCAACCGAAAGGCGTCTCATCGCTTTGTTCTTTTGACAGTTCGGAACTTCGTCACCTCCACTTGAAGGGGCATACGGAGACCTCGAACTGACAGGACGAGTGATGAGTCAGTTTCCCCGCTTTTTTATAAACCTATAGTTAACTGCTGGAAGGGGGGCACAGCACTAAAACCTATTTATACACAATGAAAATCAGACTTTTACTATTGTGCGGCTCGTTGTTGCTGTCCAGCATCAGCGCGATGGCTACCATTGTGGATGGTGTCAGACAAAAGCCGACGTACCAAACCTCGGGGTTTGCTGTAAATCAAGAGGCGTACCTCTACAATGTCGGTTCCGGTAAGTTCTTCGTAAATGGGAACAGTTTTGAAACACAAGCCAGTGTGGGAGAAACAGGTCTTCTCGTGAAGTTCGAAGCCACTGGTAATGGTGATTATCTCTTCTGGGATTATCTCAATGGTAGTATATGGAAGAACACCTTCTTTGCCAACCCAGGATCTGATGAAGGTAAATTGTTTGTTGATAGAAATGGCTGGGGCGACTATTACTTCGCTGTAGAGGACAATGGCAGCACTTTCCGTCTTAGTACCTCTTCCAGAAACACAAACTATGGAGATTATGCTGGTGCAGGGCTTTATGTCGGATTGCCCAAGACGGGTAATACGACGGCTCTCGACGGGTTTAAAGATGAAGATGAAGCCTACGTCGATTGGGCTCTTGTCTCTGTGGAAAACTATGAGGCTCTTGCTACTGATATGGCAATCTACAACAAGGCTCAGGAGCTGAAAGAGTGGATTGACAAGATTAATGCAGTAAAAGGCAGCGCTTCCAGCTTGGAATCAGTTTATTTGGATGAAAGTTCCACGATGGAACAGCTGCAAACGGCCATAGATATTGCACTCCCCATCTACATTCAAGCTCTTATTGACAACGCTGACGATAAGGAAAATGTAGATGTGACGGCCTTGCTAAAGAATCCACAGTATGAAGACGGCACATATGGATGGACGGTTAATCGCGCTTCTGGTGGTAATGTTGCTGTGGCAGGAACACCCACAAACAAGTGCTTTGAAGCATGGAACAATGCAAATTTTGATATATACCAAACCATTAGCAGTGGATTCCCCGTAGGTGTGTACGAGATTGAAGTGCAGGGTTTCTACCGCTACCTTCGTGATGACAATGCATGGAATGCTTATCAGGCGCAAACACAACCTGTTGTGAAAGAAAAGGGTGCACCTGTTTATGTATATCTGAACAAAAATGCAACTCCGTTCGTTAATATTTTTGATGAATCCGTTCCCGTCAACACTCTCTATTCAACAGATGCCAACGTATTGTATCCTGCCAATCTTCCTCCCTATACAGACGGTCAAGGAAATTGGTATCCGAATGAGATGTACAATTCAGCAGTTGCTTTCTCGGCTGGAATGTACAAGCAGTCCGCATTCGGTCTGATTGCCAATACGAACGAAGCCTTCCAGATCGGTGTGAAGGGTAATTCGTCTCAGGGCGGTGACAGTTGGGTCATTTGGGATAACTTCAAACTCTACTACCGTGGTTTCAAGCCCAAGGTGGTGCAGCCTGTTCTGGAAACGGCCATAGATGATCTGAACCAGTATGCTAACATGCTGATGGGCAAGACTGAGTACGCCACTTTGAGTCAGGCTCTGGCTGATGCACAGACCGCTATTGACGCGGAGGATGGTGAGAAAATGTTCAAGGCGCTCAACGATATCTACAACGTGAAGGATGATGTCATCGCCTCTAAGGATCTCTTCCTCTCGGAAGATGTTTCCACCAACTTGGCCGACCTGCAGGAAGCCATTGCCTATGCAGCAAATGAAAAGATGTCTGCTGCCACCCGCAATGTCGCCACCACATTGGAGGCTGGAATCAGAGGCAATACACGCTATGAGGGCACTCAAATCGAGCAACTGAAGAACGACGTGAGTGCTGCTATCAGCGGTTTACAAAACTCACCCGTCCTCTACAGTCAACTTTATGATGCCATCTCCAATCTGGAGGCTGCCACAGCATTGAAGGCGAGCCAGGCACTTCTTAGCGAAGCCAACACGTTGATTGGAACTGCCAAGACTGGCTACAATGAAGGCAGTATTGCTGACAGCGAGGTCGGAGAGCTATTGGAAACTCTCTACAATAAGGCCGATGCTATCCAGATTTCAGCCACTGCATACACTAACCTCAACAATGCCATCACCTCTTTGCAGACCGCTGCTCAAAAGAAAGCGGCAAAGACTTGGTTAGATCAAGCCAGTGAAAAGCTCACACAAGCCCAAGAGGGTTATCAGGCTGGCAGTTTGTCCGATGAAGCTGCTGAGACACTTACAAGTAGCATGAATGCACTTGTAGTTAACATCAACACTTCTGTCGCAGCTTACGCCACGCTGGACACAGCCATTAAGAATCTTGAAGCGGCCATCGCTACAGCCTCGACGGATGAGGCTCGCGTGGCTAAATCGACTGTGACGAAGGCCAACCTGCGTCTTAATAAGTCCAAGGAGTTCTATAACGAAGGTACGATTGCTGACGATGACATCCCCGCCCGCGTGGCAAGCCACGAACAGCTGATCACAGACTTGACCTACTCCATCAACCTTTACAAGGACTTCAAGCAGGCTCTGGACGACCTGAACACCGCTCTGACTACGACAGCGCAAACACCAATGTCTGCCGCCACTCGCACCACTGCTCAGAATGTCTATAACACAGCATTTGCCGCCTACGAAGCCGGTACAGTGGACGATGACCAAATTGCGGCACAGAAGACAGAGCTGAATGCACAGATTACCGCCATCAACAACTCCGTGACACTTTACGGAGGCCTCAATACGGCCATCACCAACCTGGAGGGAACTCTTACCCAGTACGCAAACGCACTGGCGTCGGCATCTGTGCGCAGCAATGCCAATACGCTCTTGACTCAAGCCCAGGCTGATTATGCTCAAGGTGCTATTGCAGATGACCAAGTGGCAACCCGAGTTGCAGAGCTTGGGGGTGCCCAAACTGCTCTGACCAACTCCGTGGGCAAGTATAATGATTTGGCAACTGCATTTGGAAAACTCGAGCCTGTAGTGGGCAAGAAGGCCATGAAGACCCTTGTGGACGAGGTGAACAGACTTAAAGCCCTGCAGGATGACTATGCGACAGGTGCCATTGCTGACGCTGACATCGATGGCATCATTGCGGACATCGAAGCTGTCATCCCGCAAGTAAACACTTCTGCCGCAGCTTACGCAACGCTGGCCACAGCCATTACGAATCTTGAAGCGGCCATCGCTACTGCCTCGACGGATGAGGCTCGCGTGGCTAAATCTACCGTGACGAAGGCCAACCTGCGTCTTGATAAGTCCAAGGAGTTCTATAACGAAGGTACGATTGCCGACGCTGACATCCCCGCCCGCGTGGCAAGCCACGAACAGCTGATCACAGACCTGACCTACTCCATCAACCTTTACAAGGACTTCAAGGAGGCTCTGGACAACCTGAACACCGCTTTGACTACGACAGCGCAAACACCAATGTCTGCAGCTACTCGCACTGCTGCTCAGAACGTCTATAACACCGCATTTGCCGCCTACGAAGCTGGTACAGTGGACGATGACAAGATTGCGGAACAGAAGACTGCGCTGGAGGCACAGATTACTGCCATCAACAACTCTGTGGCACTCTATGCAACTCTGGTCACACATCTTGCTGATCTCGAAACGGCTCTGCAACAGAAGGCTGCTCAGAGTGTAATTGGCACGGCCACCACAGTGTTTAATGATGCTTCTGCAGCTTACACAGACGGCAGCATTGCCGATGCAGATGTGGCAAGCACCATCACTTCTATCAACGCCCAGACTTCGGCTCTGAACACTTCTGCTGACCAGTATGCTCAGCTCAATACGGCTCTTGGCAACTTCCAGACTGCCATCACGGCAGCGCAGGAGGCAGGTGCGTCAGTGACCATGATCACCAATGCCAACAGTCTGAAAGCTGGCTATCAGTCTGGCTACGACAATGGTTCTGAGGAGAATGTACCCGCAGCTCTCACCGCCATCAGCAACGCTATCGCGAACCTGGGCGCAGCGGCTCCTCTCTATCCGCAGGCTAATAATCTGAACACGAAGCTTGCCGACTTGGCAACCGAACTGGGTAAGGCTGACGACGCTATCGCTGAGGCAGAAGATGCCCTTGAACAGTATCTCTCTTCAGAACTGAGATCTGGTCTGGAAACCGCATTGGATGACCTCAAGGCAAAGGTTAATGTTGCAAAGACTAACAAGAGCACGATGGCGGACGATCTGGCAGGCTATCAGCTTGACCTGACCAACAGCGAGTCCACCCTGGGTGAAGACCACGCTGATCTCTACGCTGATATGGGTACAGCCTTCAACACCATGAGTGGGGATATTGATAACTTGATCAATTCTCTGTATCAACTTAGGACCAATCTGAAGGGAGTGACTGAAAATGCTGTGGAAGAATCTGCCAACAAGGTGGAAATCGCTCACAACATTGCCACCTTCTGCTCGATGATGGACCTCGACTTCACTACTGTGGAAAATGTGAGAGCCTACATCGTTTCGGCCTTCACTCCGAGCACTGGCGATGCCATACTGACTCGCGTGTATGACGTACCTAAGGGTACAGGCGTGGTGCTGATTGGCGACAATGGCAACTACGAGATTCCTGCAGGAACGGGATCCACTGTCGTGTCTAACCTGCTGGTAGGCGTGAACCGCGCTACGGTGCTCAACCAGGTGGATGGCGACTACACGAACTTCATCCTGACTAACGGTGAGAGTGGCGAGGGCTTCTATCCTGTAGAGGATGGTTCTACGCTGGCTGCCGGCAAGGCTTATCTGCCACTGCCAACAGCGTCTCTGCCTGCTTCCGGCATAGGAAATGGCGCAGCCATCCGCTTCGTGTTTGAAGACAGCGGCGAGGCCACCTACATCAACGGTCTGGGCTTCGACTATGCTGGTTCGAAGAAGGACACAGGTGTTTACTACAACCTGAACGGCCAGCGTGTAGGACGTCCTGTAACAGGCGGCATCTACATCCTGGATGGCAAGAAGATTTTGGTTAAATAAGCAAACGGGAAGAATATGAAGAAAATGTATTTATCCCCCGAACTGCAGGTGGTTCCACTTGAACTGGGCCTGGATCTTAATATAACCATTGGCTCTACAGAAACACTTCCTGTAAATGGTTCGGCTACTCCCAAAGACGCCGCCGACGCATACGCCCAGGAAATGATGGCGATTGAAGAAGGCGGTGAGGTGGAAGACCTCTGGTAGAAAGTTTTCGTTTTGTTTTATATGTGAAGAGGAGGCTGTGCACTGGGTGTGTACAGCCTCCTCTTTTTCTCAACTTTCTTATACCGAACTGGCGTTTTTCGCCTTTTTTTTCTTTTTTCGTTCTTTTTTTGCAGAAAAAGAGGGGTGACTTGTTCTTAACTCCCAACTTTTTCGTACCTTTGCACCGTTTTTGGCGAAGCCGCTGTCCGATAGGGAGAGAGCCCAAGGGCCTGAGACGAAGGGTTTCATGGTTCTGAAAAGGAGAATGCCTCGCTGTAACTCTTTAATTATCAAAAATCAACCAAAAAAATGGCAGTAGATTTGATTAAAGTGGCTGAAGAGTCTATGCAGACTTCTGAGCCAAAGCAGTATCCTGACTTCAAGGCAGGTGACACAGTGACTGTAGCGTACAAGATTGTGGAAGGTTCGAAAGAGCGTATCCAACTCTATCGTGGCGTGGTGATTAAGATTGCCGGCCACCAGGAAAAGAAGCGTTTCACGGTGCGCAAGATGTCTGGCACGGTAGGCGTGGAGCGTATCTTCCCGCTCAACTCGCCCAACATCGACTCTATCGAGGTGAACAAGGTAGGTAAGGTGCGTCGCGCTAAACTTTACTATCTGCGCAAGTTGACTGGCAAGAAGGCTCGCATCAAGGAGAAACTGACGGTGAAGAAGGCCGAGGCTTGATGTGTGTGTTTGACCCTTCTGTAAGAAAAAAGAACTATTTTTGTTCTAAATGTAGGAAAAACAAGATGCGCGCATCTTGTTTTTCTTTTTTTTCTCTATCTTTGCATAAGAAACGATCAAAGAAAGGATTTTGGATATGGAAAAACTGATAGTGAATTCGTATGATGAGTTTGCCTCTCATCTAGGTGAAGTGATTGGTACAAGTGAGTGGCTTGAAGTCTCGCAGGAACGCATCAACCTTTTTGCCGATGCTACGCTTGACCACCAGTGGATTCATGTGGATCCAGAACGTGCGAAAGTGGAGAGTCCCTACAAGAGTACGATTGCTCATGGTTATCTCACACTCTCTCTGCTTCCTCACTTGTGGCAGGAACTGATTCAGGTGAACAACGTGAAGATGCTGGTGAATTATGGCATGGATCAGATGAAGTTCGGACAGCCAGTGTTGGCTGGTCAGCGTGTGCGCCTCACGGCTTCTCTCCATGAGATTTCCAACATCCGTGGCATCTGTAAGGCGCAAATCAAGTTTAAGTTGGAAATAGAGAACCAGAAGAAGCAGGCCTTGGAAGGGTTGGCCACATTCCTCTATTACTTTAATTAAATTAGTAGAAAATCCAAGTTACCTTGGATAATTAAGTGAAAAGTGAAGAGTGAAGAGTGAAAAATCTAAGTTACTTTTGCCAATGAAAAGGCAACAGTCCGAATGGCAGGTAACTTAGATTTTTCACTCTTCACTTTTCACTTTTAGTTTTTAGTTTTTCACTTTTCACTTTTAGTTTTTAGTTTTTCACTTTTCACTTTTATCTCACCACAACATCACGTACAATGCGGTCACAATGGCGATGATGAAGATGCTGCCGTAGAGGTAGATGCGGTCTGTCTTGAAGAGTGCCAGATTGATAGGCACGGCCTTGGGGTTTTGTTGGGTGTGGAGGGCATTGGAGTTCAGGAAGATGGCGCAGGTGAGCAGCATTGCACCGAAGAAGTAGAAGGCTTCGAACCCGATGTCGTTAAGATAGGCAAAGATGCTCTCTTCGGGGGTGATTTCTCCGTCTCGGAAAAGGCAGACGATGCTGACCACTGCTGCAGCCAGGACGGATATGATGCCGGAAAATCCCAGTATGTGACTCCATTTCAGCATGGTGTGTCGATCCCGTTCTGATGGCAGGTCGCACGATTCGCTCTTCTTACTGAGCAATGACACGACGATGAAGAAGAAGGAGAGGAAGATGAACACGTAGCCTGCACGGAAGAGGAAGGGCACTTCGGGCATGACCACCTTGAGGAGAACGCCGAGCGGGATGGCAAGGATGGCTGTCCAGATGGCGGCTGTGGTGGAGGCACGTTTCCAGAAGAGGCCGAGGCTGAAGACGATGATGATGCCTGGATAGATGAAACCCGAATATTCCTGGATGTATTGGAAGGCTTGGTCAAGGTCGCCCAGCAGGGGGTGAACGGTGAACAGGGCGATGAAGAGTGCTGCGACAGACACGATGCGTCCGACATTGACCAGGCGTCGGTCGGATGCTTCTGGCTTGATGTACTTCTTGTAGATGTCGATGGTGAAGAGGGTGGCGGTGCTGTTGAGCATTGATGCCAGCGATGAGATGATGGAGGCGATGAGTGCAGTGAGTGAGAGTCCTTTGATGCCAGTGGGGATGAAGTTGCGGACGAGCCAAGGGTAGGCATCGTCAGACACGTTGATTCTGCTTTGCACTTCGAGATACTGGTCGGCATGCTGATACATGTAGAAGGCACAGACACCTGGCAACACGGTGATGAAGGGGATGAGTATCTTCAGAAATCCGGCAAAGAGGAAGCCTTTCTTGGCATCGTCGGGGCTCTTGGCGGCAAGACCTTTCTGGATGATGTACTGGTTGAAGCACCAATAGCCCAAGTTGGTCAGCCACATACTGCCCACCACGGCGGCAATGCCAGGCACATTGGAGAAGGCTTTCTCGTTGTAACTCTGTTGGATGATGAGGTGGAAATGAGTATCGTTGGCATGGTTTCCAGTGGTCAATGCAGAATAGACTTTCTCGATTCCTTCGAGTGCGTTGGAACCGTTTCCTGCCACGGCTGTCACGGCAAAGTAGGCCGTCACGGCACCGCCACCCACAATGAAAATCATTTGCATGACATCGGCCCATGCCACGACGGTCAGGCCGCTGTGGATGGAATAGAGACCGGCCACCAGAAAGAGTGAGATGACAATAATCATGCGCATGGAGATGTTCAGCCCCGGCAGGAGTTGCACCGTCATCCCCTGCAAGCCCAGCACCTGCTCAATGGCCAGCGCGCCCAGCCATGCCACAGACGTGAGGTTGATGAAAACGAAGAGGAAAATCCACAAGATGGAGAATGCTACGCCCACACCTGAGTTGTAGCGTTCGCGGAGGAACTGCGGAATGGTGAAAATCTTTCTGTCCATCATGGCAGGCAGCAGCCACTTGGCAATCACCACCAGCGTGATGGCGGCCATCAGTTCGTAGGCAGCAATGGCAATGCCATCGGCAAAGCCCGAACCCGCCATGCCGATGAACTGCTCGGTGGAGACGTTGGCAGCAATGAGGGATGCGCCCACAGCCCACCATGTGAGGGAGTTACCAGCCAGAAAATAGTCTTTGGCGCTGCCTTCCCTGCTGTTGCTGCTCAGGAAAATGCCAAGACTCACCAGCATGACCAAATAGACCAACAGAATGACGAAGTCAACCATCTCGAAGCCGCTTCTGCTCAGCGCTTCAGTAAAACTCATTTGTGTGTTCATAGATTTTTGTCAGACTTATCAGTATAAGATTGTTATGGTGATACAAAGGTAATAATATTTCAAGACATTGTACACTTTTTTTTCTTTTTTTTTCTTCATTATTGCAAAAAAAAGAAGAAAAACTAAAAGTGAAAAGTGAAAAACTAAAAGTTTAAGTTACCTTTCCCCCCTGATGGCACACACCCTGAATGGGAGGATACTTTCACTTTTAGTTTTTCACTTTTCACTTTCCATTCACCACATAGATGCCCCGACGGAAGGGTGTTGGGCAGAAGTGTGTTGCTGGTGGGGGTGGCTCAGAAGAAAGAGAAAGTTCCTGAACGGGGTGTTCGGGAACTTTCTCTTGATTGAAGTGGTACCACCAGGATTCGAACCGGGGACACACGGATTTTCAGTCCGATGCTCTACCAACTGAGCTATGGCACCAACGTGTTGTTGTTGTTTTGCGAGTGCAAAGGTAGGGACTTTTTTCTTACTGGCCAAACTTTTCTCTCTTTTTTTTGCTTTTGGCACTAAAAAAGGTGGCAGAGCGGCTTATTTCCCTATGATTTGCAGGAAGAGTTGAGGCTTGTCGTTGATGATTAACTCATCGGGGAAGTGTGTCTCTTCGAGCAATGGGAGGGCGTATTGGTAGTTGCAGATGCCTGAGGTGTGGTGGGCATCGCTGCCGAGGATGATGGGTACGTCGTGCTGTCGGCAGAGGTGCAGCATCTGGGTGAACATGGGTCTGGCCAGTGTCTTGTGGCGTTGGGGGTTGAGCGAACTGCTGTTGAGTTCGAGCAGTGTGCCGGTGCGTTTGGCTGCCAGCACTACGGCTTCGAGGTCGAAACTGCTGGCGGTGCCGTCGCAGGGGTGCGAGATGATGTCTATGTGGGGATTCTCGATGGCACCGAGCAGGGCAGAGGTGTTCTGCTGGTGGGTGCCGTCGGTGTAACACAGGGAATGGAGACCGGCGATGACGTGGTCCATGCAGCCCAACGTCTGTTCGTCGGTGATGTCGAGGTTGCCCTCGTAGTCGATGATGTTGAGTTCGGCTCCCAGCAGCAGTCGCATGGTGCCGTACTTGCGTGGCACGACGTGCAGGTTGCGAAAATAGATGGCGTGGCAGGCTCCGGGCAGCGCGGGACCGTGTTCTGTCACGCCAAAAAGGGTCAGTTCATGCTTCTGCGCTTCTTCAATCATCTCGTTGAGGGTGCTGAAGGCATGGCCAGACACGATGGAGTGGGTGTGTACGTCAAGTTTTATGTCTATCATTACATCAATGCTTCGAAGGGGAAATCTTTCCTCATGCGGTAGGCCAGCCCCGTCATGATGGCCAGCAGTTCGCCTCTCTGGTTGGTGATTTTCATGTCGCAGTAGGGCAGTTTGCGGTGGTCGAATGTTTCGGTGCATTCGGCTGTAATGCGGTCGCCCAACTGTCCCGATTTCAGGAAGGTGATGGTGTTGCTGATGCCGAGTGTGAGGATGCCGTGACTGTTGGCCACGCCAGCAAAGGCGAGGTCGGCCAGTGTGTACATCACACCGCCCTGACACACGCCAGCACCGTTCAGGTGCCGTTCCTCCACGGTCAGTTCAGCCTTTGCGTAGCCCTCGCGCAGTTCGGTCAGTTGTGCGCCGATGCTGGCAGCGAAGCGGTCGCCTGTGTTCAGGCTTTCAAGAAGTGTCATGGGGATGGGGGACGCTTTTATCGGAAATCCGCCTCAGTCAAGAAGGCTATCTTGTTGAGCATGATGATTTCTTTGGCCTTCTCGCTCTGGTCGGCACGGAACACCAGCACTCCCTTTCCCTGCCAAAGGAAGGAGTAGAGGTAGAGGATGTTCACACCTGTTTCCGACACCTGCTTGATGGCTTCGGCTGCACGACCGGGCTGGTCGTCTATGCTCAGGGCGAATACATCGGAGAGTTGTACGTTGATGCCTGCTTCTTTCAGGATGAGGTAAGCCTGTGCTGGGTCGTTGGTCAGCACTCGGTAGATGCCGTAGTCTTTGGTGTCGGCCACGGTGGAGGCGATAATCTGTATGCCTGCCTTGCTCAGCAGGTCGAGAACCTTGATGAGGGTGCCTCCTTTGTTCTCGATGAAGATGGATAGTTGTTTGATTGTCATGGTTGAAAGTTAAAAGTGAAAAGTTAAAAACTAAAAGTGAAAGTATGTTCTTCGCATGGCAGAAGTAACTTTTATTTTTAGTTTTTAACTTTTAGTTTTTACTATTGATATACTTTTCTCTTATCTACCACTCTCACGGCCTTGCCTTCGCTGACGGGCAGGGTGCCTTTGGGCACGAGTTTGACGTGGGGCGTAAGGAGAATCTCGTCCTTCAGTCGGCGTTTGATTTCCTTCTGCAGGGTGAGCAGCCGCTGGAAGTCGTCGGTGAAGAGTTCCTCCAGTTCCACCTCCACGGTCATGTTGTCGTTGTCCTCGTCGGTGGTGAGGGTGATGAGGTAGTTGCTGGCGAGTTCCTTGAACTGCATGAGAATCTTCTCAATCTGGATGGGGAAGATGTTGACGCCGCGCAGCACAATCATGTCGTCCGAACGTCCGCGCATGCGGTCCAGACGGATGTGGTTGCGTCCGCAGGGGCAGGTGCGTCCCAGCACACGGGTGAGGTCTCTGGTGCGGTAGCGGAGGAGCGGCATGGCCTCGCGGCAGAGGGTGGTGAGCACCAGTTCGCCTATCTCGCCGTCGGCCACAGGCTCCAGCGTTTCGGGGTTGACGATTTCCACGATGTAGTAGTCTTCCCAGAAGTGCAGGCCGTTTTGTTCCTGACATTCGAAGCCCACACCGGGGCCGCACATCTCGCTCATGCCGAAGGAGTTGTATGCCTTCACACCCATCATCTGCTCGATGCGTTTGCGTTGCTCTTCCGAGTGAGGTTCTGCACCGATGGCAAGCACTTTCAGTTTCGTGTCGCGGCGAGGGTCAACCCCTTCCTGCTGCATCACCTCGTAGAGGCGGGTCACGTAACTGGGCACGGCGTGGATGGCGGTGGTGCCAAAGTCTTTGATGAATTTAATCTGACGGAGTGAGTTGCCTGCAGCGGCAGGCACGGTGAGCATGCCCAGTTTCTCGGCTCCATACTGGAAGCCCAGACCACCTGTGAACATGCCGTAGCCGGAGGAGTTCTGGAACACGTCGTCGGGGCGCAGTCCCACCATCCAGAGGTTGCGGGCCACTTGGTTGGCCCACTCGTCGAGGTCTTTCTTCGTGTGGAGAATGACTGTCGGGTTGCCCGTGGTGCCTGAAGAGGAGTGCAGACGCACACACTCGCGGAGTGGCACACTGGCGATGCCGAAGGGGTAGGTGTCGCGCAGGTCTTGTTTTGTGGTGAAAGGAATCTTGCGGATATCGTCAAGGCTCTTGATGTCCTCAGGTTTCAGTCCTGCCTCCTCGAAGCGTTTCTTGTAGAACGGTGAGTTCATGCAATGCTTCACGGTCGCTTGCAGGCGTTCCAATTGCAGTTTGCTGATTTCCTCACGAGAGAGTGTCTCGTATTGCGGATGAAGGTAAGGTGATTTATCGTCCATGATTTTGATTAAATAGTTCTATGCGTTCCTTGAAAAGTGGTTCTTGCTCTTTGCTGAAGAACGAGGTGCAGATGCGCACTCCCTGTTCGTTGCTGCCCATCGTGTCGAGCGGGAACACGGCGATGCCATAGTACATCAGTTCGCGGGTCAGTTGCAGGTCGTTCATGCCGGGATACTGCACGGTGAAGTAGAAGCCATCGGCCAGCGGGGCGCCGAGGTCATTGTCATAGACCAGATAGAAGCCGTTGGCCAGCAGCACATCCTTCATGAACTTTGCCCTGCGGCCATATTCCTTCACGTCGGCCAGGAAGTTGTAACTTCCGTCGCAAGCCGCCTCCATCAGTGCCGCCATCGCATGCTGCACACTGTGGGTCGTGCCGCTGCTGAGGGTGTACATCAGTCGGTTGCAGAAGAATTTGCCAAACTCACCCACGCCGAAGTTCTTCTCCAATGCAGGATAAACACGGTGGTAGAGCGTGTTGCTGATGCAGGCCACACCGATGCGTTGGCCGGCATAGGAGAAGGCTTTAGAACCCGACACCGCCAGGATGTACTTGTCTGTGTATCGTGCCACGGTGGCCTGATAGGGTGCTTCGAAGGGATGGCTCAAGTCGCGGCGGAAGTCCATGGCGAAGTAGGCCAAGTCCTCCAGAATGATGCAGTCGTGCTTGTCGGCCAGACTGGCGATGCCCTTCAACTCTTCTTCATTGAAGCACACCCACGAGGGGTTGTTGGGATTGGAATACACGATGCCGCAGATGTTGCCCTTCGACAGGATTTCCTCCAACTTCTCGATGAGTGCGTTGCCCCGATAGCCGTGGATGTCCAGCCCGATGTGCTTGAGTCCAATCACGTCGCACTGGGTGGTCTGCACGGGGAATCCCGGATGGATGAACAGCACGGTGTCCTTCTCTGGCATGGCGTGGCGCCAAGCGGTGAAAGTGGCGAAGGTGCCCTGCATGGAGCCTGTGGTGGGGATGCAGCAGAGTGGGGCGATATCTACTCCGATGAAGGCTTTGACAAATCGCGAGGCCGCCTCCTTGATGCGTGGTATGCCGCCGTTGGGCGGATAGGTGGTGGCGCAGCCTTTGGCGAGTGCCTCCTGCTCGGCCTTCAGCGCAATCGCCGAGGGTTGCAGCCCCGGCACACCCATCTCCAGATGGATGACCTGCTGTCCCGTCTTTTCTTCCAGCACACGCGAGAGCGACTGTATGTCGCGGATGGTGGCCTGTGAGAAGTCGCCGAGGTCCATCCCTTCGATGGCCTCAGTGACGATGCTATAATCTAATGGTGTGTTCATATCTTTTTTCAAAAACAATGTTTTTTGTGTCAATTTCCTATTTCAGGGCCTCGCTCACCAGCCATTTGATGTAGTTGTCGGAGACATTGTCGATTTCTTCCTTATCGTAGATGGTCAGCAGCGTCACGTTGGCATCATCGCTCACCAGCACGTTCAGCGTCAGCACACGTGCCCCGCCGCTCTTGCCCTTGCCCTTCGAGCCGATGGCCATGCGAATCTTGCGCACACCGCCACCGAGGTCGCTGCCTTGGAAGGGGTTCTTTTTCAATTCCTTGCTCAAAGTAAGATAGTCTGTCGGCAGTGACTTATATTTTTTTGCGAGCCGTTTGAAGCGTCTATCGAATTCAGCAGATGGTATAATGTTTACTTTCATAGTAGCCCTTCTTCCTTCAAGCCTTGGAGAAACTCTTCTTCTGTCATCATCTTGATTTCTCCACGTTGGGCACGTTTCACCTCGTCGAGTGCCCGATAGAGCGACTCTTTCACATACGCTTTCTGCTGGGCGGTCTTGGCATCGTCGGATGGCTCAATCAGTTTCTCTGCCAGCCATTTGCGGTTTCTCTGCGAGAGCGACAGCCCTTGGATGTACGCCCACAAGTTGTTCATTGCTACAGTTGTCATAATTGTAGGTTTTAGTTTCCGATTGCAAAATTACACAAAACTTTTCATTTCTTCTGTCTTTCTGCCCATGTTTTTGACTCCGAACCCTCAAAATCGTTCAAGTGTCTTCGCCTGCGGCGGATGGAATCTCGTTTCTCTGCTCCGAATCAGCCTTGTCCGTGGCTGGAAAAACGCTGACGGAGCAGACGGAAGGGTGGGGCCGGAAATTGGTCAAAATGTACACACTCGTAGCCTCAAAATCGATGTGAGTCACACCTGTGGTAGGGGTGTGACTCACACCTATGGAGGGGGTGTGACTCACACCTGTTTCGGGGCAGCGAGCGTTGGTCTTTTTGTACGATTGGGGCTCGTCCTTGGTTTTTCTTCCGTTGGAGGGCTTTCGGCGGTGAGCGTGCGGCCACCCTTCAAGTTTTTTCGCGAGATTGGCTGAAAAGTTGTAACTTTTGTGTAATTTTGCAGGCGAAAGTAAAAATCTCGAATGACACAAAAGATTCTCCGCATGGAAGGAAAACAAAGAGTCTGCCTGCACGTGCTGCTCGGAGCGCTGCTGTTGCTGTGGTCGGTGGCAGCACTGGCACAGACGGAACAGCCTCTGGAGGAGCAACTGCCGAGGGGATGCCGCCGTGGCACACTGCCTGCTGGGAAGATGTTGCGGCGTTCCGCACCTTTCATCGAGAAGGGTGAGATAGATGTGAGTCTCTATCGGGGCGACCGCCGCCAACTGGTGGTGCTGGCATCGTTCAGCGACCGAACGTTTCGGGACACAGAAGCGGAAACGCTGGAACTGTGGGACAAACTGCTCAACCAGAAGGGCTACAAGGAAGTCCCCTATGTGGGGTCGGTGCGTGACTATTTCTATCAGCAGAGTTACGGACAGTTCCGGCTGACCTTCGATGTGCAGTATGTGGAGGTGGGTAAGGCTTCGAACTATGCAAGCACCAATGAGAATGATGAAAACTCGCAATATCTGGTGGACGACGCGATGGAGATACTGCTGACGCGCGACATCGACTGGAGCCTCTACGACTGGAATGGCGACGGAGAGGTGGAGCAACTGCTCTTTGTCTATGCTGGTCGCGGCATGAACGATGGCTGGACTGATTGCATCTGGCCTCACCAGTGGTGGCTCTCCCGACACCTGGACCAGACGCGCACCGACGGCTCTTTCCGTCAGGAATGCACCTTTACCTGTGGCGGCAAGACCTACACGGTCGATTGCTATTGTGCTGTGCCGGAACTGCGAGCAGATGCTCATCCTCTCGGATTTCTCTGCCATGAGTATAGCCACTGTTTCGGCTTTCCCGACTACTACGACTGGCGAGGCGGCGTTGTGGGCAATTGGGACTTGATGGACATGGGGTATTTTGCGGAAGGAGGCTCTCATCCTGTGGGCTATTCGGCCCACGAGCGCATGCTGATGGGATGGCTCACCCCCATCGAACTGACGGAGCCGACTCAGGTGACGGACATGCCGGCGCTGAGCGATGAGCCTGTGGCCTATATCATCCGCAACGATGGACATCCTGATGAGTTCTATATGGTGGAAAATAGGCAGTCCGAAGGTTGGGATGCGGCCCTGCCGGGCAGCGGGCTGTTGGTTTTCCACGTGGATTATGACCCTCTGTATTGGTTCAGTTTCAGTGGGATGCCCAATTCTGGCACAATATCCCGCTACACCATCGTGCCGGCCAACGGTAGGGGACAGACCGCATACCAGGCCGGATGGGCTTATCCGTATGGAGAAAATGGCGAGTTGACCGACTCCTCAAACCCTGCTGCGACTCTGCTGAACCCGAACTCCGAAGGCTCCTATGTGATGGGCAAACCGCTGACGAACATGGCCGTCACTGACGGATGGGCTTCTTTCGACTTTATGGATGGCACATCGGGCATCGAGGACATGGAGGCATCAGAACCCTCTGCTGAGGCGGCATCTGTGGGTTGGTACACTCTCAGCGGCATGCGCCTCTCTGAACGGCCCCAACAGCAGGGGCTTTACATCAGGAATGGCAGGAAGGTGCTGGTGAAGTAGAAACGAAAAAAGCCCCGCCAATCGCGATGAACGATGGCGGGGCTTTCTTGTGTGTGTATGGGGGGTATGTTCGGATGAGGCTTATTTCCAGTCCGTAAGGAGGGTGCGCTTGTCGAGCACATGCTTGGCCTTGCCCGTGGAACGCTCGATGTTGCCCGGTTCCTTGATGTGGATGTTGGGCTTGATGCCGACGAGCGACACGATGCGGTCGTAGAGTGGCTTGATGAATGGCATCTGCTTGGCCGGATTGGGCGAGAAGTACTCGGCGCGCAACTCCACGTCGAGGTCGAAGGTGTCTTCGTTGTTCTTGCGATCGACCGTGATGAAATACTGTGGAGTGAACACGGGGAACTCGGTCAGCACCGTCTCAATCTGCGACGGGAAGACGTTCACGCCACGGATGATGAGCATGTCGTCGGAGCGACCCAATATCTTGCCGAGACGGACAGTCGTGCGGCCACACTCACATGGCTCGTAGATGAGGTGGGTGAGGTCGCGGGTGCGATAGCGCAGGATGGGCATGGCCTCCTTGCACAGCGAGGTGAACACGAGTTCGCCTTCCTCGCCGGGTGCCACAGGCTCCAGAGTCTCGGGATTGATGATTTCGGGATAGAACATATCTTCTGCCACGTGGGTTCCGTTCTGATACTGGCACTCGCCGCCTACACCCGGACCGCACATCTCGGTCAGTCCGTAGATGTCAATGGCCTTGATGTGCAACTTCTTCTCCAGTTCGCGACGGATGCCCCATGTCCAAGGCTCAGCACCGAAGAAACCCACTCGCAGTTTCAGGTCTTCCACCTTGATGTCGGGATTCTTCTCTATCACCTCGGCCAAATGGAGGGCATAAGACGGAGTGCAGCAGAGAGCCGTGGTGCCAAAGTCTTTCATCAGCATGATTTGCTTCTCGGAGTTGCCTGCCGAGATGGGCAACTGGACGGCTCCACGTGCGAGGGCACCGTCGTGTGCGCCCAGACCGCCTGTGAACAAACCATAACCGTATGCCACCTGCACGATGTCGCCGGGGCCGATGTCGCCTACGGCCAACACGCGGGCCACGCATTCTGTCCACATCTTCAGGTCGTTCTCGGTGTAGGTGCCTACCACGGGCTTGCCTGTGGTGCCTGATGAGGCGTGGATGCGGCGGATTTCACTTTGCGGAACTGCTTGCAGACCGAACGGATACTCGTCGCGGAGGTCGTGCTTGGTGGTGAAGGGCAGTTTGTAGATGTCGTCTATACTGCGGATGTCTTCGGGCTTCACGCCCATGCGGTCCATCTTCTTCTTGTAGAATGGAACCTTCTCATAGCAGGTCTTGACGGTCTTGACGAGCCGCTCTGACTGCAACTTGCGCATGGACTCCCGGTCCATACACTCCATTTGTGGGTTGTGAATCATGTGTTTAGTTGTGTTTGGTTATTATTTTTTGCTTGCAGCCACACCGCTGTCGAAAGCCTTGAGGTTGGCTTCGACGATGGCTTCACCCTTGCGGGCAAAGATGACGGCGATGGCTTTGCGGAGTTGTTCCACCGTAAGAATCTCGATGAAGGGGGCAGCCATGCCGAGCAGCACCATGTTGGCACCACGAGCATTGCCGGCATCCTTGGCCACCGTCTCGATGTCGAGTTTCACCACCGAGGGGAGGGCGTCGAGTTCGGCTTGCAGAGCAGCCTCGTCGGGGTAGTTGGGGATGTTGATGAAAGGCTTGCTGCTGGTCACGATGGTGCCAGTCTTGGCCAGATAGGGCAGGTAGCGAAGCGACTCCATCGGCTCCATGGAAATGACCACATCGGCTCCGCCTTGTGGAATGAGGTCACTGTATATCTGTTCGGTGGAGAGACGCAGGTTGGACTGCACATCGCCGCCGCGCTGGCTCATTCCGTGCACTTCGGCCTGCTTCAGGTTGATGCCAGCCTCGGTGGCTGCTTCTCCGATGATGGTGGCGATGGAGAGGATGCCTTGTCCGCCCACACCGCAAAGTATGATGTCTTTCTTCATTTTTTAGCCTCCTTTGCTCTTTCCCTTGCGTGACGTGCTGCTGTCTGGATGCACTCGCGGCGGGGAATAATCACTGAAACTCCTTTATACTCAATCTCTTCTTTCAAGATGCGGGTGATTTCGGGCATGTTCTTGGGCAGTGGAACGACCACACGCACATGCTCTGGCTCCACACCAAGACCGAGACAGATGGCCTCGAACTTGTTGGTGCCGGCAGAGTCCTGACCACCCGTCATGCCTGTGGTCAGGTTGTCGGAGATGACCACGGTGATGTTCGACTTGTCGTTCACGGCATCGAGCAGACCTGTCATGCCAGAGTGGGTGAAGGTTGAGTCGCCGATGATGGCCACTGCAGGGAAAAGTCCTGCATCAGCCGCACCTTTCGCCATCGTGATGCTGGCTCCCATATCGACACAAGAAGAGAGGCTCTTGAAGGGGGGCAGTGCGCCGAGGGTGTAGCAGCCGATGTCGCCAAACACGCGATAGTCGGGATATTCGGCCAGCACCTGATTCAGTGCGGTATAG
This sequence comes from Prevotellaceae bacterium UBA4359, assembly GCA_002393555.1. Taxonomy (GTDB): domain Bacteria; phylum Bacteroidota; class Bacteroidia; order Bacteroidales; family Bacteroidaceae; genus Minthosoma. The sequence continues at coordinate 29,546 of DGSP01000080.1, forward strand.
ACATCGCGGTGTCCGCAGCCCTGACAGAGTTGAGGTGGACGACCTGCAAGGTTCTTGGCATCCTCAAAGGCAGGACCGGCGGGTTTGCCGAGTGCCTTGGCCACACAGTCGGGAGTGAGTTCGCCTGTGCGAGGCAGGTCGCCAGTGAGGCGGCCCTTGATGGGATAGTCTGCGCCGAGAATGCCTGCCACAGCCTCTTCCACGACGGGCTGTCCGTCTTCCACCACGAGGATGGCGTCATTCTCCTTGGCCAGTTGCTTGATGCTTTCGGCTGGCAGAGGGTATTGAGAGATTTTGAGGATGTTGGCATTGTCGCCCACATTCTCCTTCACGTAGTTGTAACCGATGCCGCAAGCGATGATGCCGAGTTTCTGACCTGCTGCAGTTTCCTTCTTGTTGTAGATGGAGCCTTCCGATGCCTTCAGGAAAGCGTCCTGTTTGCCGAGCAAATCCACATACTTCTTTCTTGCAATGCCGGGCAGCAGCACCCACTGGTCGGTGCTGGGATTGAGCGCGTTCTCTGCATGGAGTTCGCCCACCTCCACTGCGGCACGGCTGTGGGCCAGACGGGTGACGATGCGCAGCAGCACGGGCACTTTCAGCGTTTCCGACATGTCGAAGGCCGAAGCCACCATGTCGTATGCTTCCTGCTGGTTCGATGGCTCAAACACGGGAATGAGGGCGAACTTGCCGTAGAAGCGGCTGTCCTGCTCGTTCTGCGAAGAGTGCATCGACGGGTCGTCGGCTGCCAAGACGATGAGGCCACCTTGTACTCCTGTGATGGCACTGTTGACGAACGCATCGGCGCAGACGTTCATGCCCACGTGCTTCATGCACACCAAGGCGCGTTTGCCGGCATACGACATGCCGAGTGCGGCTTCCATTGCGGTTTTCTCGTTGGTACACCAACGGCTGTGGATGCCACGCTCTTGCGCCACTTTGTTCGTCTGAATAAACTCTGTGATTTCGGTCGATGGAGTGCCAGGGTATGCATACACGCCAGAAAGGCCAGCGTTGATGGCTCCCAAGGCAATGGCTTCATCGCCAAGAAGTAGTTGTTTCATATCTTTGTAGGATTGTTTTTGTTGCGTTAAAGACAAAAAATCGTACAAAGGTACGAATAAACAAACAAAAGAGCAAGAAAAGCGGTGTTTTTTCTTGCTTTTGTCAAGTGATAAAGCCCTTTTCAGAAGAGTTTGTCCACGTCAACTGACACGCCCACCATCAGATTGATGCCGTCGGTGAGGGGGCTGTTGAAGTAGTGGTACTTGGGTTTGTAGTTGAGCAGGTTGTCAAGAGCGGCGGTCACTTTGACGGCTTTCCCGATGCGCTGAACGGCAGAGAGTTTCCAGAGCGTGTAGGCAGGATAGTGGATGGTGCTGGTGCCTTTGGAGATGTCGTAGTAGTCGATGAACTCTACGTTTTTCACGCTGGAGAGGAAACGTCCGTTGAGCGAGAGGCGCAGCCCATAGTTTTGGGTGAACTGCTTGTCCCAGTCGATGCGGGCGGTGAGGGAGTGTTTGCGGGCAGGGATGTACTGGTTGTTGATGGTGCGTCCATCGCCGTCCTTGGGCAGTTGCTCGTTGGTGTAAGCATAGGCGAGTTTGGCACTCAGACCGTTGTCCCAACGTGCCTGCACTGTGGCTTCGCCGCCAAAGACGGAATAGTCTGAGAGGTTGACATAGTCGAGGTAGAGTCGTCCATCCTCTTCTCCCTCGCGGTAGTGTGGGATGCCTGTGGCGAGTTTGTGGCGCACGTCGTTATAGTAGGCTGCCACGGTGAAGTTGTAGTTTCCTTTGGTGTAGTCGGCTGAGGCGTTGAAGTTATGGCTCAGTTCGGCTTTTAGGTCAGGATTTCCCTGAATAATCCAGATGCCCACCATGTCGAAGTTGTAGTATTTCTCTTTCAGAGCGGGGGAGCGGAAGCCCATGCCATAGCCGAGGCGGAGGTTGAGGTTGTTGATGGGCTGATAGCGCACGTTCAGTTTGGGGGTGAAGTGAGCGTCCTTGCTGTCGGAGAAGTAGTCGTAGCGCACGGCACCGACCAGTTCCCATTGGCGGTCGATGAGCCAGTCATATTGTGCAAAAGCGTCGAAGGTGTTCTGCGACACGCTGACATTGCCCAAGTTCTTGTTCATCAGGTAGTCGTGCATGTAGTCGGTGCCGACGGTCAGGATGCTGCCTGTGTCCCAAGTGTGGTTGTAGATGCCCCGAAAGATGTTCTGCACATTGCTGTAGTCGCGCACGTCGAGGTGGGTGATTTTGTGGTAGTCAGACTTGTCATACTGGTCGAAGGAGTAGGAGAGTTCGAGTTGGTCGTGCAGGCTCATGTCCCACAGTCCTTTCAGCCCGGCCGAGAAGTCGCGGTAGCGTTCGGGCGTGTCGGCTGTGCGTGTCAGTTCGCGGTAGAAGTAGCCGGCGCGGGCGATGAACTTCAGCCGTTCGGTGGGGGTATAGACCAGACGGTCCTTGAAGTTCCATGTGCGGTCGCCATACACCGTCGCCACCACCTGTGCCGCAGGGTTGGACGCATTGTCCACATCGAAGTTGTCGGTGGAGGTGAAGTTCACGTTCAGCATGTTGTGCAGCCATTTCCCCTTCACTCCGTAGGCTCCGCCGAATCGGCGTTCGTTGTGGCGCGCCAGTCGGGCATTCAGGTTCAGGGTCCACGGTTCGGTCTGTTCTTTGGTGATGATGTTGATGACACCTCCTCCTGCATTGCTGCCATAGAGAGCGCTGGCCGCTCCCTTCACAATCTCGATGCGCTCCACGCCAGCCATGTTCAGACGGGTGAAATCCACGTCGTCCATTGTCTCGCCAGCCAGCCATTCGCCATCTACGAGGAAGAGGATGCCTTGGCCGCCAAAGCCGCACAGGTTCATGTGTTTCTTCTGATTCATGGCATAGGAGTATTCCACGCCAGGCATTTCCTGCTGCAAGAGGTCTTCCACGTTGGTGGCATCCACTTTCTCGATGTCGGCAGCGGTGATGACGCGGGTCTGGATGGGCGCATCTTTCAGCAGTTTAGGGGTGCGTGTGCCAGTCACCACCACGTTGTTGAGCCAGAGGGTGGAGTCGGGTGTTTGTGCAGCGGAGAACGCTGCACCGCAAGTGACTAATATGGACAGGAGTAGATGCCTCATGAGGTCAGTAGGGGTACTTGTAGTTGAGGGTAAGGCAGCACTTGATGCCAGCAGGACTCTGGTAGTTCTGCAGTTGGATGGCGGCATAGGTGTTGTCGGGGAAACGGACGATGAAGACGTGGTTGTTGAGTGTGAAGGTAGGGGGTACGGGGGGAATATCGACCCTGAGCCACGAGGAGAGCACGGGGTTCACTTCGATGCCCTGATTGCCGATGAGGCCTTGCAGCATTTGGGCCTGGATGGTCCACACGTCCAGTTGGTTCCACTCGTCGGGGGTGAAAGTCTCGTCCTTAAAGGCTTCGCTGCTCTCGGGCAGGTCGCTCATCGAGGTGTAGGAGGTTTCGTAGGCTGCTCCGCCGTTGGTGCGCACGTTGTTGCGGTGGACGGCGATGTGCCAGGAGTCAGGTTCGGGCTGGGTGGCGGTGGGGGTGAAGCCTCGGAAGTCGTGGTTGGAGAGGCCTGCACCGAAGACATCGTACCAGTAGGTGTAGAGGCCGGGAAGGGCTGGGCTTTCTGGGTTTTCTAGTCCTTCTAGTCCTTCTAGCCCATCTAGCCTATCTAGTCCATCTAGTTCTTCTATTTTTTCCGTGGGGATGGCTATCTGCACAAAGGCGCTGGAGGTGCCGCCTTCGGCAAAGTTGCGGTTGGCGGTGTTGAAGTCGAGGTAGTACCAATGGAGCCAACTGGAGGCATCGACATAGAGTTGGCCTTCTCTGATGTCGATGCTTTCAGTTGGGGTGTCGTAGAGTTCGTCGAATGCTCCGTGGCAGGCGGTGAGCAGTGCGACACTCATGAGCAAAGGTATGGTCTTGCTTCGCACGTTGGATGGGCGCATGCACAAAGGTTTGTCTTTACTGTGCACGTTGGATGGCTCCCTCGAAGGTGGCGGTGAGGTCGAATGGCATGGCGGTGGTGAACTGGCCGTTCACGATGCGGCCCAGGCCGAAACTGTTCACCACTTTCACGCCTTGTCTGCCGTTCTTGTTGATGGGTTCGATGCTGATGTGGCTGGTGGGGCTAATGATGTAGTCGTCGTCCATCGTGGTCCTTTCGCCATTCACGGCCTTGAAGTGCATGGTCAGTTCCTGAGTGCCGTAGTCGCTATAGAAAGCGCCGCGCGACACGTCGAAGGTGATGCCCGTGATGGTGTAGCCGCCCAGTGTGAGGTCGCCAATCTCGGTGCCGGTCAGCGTGTATTCGGGCAGGGTGAGGTTGATGCTGCCGTCCTCGTTGGCTGTGATTTCGTAGTCGATGTCGGCGGTGTAGGTCCACTGGTCGCCCACATTCACCGAGTTGGTGCCGCTGAATGTACCAGCCGCTTTCTCTCCGGGGATGCGACCAATGTAGAAGTGCAGCACGGTGCCGGCATTCATGAGCGTGGGGGCGGTGATGACGATGTCGTTCAGGGTGCCGCTGATTTGGGCCTCATAGGTTTTAGGTTCATCAATCTCTCTGCGGGCAGGCACAGTGATGGTGCCGGCACCTTCCCACTGCTCGCCCATCTTCACGTTCTCAAAGACGGCTTCGCCCCATTCGGCGTTCTTGGCAGTGATGGTGTAGGAGCCATCTTTCATCTTCACGTTCACGGTGCCGTCGCCCGAATAGTAGTTGGAGGCATAGGAGAACGAGGCATATACATAACTCACATACGTGTCGTCGATGGTTTGGTGGTTGCCGTCTTTGCTGCATGAGGTCATGCCGAGCAGCGCAACGAGTGTCAGTGCTAAATACTTGATTGTTTTCATTTTTTCGGATTATTTAGTGTTGATTGATATTCTGATGAGTCCTAAGAAGTTCATGCCTAAAAAGCGTTCTTTTTACGAGGTCGGTTTGAAAAATCGCTGCAAAGGTACGGCTTTCTGGCGGTTTATGCAATCCTTATTTGTGAGGATTTGCACTCTTGGAGTGGGTATTACGCCGTAGTCTCCCCTCGCTCTGCGCCACAGTCTCTTTGGGTCTCCTTCCACTGCCTCTAAACCGACGTCCCCGATGTCGGTCGGTCGATGTCCCCGATGTCGGCAAGTCGATGTCCCCGACGTCGGTTTAGAGGCAGTGTAAGGGGGGAGAGAGTGCGTGTGGCGAAGAGGCATCAGTGCGACACTCGTTCGAGCAGCAATTCGATAAGGCGTGGGAAGGCATGGCGGTCGAGGTCGGCCTCCTCCACCCAGATGTAGTCGTCGGGCAGGGTGGGCGGCTCTTGCACTTCAAGAAAATAGAAATCGGCAAGGAGAATGCGGTGGGTGAGGATGTGCTTCACATCTTTGCAAAGCAGGGTGGCCCGGGTGAGCAGGGGAGAGTCGGTGGTGAGGAATGGCTCCCACAGTCCTTGCCAGATGCCTCCGGCTGGACGCTTGTGGATGGCGGTCTTGCCGTTACACCTTATATATAAATAGGTGAGGCGAACGGTCTGGATGTTCAGTTTCCGCTCCTTCACGGGCAGTTCGCCGATGCGCCCCGTGCGCAGGGCTTCGCAGGTCTCTTGCAGGGGACAGACGACGCACTTGGGCGAGGTGGGGGTGCACTGAATGGCTCCGAAGTCCATCATGGCTTGGTTGAAAAGGGCAGGCTGGTCGGTGGGCAGGAGGGATTGTGCCAACTCGGCAAATTCCTTCTTGCCACGGGTGGTGTTGATGGGGGTGCTGATGCCGTAGTGGCGGGCCAGCACCCGATAGACATTGCCATCCACCACGGCGGCAGGGAGTCCGAAGGCGATGGAGCCGATGGCGGCTGCCGTGTAGTCGCCCACGCCTTTCAGGGCGCGAAGGCCGGAAATCGTGGTGGGGAAACCACCACGGGCGAGGATTTGTCGGGCCGCCGTGTGCAGGTTGCGGGCACGGCTGTAGTAGCCGAGTCCTTGCCACTCTCGCAGCACTTCGTCTTCGGTCGCGGCAGCCAAGTCCTCCACTCTGGGCCACCGCTGCATGAAGCGCAGCCAGTAGTCCATGCCCTGCTGAATGCGAGTCTGTTGCAGAATGACTTCGCTGAGCCAGATGGCATAGGGGTCGCGGGTGTGTCGCCACGGCAAGTCGCGCCCGTTGAGGGCAAACCAGTCGAGAAGTGTGGTTGTGAACATGGGTGCAAAGGTAGTGAAGAATTAGGAGTGAGGAATGAGGAATGAGGAATTATTTGCTATTCAGAGTGTTTTTTTATTGAGAAAGTAACAATTCCTCATTCCTCATTCCTCATTCCTCATTAAAAATTCCTACCTTTGTGGCGAAAAAGCCAATCGTTATGCCACACTTCGCGTTTGCCATCGTCGATTCCAACATCCTTGCCGCCATGGGGTTGCAGCAGATTCTCTCTGACTTGCTCCCGATGGGGGAGGTGCAGACGTTCATCTCGTTCGACGAATTGCAGGCGGCAGACCAGGGACAGTTTGCCCACTACTTTGTGGCTTCGCGCATCTACTTTGAACACACGGCATTCTTTCGTGAACACGCACGGCGGTCTATCGTGCTGGTCAATGGCGACTTGCAGATAGCGGGGGTGCCGACTCTGAATGTGTGTCAGAGCGAGCAGGCACTGGTGAAGGCCATACTGGCCATGCACCACCGTCCCGGCCATTCGGGTAATCGGATGCCCATGCCGTCGCACTCTGCCGAGCCTTTGCTCTCTGCCCGCGAGGTGGAGGTGGCGGTTCTGCTGGCCAAGGGACACATCAACAAGGAGATAGCCGACAGGCTCAACATCAGCATCACCACAGTCATCACGCATCGGAAGAATATCATGGAGAAGTTGCATGCCCACTCATTGGCCGACATCATCATCTATGCGGTGATGAACGGAATGGTGGATGTGGGAGAAATCTAATGGTGGATAAAGACATGAAGACAATCAGAATCGTATTATTTTTTGTGGTGGCACTCTTGTGGGTGTCGTGCCGTCAGGGCACCACTGGGAAGAACGTGGCAGGGGTGGGTGACTCGGCTGCCGTGATGCAGTTGGAGTATGCCAAGGGCTTCACGGTGAGGACATTGGAGAACGGTGTGCGGTTGGTCGATGTGGCTGACCCGCAGCAGGATGAGGACAAGATGCCCGTGAGTTATCACTTTGCGCTCCTCAAGAAGGGTGTGGAGGCCGAGGTGCCCGAAGGATACACGAAAGTGAAGGTGCCGGTGGAGCGTACCATCGTGATGACCATGCTCCAACTCTCCAACTTCACGGCCTTGGATGCACACGATGTGGTGAAAGGCATCACAGGCACGAAAAACCTCTATAACAAGGACATCAGGAAGCGTGTGGAGGACGGCAAGATGGTGAAGATTGGCATGGAGGGAAACTTCGACACCGAACTCATCTTGGCGGCTCATCCCGAAGTCATCTTCATCTCACCCTTCAAGCGTGGCGGCTACGATGCCATCAAGGAGACGGGCATCATGCTCGTGCCGCACTTGGGCTATAAGGAGACGCATCCGCTGGGACAGGCCGAATGGGTGAAGTATGTGGCCATGTTCATCGGCAAGGAGGCAGAGGCCGACACCCTTTTCGACGGAATCAAAAAGCGCTATCTCGCTCTGACGGAAAAAGTCAACTCTCACCTCTCCAATGTCAACCCTTATCGCCCCACAGTGTTCAGCGGCGAGATGCACGGAGGCAACTGGTTTGCCGTGGGCGGAAAGAACCACTTGGCGCAGATGTTTCGCGATGCAGGGGCAGACTATATCCTGAAAGATGACAACACGGGTGGTGTGCCCATCGAGTATGAACAGATGTATGCCACGGCTGCCAATGCCGACTATTGGCGCATCCTGAACAGTTATCCGGGCGACTTCTCCTACGAGGCTCTCCGTTCGTCCGAACCTCGCAACGAACTCTTCAAGGCGTTCAAAGAACGGCACGTTATCTACTGCAACATGAAACAGACGCCTTACTATGAGGAAACACCCGTGCATCCCGACTGGCTGCTCGAAGACCTCGTGGCAATCTTCCATCCCGACCTGGTGGCTGCTGACTACGCACCACGCTACTACAAACTCTTGAAATGAAAGTCCTCTATAAGTTTCTTCTCCTGTTTCTGGCCTCCCTCATCTTCTTCGTGCTCAACCTCTTGTTGGGTACGGTTCAGATACCCATTGATGCCGTCGTGCGCATCTTGGTGGGCGATGAAAGCGTGTCGGAAATCTGGTTCAACATCATCTGGAACTCGCGTGTGCCACAGGCCCTCACGGCCACGGTGGCAGGGGCAGGATTGGCGGTGAGTGGCTTGCAGATGCAGACCGTCTTCCGCAATCCCTTGGCTGGCCCTTCGGTGTTGGGCATCTCAAACGGTGCCTCTCTCGGTGTGGCCATGGTTGTGCTCCTGTCGGGTTCGTTGGGCGGTGTGGCGTTGAGCCGTCTTGGCTATCTGGGCGATGCCGCCATGTCCATCGCCGCCATCGTCGGCTCGTTGGCGGTGATGGCACTGATTCTCTATGTGTCGCAAAAGGTAAAGGGCAATGTCACGCTGCTCATCATCGGTGTGATGATAGGCTACTTGGCCACCGCCATCATTGGTGTGCTGAAGTTCTTTTCGGCAGAGGAAGACGTGAAGGCTTATGTGGTGTGGGGACTCGGCTCCTTTGCCCGTGTGTCAGGCGACCAGATGATGCTCTTTGTGTTGTTGATGGTGGGATTGCTTCCTTTGAGCATGCTGCTTTCCAAGACCATGAATCTCTTGTTGTTGGGTGACTACTATGCCAGCAACCTCGGTCTGAACTTGCGCCGCGCCCGCCTGCTGGTCATCAGTTGTTCGGGCATTCTTGTAGCCATCGTCACCGCCTATTGTGGCCCCATCATGTTTATCGGCCTTGCGGTGCCTCACCTTTGCCGCACCCTCTTCCGCACCAGCGACCACCGTGTCCTCATGCCTGCCACCATGCTGACAGGAGCCGCACTTGCCCTTGTCTGCAATCTTGTGGCTCGTATGCCGGGCTTCGAGGGGGCTTTGCCCGTCAACTCCGTCACCGCCCTCATTGGTGCGCCCGTCATTGCAGCCGTCCTGTTTGGCCGCCGACACGACGAGATGAGAGAGTGAGGAAATGAAACAAAACAACTAAAAGAAAAAGGTCCCCGGAAGTTGGCAAAAACTTTCGGGGACCTTTTCTGTTCGTCTGCAGAAGGCGTGAATCATACGCCAAACTCACGTTTTTTCTTCTCTTAAAGACTGACTTTCACGCCGCCCATGAACGTGGCTTTGGGCATGGGGAAGCCTGCATAGGTCTGGTACTGTTCGGCCAGGATGTTCTCTCCATGCACGAAGAGTGTGGCGATGGGGAAGACCTTGTAACCCACTGTGGCGTTGAGGAGCGTGTAGTTCTCCTTCCCGGTGTCGTCGCCCGTGGCGATGTAGAGTCCGCTGATGTTTTGCAGACCAGCAGAGGCTGTCCATTTGCCTTGGTGGAAGTTGGCTCCGATGTAGAGTTTACCTTCGGGCGCACCCTCGATGGGCGTGTCCATGTGGAGGAAGGAGTAGTTGGCGTTGAGGCTCCAGTGGCTGTCGATGCGGTAGTCGCCCGTGAGTTCCAGTCCCCAATTCTCGAAGTCGCCCATGTTGACGTTGCGTGGACGGCCGTCGATGCGTGTGGTGGTGATGAGGTTCTCACCTTTGATGTAGAAGATGTTGGCACCGAAGTGTCCTCGGCCCTCGAAATGCTGGCTGTAGGACAGTTCGTAGTTCATCATGCGTTCAGGCTTGAGGTCGGTGGTGGCTGGCGGAAACATGTACATCTCGCGCACGGTGGGATTGCGAAAGCCCTTGCTGACGAGTGCCTTGAGGTCGGATGCGTTGGTCAGATGGAAGGAGAGTCCGCCCTGCGGCACAAGTTCGGTGCCGATGACGCTGTGATGGTCAAGGCGCAGACCTGCATCCACCGTGAGCCATGCGGCAAGGTCTTGGCGGAAGTCGATGTAGCCTGCCACATCGTCGGCATGCTGTTTCTCCACCACATTGCCGTCAGCGTCTTTGGTCAGATAGGTCTTCTCACCGCTCGCGCGGTTCTCGTTCCATGCCGAGCCGCCAAAGTGTTGCCAATCCACACCCACGGTGGTTCGGTTGCCCTCGAAGAGCCGTGCGCTCTGATACCAGGTCAGTCCGCCGATGTAGTCGTTGTGCTTGTAGAGTGCCGTGCGCGGTGAGCCTCCTGTAGCGTAGCCGTCGTCGATGTTGTGGTGTCCCCAGTCGAAGTAGGCGCGCAGCGAGCCGCTCGTGCGGTCGTAGTCGTTGTTGAGGCTCACGCTGGCCAGTCCACGGGTGATTTTGAAGTCATTGTCAATCAGGGGAGCATCGACAGGGCCGGGGTTGCTGTTGTTGAAGTGGGTGATGTTGAGGTCGCCCAACGCTTTCCAATGGGGGGCAAAGTCATAGCCCAGTTTCACAAAACCGTCCAACTGCTCAAACTCGCTGTTCTGACGATGGCCGTCGGTGCGCTGATACTGTGCTCCGACGATGCTGCTGAACTTGCCCAACTTCAGGCGGTTTGTGGCACTGGCTTGCAGGGTGCCATAACTGCCACCCTGCACCAGCACGTCGGTCTTCACTCCGTTCTCGTTCATCTGTCGGGTCACGATGTTGAGCACACCAGCCATGGCGTTGCTGCCATAGAGCAGGGAGGCCGGGCCGCGCACCACCTCCACCCGTTCGGCCATCATGGTCTGATAGGCATCGGGGATGGGGTGGCCCATCAGTCCGGCATACTGCGGCTGTCCGTCTATCAGCACCAGCAGTTGGGCACCGCTGCCCACACCGCGCACTTTCAGCGAGCCGGCACCTGTGTTCACGCCATAGCCCAGCACTCCACGGCTGGTGGTGAAGAGGCCGGGTGTCTGCTGCATCACAATGGGCAACACCGAAGGTTGGTTCTGCTCGGTCAGTTTCTCTCTGCCCACCACTGTCACGGTCATGGGTAAGTGTCTGATGTCTGTTGCGTTGCGTGTGCCTGTCACCACCACATCGTGCAGAGCCACGGAGTCGGTCTGGGCGTTCATGTTGACTGTGGCCAGCAGGGCAGCCAAAGCCAAACTCTTTGTTTTTGTGTTCATTGGAATGCTTGTTGTTAAATGCTGTTTGAGTTTGCGGCGGCAAAGGTAGGCATTTTAAGTGGAATGTGAAGCATGAATGTCGCCCTTTTCGTCGAGAAGCAGGATGGTCAGTGTGCCGTCGGGCAGAAGGGAGTCGCAATGAGCGTGGCAGTGGCAGATGATGCAGTGGCAAAGTGCCTCCACCCTTTCGGGAGGAACGATGTGCCACAGTTCGCGTGCCAAGGTGATGTGTTCCACCTGCCTGATGCAGTCCTCGTCGCAGCCGGATTCGTGCAGTATTTGGACGATGAAGTCCTTGTTCATCACCACCTTCCGACTGTGCGTGTCCAGGTGTCCTTCAGCCAGTTTCACCGCCTTGCCGAGCATGATGCCGAGGGTGAGTTGCTGCACTTGCAGTTCGTGGGCAATCTTCAGCGTTTCGCCGATGGCGTTGCCGTATTCCACAAAGGCTTGCAGGGGCAGGTCGGGGTAGTGCCGTTGCAGGGCTTTCTCGCTCTTGGCACCGCTGTGGATGACGATTCGCTCTGCTCCGCTCGCCTTCGCCACGGTCATGCACTTGCGGATGCTCTCGATGAAGGCTGCCTCGCTGAAGGGCTTGACAATGCCCGACACACCGATGATGCTGATGCCGCCTTCGATGCCGAGGCGGGGGTTGAAGGTCTTTCGGGCGATGGCCTCGCCTTGGGGAACGGAGAGGGTGATTTTGTAATGAGGAATTAGGAATGAGGAATGAGGAATTGAATGCCCTGCTATTGATAGGGTATCCATTCCTAATTCCTCATTCCTAATTCCTAATTCCTTCAGGTTTTCCTCTATCATCTGGCGCGGGGCTTTATTGATGGCGGGTTCGCCCGGAGGAAAATCGAAGCCGGGCAGGGTGAATCGGCCCACGCCGGTGCCGGCTGCAATCTCAAAGTGGGGGGCGGTTTCGGCAGTGGCTCGGATTTCGATGCCATCGGTCACATCGGGGTCGTCGCCTGCCGCTTTGATGCAGTAGGCATAGCCATCGCCGTAACCGACGGCCACAGTGATGGTCTCGCCATTGGGCAGGAGGACAGGTACTTCGGGGGGAGTCTCGCTTTTCAGCAGACGGAGGGTGGCCGCCACGGCTGCCGCTGTGGCACAGGTGCCTGTGGTCAGGCCGCTATGCAAGGGGTAGAACTCGGGCAAGAGCCGTTCCACCATGCGGCGCAGACCGTGAGGACCGTTCACTCGGTGGAAGATGGCGGGTGTCTCCGGGCGTTTGAGCGCATATATCTTCATGCCCCGTTGCCTGGCCGCTCTCACCTTCTCCACGAATCCTCCCGTCAGACCGCTTTCCTTTAGCAGGACTGCCTCAAACTCACAGTCCTCTTCTGCCTCCTTCCACTGCCCCTTAACCGACGTCGGGGACATCGGTTGACCGACATCGGGGACATCGGTTGACCGACGTCGGGGACATCGGTTGAGAGGCTCTTCAAGTGTCTCCGTTGCGTTTCCGTCGTAGAAGCAGAGTTGGCTGTTGGTGGCCCCCTGCCGATGGGCTGACGCAATGGATGATTCCCTTGGCAGGATGCGGTAGAAGACTTTGATGCCCAGTGTCTCCAGCGGTTTCAGTTTGCTGATGCTCTGCACACCCGTGGTGGCTAACAGAGAGTGGGGGAGATGGGGTGAATGGGGTGAGTGGGGAGATTTTGGGGAGTGGGTGGATTGGGGCGATTGGGAAGATTGGGAGAAGAGGGTGAGGAGGTCTTGGTAGGTGTTGAGCCAGGTGATGTCTGGGTCTCTGTCGGGGAAGATGCGCTCGAAGCGGATGGCCGGGAGACGGAGCCTTTCGGCCACTGTTGCCACCGTGCGGTGCAGCACCTCGGCAAAGGGGTGGGCAGCATCCACCAGCAGCCCGATGTTGTGGGCTTGGCAGAAGGCCGCCATCGTTGCCTCGTCCATTGCTCCATCCACACGAAGACCGTGTTGGAGCGTGACTTCCTGCTCCCCCGTCTTCGTGCTGTAGTAGAAGGTGCTTCCCGCCTCCTCCAGGGCTTCAATCGCCTTGCGGCCTTCTGTGGTGCCGCCAAACACAAGTATGCTCTTCATGCTTGCAAAGGTACGGCTTTTTGTTCAGAAATAGTGTGGAAAGGATGAAAAAACGCTTAATTCTTCACCAGCAGGTCGTAGCGTATCTGGTCGTTCACCATGGGGTGGCCGACTGGTTCAGCCGGAACTTTCTTGACGGTGCGCCTCACGCTGGGTGCAGGATGGGCGACAGAGGCTGTCTGTGGGGCGACGGAAGGAGGGGCCGGCTGCATCGTGGCGGTGTCGGTGGGGGATTCTTTTACCTTGATATAGACAGTATCGACAAATGCCGCGAGGGAGTCGTCAGACTCCAGGTGCCTGTTTGTCCAGATGCCGAGAAAGAAGCCGACGACTGCCGCAGCGGGAATGGCCGCGAGCCATGCCGGAAACAGGGAGTGACGCTTGCGGCTCCAGGGACGGACGTGCAGTTGTTCGTTTTCCTCGTCGCGCAGTTCTTGGGTCATGCGGACGATGTCTTGTTCACTTATCTTCATATCGTTTCAGTTGTTGTTTGATGATGTTCATGGCTTTGTGCAGACGCGACTTCACGGTGCCTTCGGGCAGTCTGCTGATTTGTGCTATCTGGGGGACGGTCAGTTCCTCCTCGTAGTGGAGCGAAAAGAGGATGGCGTATGGCTCGGGGAGTCTGTGAAGCACCTCGCGGAGGACGTTGTGCAGGCTCTGCATGTCCAGTTCCACTTCGATGCTGCCTTCGTCGATGATGTCCACCCCCTCGTCCGAAACCATCGCGAACTGGTTGCGATGGTGGTTTCGGCACAGGTTGTAGGCAATGGTGTAGAGCCATGCCCGGAAGTTCAGACCTTCACGGTAGTTCTCGCGGGCTGCATAGAGGCGCAGGAAGGTGTCGTGCATGAAGTCGGCAGCCAAGTCGGCATCCTCTCCAAGCCGTCGGGCGAAGAAACCCTGTAGCCGTCGGGCATAGCGTTTGTAGAGTTCCTCAAAGGCACGATTGCTGCCTCGGGCGGCATGCTGCATCAGTTGTTCGTCGGACTGTGCCGACAGTCGTAGCGGAATCAGCATGGCTACTTGTTTATCAACACGTTCATGTACTCCTGTTTCTTTTCCTCGCTGAAAGAGGTGTTGCAGATGCCGCTCACCAACCGACGCATCAGCCAATCATACCGTTTCTGGTCGTGCTTGGCATAGTAGGGCAGCAAGTCGGCAAGCAGAACCGCATAATTGGCTGAAAGCCTTTGGCCTGATGTCCATTCGGGCCGGAACGAGACAAGCAGATACTCCATCATGTAGCGTTCCTCCACGTTGCGGCGCTTCACGGCGAGATTGTTGTATGGCTTCTGTGAGTATTTCAGCAGCAAACCTTCGTTGTAGAGGTTCTGCTTCCACGGCTCCATCGTCGAAGGAGGGGTGGTGGCAGAGAAATACACCTTGCTGGCATATTTGTCAATGATGGCCTGCAAGATGGCCTGCTCATAAACTTCGTAGGAGTCGTAAGCCCCGTCTTCCCATTCGGGCAGATTCATGTCGAGTTTTTTGTTCAGCCACTCACGGTATTCCTTCACACCCAGGAATGGGATGCAAATGATGGTCTTGTCCCTGTGCAGTCCCATGCCCTCTTGGATGAGCCATTTGGGGATGATGGCAGTGTCGCCGCTGCTCAGGAAGATGGCACCTGGCTCCATTCCTGCCAACTCGTTATAACTGTAGCGCAGCACGGCCTCCGAGTAAATGCCGCTGTCGAAATAACGCTTGGCCATCTGCCCCATGCGCTGTTCGTCGCATTTCATGGCCAGATAGCATATCCAACAGTCGTAGTCGAAGAACTGCATGTTCTCCGGCAGTTTGGCAAGTGCAGCCTCTGCATATTTGTCGCCATCGGTTTCGCCTGTGCCATGACTGTAGGCGCAGTAGTTGTAGGTGTAAGTGTCGGGAATGGCCTGACTCATCTCGCGGATAACTTGCTGGGCGGTCGTGTCCTCCTGGTGGTACCACCGCATATAACGAGCCGCATGGTAATAGTTCAGCCATGCTGTTTCGTCCGTGGGGTTTTTCTGCGTCAGTGCTTTCCACGCCTCTTTCTGTTCTACATACCATAAAAAGTCTTTCTCCGTCACGATGGGACTTTCCACTTTCACGGCCTTTGTCTGAGCCATGCCTGCAAGTGTGAAGACGAGTGCCGCAAGGCTCACAAGTATCTTTCTCATTGTTTGTTTTGTTTCTTAAAATTAAACGATTCCTGTTTTCTGAAGTTGCGCAATTCACTATTGCATACACAGAAAAGGAGGAATCGTTCACGGAAAGTGTCCCAAAAGTGTCTGTTCACCCTGATTTCTTCACGATGCGAAGAATGTAATCGGCGATTGCCAGAATCATTCTGTGCCTTTCCTGAAGAGGTGGGTGAAGTGCTTGTTGTAGAGTTCGGAAAGACCGTGGCGGTTGTCGATGGCTTCGCCCACCACGAGCATGGTGGTGAGGGTGAGGTGGTTGTCATGCACGATGTTGGCGAGGTCTTTGAGTTGGCCACGGTAGATGCGCTGGTCGGGCCAGGTGAGGTGATAGCAGGCGGCAACGGGAGTGTCGGCGGGATACTCCATGAGGAGTTCCTTCTGCACGTCATCCACGATGGCGGCACTGAGGAAGATGCACATGGTCGATTGGCTCTTGGCCAGCAGGTGCAGTTGCTCCTTCTCTGGCATGGGGGTTCGGCCTTCGCCACGGGTGAGGATGATGGTCTGGGTGCGTTCGGGAATGGTGAACTGGCTGCGCAGTTCGGCAGCGGCAGCGAGGAAGGAGGAGATGCCGGGGGTGATGTGGTAAGACATCCCGTGTTGGTCGAAGAAGGCCATCTGCTCCTGAATGGCTCCGAAGATGCAGGGGTCGCCGGTGTGGAGGCGCACGATGAAATGCCCCTTGTCGTAGTGCTCCTTCATCAGGGCACACTGTTCTTCGAGGCTCATCGGGGCCGAGGAGCGGACGATGGCTCCAGGTTTGTGGCAGAGGGTCAGTTCCTTGGGGACGAGCGAGCCGGCATAGAGGATGAGGTCGGCCTGCTCCAGCATCCGGCGGCCACGCACCGAAACGAGGTCGGGGTCGCCGGGACCAGCACCGATGATTTCGATGTGACCACTTCTCTGGCGCAGATGCTTCTTGTCAATGGCAAGGGCTGCAGTCCAGTTCTTGCCTTTCATTTTGGGCACGATGAGTTCGCCGTGGTTGGCACCTAAGATGGCGGCTGCCTCACACACGCTGGGAGTGCCTACGTGTTTCTCTACGGTGGGGCTGGGGTTGGGCACCTCAACTTGGGCGAGTTCGTCGGCGGTGAAGAACACCACTTCTGCTTCATACTCCTTTTGCAGTTCCTCCACAAAAGGCTCGTCGGCCTTCACGTCGATGGTGCAGTAGCGATGGGAACAAGGCAGGATGCCTCGGTCGGCAAACGTCTGGTCTATTTCGTCGTAGATGGTTTCGTAGTCTTGAGGGTGATGGGCAAGTCCGAAACCAATAGTTCCCACCATCGGCACGAAATGGAGGTTGAGCATTCCTTTCGGTGCGTGGCGGATAAAGGGCGATACGATGATGACGAGTCGATACTTCTTGGGGTCAGCCTCGCGGATGTCTTGGATGAGGGTGACGTGTTCTGGCAATGTCCGTTCCAGATAGTCTGTCCCTTTGTCACGCACGTCCAAGAGCAGGGCGGTGGGTTGCCTGTTGACAAAAGCGAAAATGCAGTCGTTCATCTCGTCGTCGCTGGCTATTGGCCAGTCGAAACGCTTCTCCAGTGTGTCGAGTGCCCAAAGGTCGGCGTTGTCGCTTTGGGTGGTGATGACGGGGTTGGCTCCGAGGATGTCTGCCACTTGGTGGGTCAGGTCGTTGGCACCGCCCACATGCCCGGAAAGGACGGAGATGACGTTCGCTCCAGTGGTGTCGAGACACACCACGGCGGGGTCGGTGTGCTTGTCTTCGACGAGGGGGGCGATGGTGCGAACGCAGATGCCCATGGCACCGATGAAGATGAAGGCATCGAAGTGTTTCCATTCAGAACATACTTGGGTTCGCTGAATGACCGTGGCGTTCAGTTGGCGTTGCAAAGTCAAGGCTATGTCGCTGCCCGCCTCGCTGATGGGGATGATGGCTATTTTCTGCATCGTAGGATAGTGATGGGATGATGGTCGTTGAGTTGTATCTTTGTGGGAGGTTCTTGCCTGAGTCCTAATTCTGTGCATGCCTCGTCCCAAAGCCGATGGCTGTCGATGCTGACTTTGGGGGCAACGACACTGTTGAAGACGATGATGCCATCGTCGGCCAGCACCGCCTTGACCTTTGCCAGTATCTCTTTGAGCCGCCCTCCATGACCGCCGATGAAGACGGCATCGGGGGCAGCGATGGCATCGCTGCAGACGGAAAGGAAGTCGCCCATGTGGATGTTGATGCCGGGGGCATGGAAGCGGCGGGCGTTCTCTTGGATGATGGCTTCACATTCGGGGCGCACCTCGAAGGCGTGGATGTGGAGGTGGGGGAAGAGGAGGCGGGCTTCGATGCTGACGGAGCCGGTGCAGAAGCCGATGTCCCAGAGGGTGTGGCGGTTGGGCAGGTCGAGGGCTTGGAGGGTGAGGAGGCGGATGGGCATCTTGGTAATCATCTTGGCGCGGCCATCGAGGAGGGAGAACTCGCTGTCGGGGAGACCGAACAACGAATGGGACGAATGGGGCGAATGGGATGATTGGGGAAAATGGGGAGATTGGGGAAGATTGGGAGAATGGGATGAATGGGGAGAATGGAGGATGAGGCAGTTGGGCATGCTGGCTTCGTGCTGAGTGGCCTCTTCCAAAGAGAGGGTGGTCACCTTTTCGAGGGTGGGGTTGCCGAGGTGTTCGCCAATGTGCATGGTGTAGTCGGTGTAGCCGTAGTCGAGCATGCGCTGGGCAATGGTGGCAGGGGTGTGTTCGCGGTCGGTGAGGATGCCGAGTTTGGGGGCGCGTTCGATGAGGGCGCGGTCGAACTCATGCCAGGGACGGCCAGTGAGGGAGACGATGCGGAGGTCGTGGTAGGGGAGAAGGAGTCGGTGGGCGAGGGTTTGGAGGGAGTTGAATGATGGGTAAACCGTCATTGGCGAGTGGGGGAACTCGCGTTGGAGGGTGTTGGCAAAGCCGAAGAAGAGGGGGTCGCCAGAGGCGAAGACGATGATAGTTGACAGTTGACAGTTGACAGTTGACAGTTGGTACTGCTCGAAGACTTTGGAGAGGGGGACGGTGATGTCTATCCACAGAGCATCGGGAGGCAGCAGGGGGGCCACAATTTCGTGGTGCCGTTTGCCGCCCGAGAAGACCTTCCCTCGCTGAATCACCTCCAGCACTTCGGGAGGGAAGAAAGGGGTGGGGTTGTCGGTGATGCCTATAACTATAAATCTATTCATAACTATCAACTATCAACTGTCAACTGTCTAAAGGTCGCGTCCGGGTCGGAGTTGTGCGGCATCGTCGAAGGTGAGGATGGCGTTGCAGAGGGTGGCGGCGAGGTTGGAACCGCCTTTGCGGCCTTCGACAATGATTTTGGGGATGTGGGTGAAGGGCTTGACCATGTGTTTCGACTCTTTCACGTGGACAAAACCGACGGGGGCGGCGATGATGCCGGCGGGGTGGGCTTTGCCTCGGCGGATGAGGTCGCAGAGTTCCATGAGGGCGGTGGGGGCATTGCCGAAGGCGAAGAGGGCATCGGGGTGGTCTTCGACGGCCAGACGGATGGCGGCCTGGGTGCGGGTGAGGTGGTTGGCGGAGGCGAACTCTGCCACGCGGGCATCGTGGAGGTAGCATTTGGCTTCGATGCCGAGACGGGAGAGGGCACCTTTGCGGATGCCGCTCTGCACCATGGTCACATCGGTGATGATGGTGGTGAGGGTGCCGTCCTTCACTTTCTCGTAGAGACGTTCCACGGCTTCGGGGTCGGTGTGGAGGATGGTTTCCATGTCGAAGTCGGCGGTGGTGTGGATGGCGTGGAGGAGGGCCCAGAGGTGGCCGAGGGGGTAGTCTTGGTGTTTCAGTTCGGAGGCGATGGTGCGGAAGGACTGGAGCATGATGGCTTGGCCGGGGGAGGGGGCAGTGATGGCGTCGCTGCATAGGGGGCTGAGGGCTGCAACGTGGTTGCAGCATGGAGAACTGGACGAGGAACTGGGGGATGAGGGGTAGTAGCCTCGGGGGGTGATGAAGGTGTTCTGCCAGTTGTAGGATTGGGAGTTGCCGATGAGCAGGACGGTGAACATGTCGATTTGTTCGGGGTCGAGGTCGGCGAGGGTGGTGAGGGTTGCTTCCTGGTCGGGTCGTCCGGCTTGGCGCACGTAGCCGACGGGGGTTTGGGGTGAGCGTCCCTCGGCGAGGAAGATTTCTTTCAGGCGGTAGAGTTGCCAGTAGCGGCCGTGGGACTTGGGGTTGTAGATGGCCGTGACAAAGTCGGCCTCGGCAGCGGCACGGATGCGGCGTTCGATGACCTCCCAGGGGGTCATGAGGTCGGAGAGGGAGATGACGCAGAAATCGTGGCCGATGGGGGCTCCGAGCAGGGAGGCTGCTTTCTGGAAGGCGGAGATGCCAGCCAAAGAGACCACCTCAATATCGCTCGCCTGTTCTCGCTTCATCTCGTAGATGAGAGGTGTCATGCCGTAGATGCCGGCATCGCCGGAGGAGATGACCACGACGGTCTTGCCTTCTTCAGCCAAGCGGAAGGCTTCCTCGGCCCGTTCGCGCTCATGTTTCATGCCCGTGTCGATGCACTCGCACCCGGGTTTCAGATAGGACGTGATGAACTGGAAGTAGTATTTGTAACCCACCACACAGTCGGCCTCCTGCACGGCCTGGATGACTGCAGGGGTGATGTCTTCGGGACTTCCTGGCCCGATGCCTGCAACGATGATTTTTTTCATACGAGTGCAAAGTTAGTGATTATTCTGCTATCTGCCTAATGAAGGGGCATTTTTATTTCTTGCCATCTTCTGGGATGTGGGGGGCATTGTTGCAAATGTAACAGTCCCAGTGTTACACTTATAACACCGCCACTGTTACAAATGTAACACTGGGTGTGTTACAAGTGTAACGGTGGAAGTGTCGTTGCGTGTTACAAAAGAGGTCTGTGAGGGTGTCACTGCTTGAAGCGCACCTTCAGTCCTACGGTGAGCATTCGGCCCGGGTTGTAGAGGGCATACTTGCGCACCGACGAGTCGATGCGGTGGTCAGTCTTGTCGAAGAGGTTGTCGATGCCGATGCTGGGTTCGATGAGTGCCCATTTGGCGCAGTCGATGGTGTGGGTGGTGTTGAGGTTCCAGATGCCAAAGCCCGGCGCATCCTCGTAGGTGCCTGTGTAGTAGGTCTTGGACTGCAGGCGGCCATTGAGGTTCACGTTGAGCGCATAGCGTCCCCATGCGTGGTGATAGTTGGCGGCGATGGTGGCGGCATTGCGGATGCTGCGCTCCAGCACGCTCCACTCCCCACCGCTCTTGGTGCGGGCGTATGCGTAGGCCCAGTTGGCTGAGAGGTTGAAACCCTGGAAGAGGTTGGCCGACACATTCACCTGCACCCCCTTCACGTCGCCTTTGTCGCTGTTCTGATAGAGGGCAAAACTGGCCAGTTTGGAAGCCTCGTCGTCGGTCATTTCGGGAAATTCTCCCTGCAACATGGCTCGGGAAGCATCATCCACGCTGATGTTCTGCTTCACCACCATGTCGTTGATGCGGTTCATGTAGCCCGTCACGCTCACCAGCAATCGGTCGGTGTGATACTCGGCATTGAGGGAGAAGTAGTGGCTCTTCTCTGGCTTCAGGTCGCTGTTGCCAAACGAAATCTGGGGTTTGCCGCGATTGACGGAGTAGTAGTGGTAGTAGAGTTCGTCCAATCCCGGAGCGCGGAAACCTGCAGAGTAGGTGGCGCGGAAACGGAAGGCACCGGGGGCATACATCAGCGTGGCCTTGGGCGTGAAGTGGTCGCCGAAAGTCTCGTGGTGGGTGATGCGGGCACCGATGGTCGCCGTGAAGTCTTGGAGGAACCGCTGCTCGTGCTGGCCGTAGAAGGCGAGCGTGTGGGCACTCTGGTCGATGTTGCCCGAAGTGGCAAAGAGGCAGTCCTTTCGCCAGTTCATGCCGAAGATGGTTGTGCCTCCCTTCAGCAATCCGAGGATGCTCTTCACATCGGCCTCGTAGGCATGCTGCTTTTTCGACAGCACAAAGTCGCCCACCTTGTTGCTCTTGGTCTCCACGTCGTAGTCCTTGCCGTAGCGGAAGCGGTCGGCGGTGAAGGTGGCTTGCAGGGAGTTCTTGGGGGTGAACTTGTAGATGCCGCCCACGTTCCAACGGAAGCCCTTGTACTGCATCTCATAGTCGGTGCCGCCCGTCACGTCGGGGTTGGTGTTGGGGCGGTCGGTGATTTTGTACGAATAGTCAAAACCAGCGTTGAGAGCCAACTTGTCGTTGGGCGAGTAGGTGAACTTCTGCGCCACGAGGTCGGAGCGGTAGCCCGTGTAGAGAGGAGCGATGCTGGGCTGCGTCTCGGTGTCGGAACCTTTCACAAACTCCAGGCCATTGATGCGGTAACTGTTGGCGCGGTCGTGGGTGTAGGAGGTGTAGGAGCCGAAACCATGAGTGAAGATGTCGAGCGTGACAGCCTCGGTCAGTTGGCCCTTGCCCGAGATGCGGGTGTTGCTCTCCACGCTCACCAAGTTCTGCGTGGGCTGGTCGGTGATGATGTTGATGACACCAGCAATGGCATCAGAGCCATAGAGCGACGAGGCAGCCCCGTCCAGCACCTCGATGCGCTTCACGCGCGCCATGTTGATGCGGTTCAGGTCGATGTTGTTCGAGATGTCGCCCGTCAGTTTCTGTCCGTTCACAAGGATGAGGATGTACTTGTTGCCCAGCCCGTTCAGGCGGAGGAAAGTGCCCATTGAGTTGGGCGACATCGACACCTGCGGCAGCATGCGTGTGAGGGCAGCGTCGAAGGTGCTGATGCCCTGTTCGTGAATCTCCTGAGCCGAAAGCACACGCACGGGTGTGGCGGTGGATTTGAGTCGCTGGTGGTGGCCCGAACCTGTCACCACCACGGGGTTGAGATTGTAGGTCTTGATGGTTGCTGTCGTGTCTCGCCGCTCCATGCGGTGCACCTGTGCAAAAGCGGCGCTCCCGCATGAGAGCGCCGCTAAAAGAAAGAGTGTTTTCTTCATTGATAGATGTGTTCAAAAAACATCTTCTTATTCCTCGGGAGCCGTAGTGGGAGTGGAGAGAGCCGCTTCGGTGCCCAGTTTGTCGATGGCCTCGCGAGTGTGGTTCATCCAGAGTTCACGCACGGCAGCACGTTCTGCCAGAGCAGGAATGTACTCGTCGCCAGTCACATAGCCCTTCAGGCAAGCCTCGGTGAAAGTGGTCTCATAGGCAGTGGTTTCGATACCTTTAGCGTTGAAGAGTGAGTACCAACTTTCTTCGTCGTCGGGGTCAGCCATGTCGTTGTGGGCATGGTCACCGGCAATGGACATGAGGGGATAGAGTTGTGCTTTGGTGGAGGTGTTTTTTGTATAGACCATCGTCTTAGTCACGTCGCCCACGGCGATGTCGAAAGTGCCGCCGTTGATGTGATTCAGCACGTCCTCAGCATAGGTCTCGTTCATATCGACGGTGCCCACATAGTAGTTGGGGTTGATGGCGCGGAGATGGCCTTCCAACTGCAGGTAGCGGATGTTGCCGCCATAGTAGTCGTAGCCTTCAGGATTGCCGTGACCCATGAATGCCACGATGCCCTCGGACACGGCTTCCTTGATGTCTCTCTCCTTGTTCAGCACCTCGGCCAGTGCCGCAGCATCGCTCTCCTCGGCCATGAGGGGAGTGCCCACCACCACGTTGAGGTCGAGGCTCTTCATGTAGGCCGTGCTGAAGTCGCCGTTGCGGTTGTTCATGAAGTCCTTCACATAGGTGTCGCGCACACGGCGGTACTCCTCGCCGGGAATGACCTGCAACGACTGCACCACAATCTGCTCATAGCCGGCCTTGCCGATGGCTGTGAGCCAGTGCTCGGGGTCGTAGTAACTCTTGGGAGCCACGTTCTCGCCGGCACGAGCATTGTTGATGCAGATGGCTGAAGAGAACGACAGGTAGATGTCCCATCCGGGGAACTCGTTCTTGTAGTCAGACACCACCTGGTCGAAGGTGTCGTAGGCTTGCTGCCAAGTGGAACCGAAGGCCACGAGCAGGATGGCTTTGTTGTTCCTCTTCTGGCCATTGACCATCGAGTTCACTTCCTGCTGATACTTCTCGTAGTTCGATGAGTTGTTGTCATCATCGCTGCAAGCGGTGAAACTTACAGCCGTCATGAGGGCCACGGCGGCCATCATGAGATACTTAATTTTCTTCATTGCTCTGTTGATTTAATGAGTTAAACTTATATTTGTTGGTGATTTTCTTGCCATGATTGAACCGCACCGTGAAGGCGGCATAGAGCGTGGTGCCCGGCGTGGTGGTGCCGAGGTGAAGGCCGTGGTCGGTCTTGTCTATGTAATTGAAGATGTTGTCGATGCCTGCCTCCACATTGAAGGTGAAGGGTGTCTGCTTGCCTCGTCGGGGGGAGAAGGAATAGTTGCTGGTGAGTCGCCACAGGTGATAGCCCTTGCCGTTGCCGTTCAGTTGATAGTAGCGGCGGGTGGAGGCACGTCCGTAGAGGCCGGCACCGAGGGTGTTGTCGTTGCGGAACGTGTGGCTCCACGTGACGAAGCAGTTGCCCTTGTGGTGGGCCATGCCGTCGATGACCACGCTCTGCATGATGTCGTGTTCAGTGTCATAGACCTCGGCATCAGTGTCGAGATAACTGTAGCCGATGCCCGTGGTCCACTCGCGGTTGATGCGGTAGCGCACCGTGAGGTCGGCTCCGTAGGTCTTGGCCGATTCGAGGTTCTTGTAGCGACGAGTCTTCAGGGGCAGATACTTGGTGTAGAGGTCGGAGGGTGCCTCGCCGTTGGGGATGGTGACGAGGGCAATCATGTCGCGCACATGATTATAATAGCCGGTGGCGGTGATGTTGAAGCCGCCGTGGTTGTACTCCACGCCAAAGGAGAAGTAGTCGCTATGCTGAGGCTTGAGGGCTGTGTTGCCCAAGTAGAGATAGATGCCGTTCATGTCGCGTACATACTGGTAGTGCAGTTCCTTGGGTGTGGGAGTCTTGAAACCCTGGCTCCACGAGGCACGGATGCGCCAGTCGTTGCCCACACTGAGCATGGCCGACACCTTGGGGGTGAGCCGCCAGCCAAACTGCTGGTTCTTGTTCAGACGCATGCCGGCTGTGAGGTGGGTGGCGACATTGCCGCCACAGGCGAAACGCCATTCGTCCTGCACATAGAGCGCGCCAGTGTTGTCGTTGGCCTTGCCGCCTTCCACTCGGTTGGGGGCCTTCAGCCAGTCGTAGCGCCACTCGATGCCAGCACTCAGACGGTTGTCGTAGGGGAGGGTGAACACGCCCTTCAGGTGGGCCATGGTGCGCTGCTGGTCGCTCTGCAGTTGCGATTGTCCGGGATAGAAGGGGAAATAGGACGTGGAATGGCCGTTCACCATGCCGTCGGTGAGGGTGACTGCGGTGAAGTCGTAGTGGTAGGCATGGCGGTTCCAATCCACATCGAGGGTGAGGACATCGGTGTCGTTCAGCCGCCACTTGCCGCCTGCCGAGGCCGAGGCATTGTTGTAGCGGAGGTCGTAGGTCTTCACATCGACACCTGGATGATTGCCGCTGGGGCGGTAGATGCGCTTGCGGTAGATGCTGCCATCGAGATACAGTTCCAAGGCTTCCGTGGGAGAGTAGGTGAGGCGTTCGGCTACCTGCCAGTTGGTGTAGCGGTTCACGGTCTTGTTGCGCGAGTCGGTGATGAGATATTCCGTCTGGTGAGGGTCTTCGCGCGAGGTGTTCTGCCATCCGTCGGAGTGCTGCAGTTGGAAGTTCGTGTAACTGTTGAACTTGCCGAAGTTGAGGGCGATGCCGTTGTGCTGGCGCAGTTCGCCGTGAGAGCCGCCACGGGTGGTGTTCTCCACAAGGATGCCCTCGGTGTCGTGCTTTTTGGTGATGATGTTGATGACTCCGGCAATGGCATCGGAGCCGTAGAGGGCAGAAGAGGCCCCCTTCACAATCTCGATGCGCTCGATGTTGTGTGGGTCGATGAGGCCGAGGTCGTTCTCGCCGCCGTTGTCGCCGTGGATGCGCTTTCCGTCAATAAGGATGAGGATGTAGGAGTTGCCGAGACCGTTCATCTGCATCTGGCTACCCATGTCACCCTCGTTGAAAGCAAAAGAGGCGGTCAGTCCCCCGAGAATGTCCTCGAGCGAACGACCACCATAGTTCTGTAGCATTTTGCCGCTGATGACCTCTGTCTGTACAGGCGCATTCTTCAGCAGGTGCTGAGTGCCAGTACCTGTCACGACCACTTCCTGCAAGGAGTCTTCCTTCAGTGTGTCTTGTGCCAACGATGTCTGGGTGAGACACAGCAGTGCCAACCCAAGAAGTCCTTTCTTCATAAGTCTCTGTGCATGTTCACGCATAGTCCTGTGCGTGGTGTGTGCATGATGTGTGTTTGGCAGGTATTCTGGCTTTCCCCCTGTCTGTCCGCCTTCCCGATTCCTCAGTGGCTTGTATGTGTGGACAAACGTGTGTAAGAAGGGGGTTACAGCTGCAGGTACAGCCCAGGTCTTTCACCTGATTCCCTTGCATCGAAATGTTCGATTACCAAATTCGGGTGCAAAGGTAAGAAAAAGAAGTGAAAAGTGAGAAGTGAAAAGTGAAAAATTTGAGTTTCCTTGCAAATGAGGCACAAGCAGCATGGTGGAAACTTAGATTTTTCACTTTTCACTTCTCACTTTTCACTTAAATTCCCTACCTTTGCACTCCCAATGACAAAAGGTTTTCTCATAGCAGCACCAACCAGTGGCTCGGGCAAGACAACGGTTGCCCGTGGGCTGATGGCGTTGCTGGTGGCGAAGGGGATGGAGGTGCAGCCTTTCAAGTGCGGCCCCGACTATATCGACACAAAGTTTCACGAGGCGGTGTGTGGGCGACCGAGCATCAATCTCGACACCTTCATGGCTTCGGAAGAGCATGTGAAGGAACTTTTTGCCCGTTACGGCGAGAATGCCGACATGTGTGTGGTGGAGGGCATGATGGGGTTGTTTGATGGCTATGACCGCGACAAAGGGTCGTCGGCTGAGATAGCCCGTGTGCTGAACCTGCCTGTAGTGCTGGTGGTCGATGCCAAGTCGGCTGCCTATTCGATGGCACCGTTGCTGTCGGGGTTCTTGCATTTTCGGACGGATGTGCGCATCGCAGGAGTCATCTTCAACAAGGTGGGTTCGGAAAAGCATCGTGCCATGCTGCAACAAGTGTGCGACGACCTGCAGGTGGAGTGCTTCGGTTTTCTGCCGAAGAGGGCTGAACTGGAACAGGGCAGCCGTTACTTAGGTTTGGACTTCTCGGAGAAAGTTGAGAGTGCGGCGTTGGTGAATCTGTTGGAGAAGAACGTGAATTGGCAAAGATTATTGGAACTATGATATGTGTGGCAAGAAATAGTGAGTCTTTTTCGTTTCTCTATCAGGAAGTGCTGGACGAGATGGGCGAGGTCTTCTTCTTCGACCCCGAAACGAACGAACCGTTGCCCTCCGAGTGCGACTTCCTCTACTTGCCAGGTGGCTATCCTGAGAAGCACCTTGAGGCTTTGGTGCAAGCCGAACGGACGAGGAAGAGTATCAGGGACTTTGCCGAGAGGGGCGGGAAGATTGTGGCCGAATGTGGTGGCATGATGTATCTGTGCCAGAGCATCGTGACCGACGAAGGCGAGTTCCCCATGTGCGGTGTGCTGCCCTATCGCGTCACGGCTCGGAAGGCTGACCGAAAACTGTCTCTTGGCTATCGGCGTTTTGTGCTGGATGGTAAGGAATACCGGGGACATGAGTTCCACTATACGCAGTTCCTTGGCGATGCACCGAAGTCCATCACGCAGGTCTATAACGCCAAGGGAGAACCCGTGCCAACTCCCGTGTTCAGGCATAAGAACGTGCTGGCGAGTTATACACATATATATAATATAGGAGATGTCGAATGGTAGATGGTAAATGTCAAATGGTAGAACACCAGAGGTTGCGTCCCGTCATGTTGGCTGGCACGGGCAGCGATGTAGGCAAGAGCATTCTTGCTACGGCTCTGTGTCGTATCTTCTTGCAGGATGGCTACCATCCCGCCCCCTTCAAGGCACAAAACATGGCACTCAACTCCTATGCCACACCCGAAGGACTGGAGATAGGCCGTGCCCAAGCCGTGCAGGCCGAAGCGGCAGGCATCCCTTGCCACACCGACATGAACCCGCTCCTGCTGAAACCGCAGAGCGACCACACCAGCCAAGTGGTGCTGAATGGTGTGCCTATCGGCAATCGGGATGCCTACGATTTCTGGAAGAAAGAACCTCTCAGTCCTGACGGACATTTCCCCCTCGGTTCACACCCACAAGGGGAGAACCATCCGGATGGTCTCCCTCCCCATTATGGGGGAGGGTCGGGGAGAGGGTCTATTGACTTCCGCCAAGAGGTCTGTGCTGCCTTCGATCGCCTCTCCCAACGCTACAACCCCATCGTGATGGAAGGGGCTGGCTCTATCTCCGAAATCAACCTCCGCGACCACGACCTTGTCAACATGCCCATGGCTCGCCATGCCAATGCCGATGTCATTTTGGTGGGCGACATAGACCGTGGCGGTGTCTTTGCTTCCGTCTATGGCAGCATCGTTCTCCAAACACCAGAAGACCGACAGCGCATCAAGGGAATCATTATCAATAAGTTTCGTGGTGACCTCCGCCTCTTCGACAGTGGCCGAAAAATGCTCGAAGACCTTTGTGGCGTGCCTGTCTTGGGTGTGGTGCCCTACTATAAGGACATCCACATCGAGGAAGAGGACAGCGTTGACCTCGCCACCAAATCCATGCAAGCCGAACGAGGTAAGGTGAATGTGGCGGTGGTGCTATTGCGTCATCTCTCCAACTTTACCGACTTCAATGTGTTAGAGCGCGACCCGCGCATCCACCTCTTCTATACCAACAACACCGACGACCTCCTCAAGAGCGACATCATTATCCTGCCCGGCTCTAAATCTACTCTCAGCGACCTCTACGAACTGCGGCGCAACGGAGTGGCACAGGCTATCATCCGGGCGCATCGGGAAGGAGCGACCGTCATGGGCATCTGTGGTGGCTATCAGATGATGGGCATGGAGGTGTGCGACCCTCAGCATGTGGAGGGCAACATCGACAGGTTGCCGGGCTTGGGACTCCTGCCCACCACAACCACCATGTCGGGCGAAAAAGTGACACGCCAAGTGACCTGTGAGTATGGCAGTGGCTACGAGATTCACATGGGGGAGACCAAGCCGCTCCATGCAGAGCCGTCCCCATTGCTGCATCTGAACGACGGCACCACCGATGGCTACTATGTGGATGAACACTGCATGGGAACCTACGTGCATGGCATTCTCGACAATCCGCTTTTCATCGAGAAACTGCTAACACCCTTTAAGGGAAAGATGGCGCAGGCATCAGAAGCCTTTGACTATCAAGCCTTCAAGAACGAACAGTATGACAAACTGGCCGACCATGTGCGCCGCCATCTCGACATGGAACGCCTCTACCAACTCCTAACTCCTAACTCTCAACTCCCATGATTGATGGCCACGGTGACGACATCTACCGCTATTCAGGCATTCGTATGAACTTCAGTTCCAACATCTATGCCCATGCCGACCTTTCGGGGTTGGAGGCTCACCTGTGTCGCCATCTGAACGTCATACGTTCTTATCCGGAACCATCGCCGCGTTCGTTGGAAAACCTGATTGCCCATGAGTATGGCATCGATGCAGACGAAGTATTGGTGACCAGTGGTGCCACCGATGCCATCTATCTGATTGCTCAGGCTTTCCGCAACCGAAAGACCTACCATGTCTATCATCCCACTTTCTCTGAATATGAAGATGCCTGTAGTATGTATGGCTATGAAGAACAACCCAATGGCGCGCTCTGCTGGCTCTGCAACCCCAACAACCCGACGGGCGAAGTCTTTTCCACCTCTTTCATCGAGGAATTGTCCGCTCGGCATGAATGGGTGGTCATCGACCAGTCTTACGAAGACTACACCCTTGCCCCCATGCTTTCTCCTCGCGAAGCAGTGTCCATGGCTAATGTCCTGCAACTCCATTCCATGACCAAGCAGTATGCCATCCCTGGACTCCGTATCGGCTATGTTGTGGCATCTGCTAAACTGATTGCCACCCTTCGCCACCACTATCGCCCATGGGCGGTCAATGGCATTGCTATCGAAGCAGGCAAGTGGCTTCTCGCTCATCGCCCCCCCATCATCTCCTCCCTCCCTTCCCTCCTCCAAGAGGCCACTCGCCTCCGTTCCTCTCTCTCCACCCTTGCTGGCATCGGTTTCCCCGATGGCCTCACACCCCTCACTCCCTTCTTCCTCTGCACCATCCACCCTCACACCGCCGCCGCCCTCAAAGCCTATTTGGCTCAAGAACACGGCATCCTCATCCGCGATGCCTCCAACTTCCGTGGCCTCACCCCCCATCACTTCCGCCTCGCCACCCAATCTCCAGAGGAGAACGATGCCTTAGTGGCGGCCATCACCCAATTCCTTCAGCAAAAATGACTCTGCAGACCAACATATTGCCCTTGCTGATAGGTTGGCTGCTCGACCTTCTGCTGGGCGACCCACTTGGGTTGCCCCATCCTGTCGTATGGTTTGGCAAGATGATTTCCTTCGGTGAGAAGCACCTCAACAAAGGAACCCACCGCAAACTGAAAGGTGCGCTCCTCTCCGTCTTCCTCGTCGCTTTCGTCTTTGCTGCCACCTGGGCACTCCTTTACATGGCATCCCTCTTGGCAGGTAACTTCGATTTTTCACTTTTCACTCTTCACTTTTCACTCCCCTCTCTCCTTTCCCTCCTCCTCTCCTCCCTCCTCATCTTCTACTGTCTTGCAGGCACCACCCTCATCCGCGAGGTGCGCCAGACATTCCTTGCCGTTGACCGCTCTCTCGAAGAGGGACGCAAGCAGGTGGCTCGCATCGTCGGTCGCGACACCTCCCAACTTTCTGCCCAGGAAATTCGCACGGCAGCCCTCGAAACCCTTGCCGAGAACCTCAGCGATGGTGTCATCGCCCCGCTCTTCTGGCTCGCCATCGGTGGTGTGCCAGGCATGCTCGCCTATAAGATGGTCAACACCCTCGACTCTATGATAGGCTACCGCACCGACCGCTACCGCGACTTCGGCTGCTTTGCCGCTCGCCTCGACGATGTGGCCAACTACCTCCCAGCCCGCCTCACCGCCTTCCTCATGGTGCTTGCGTCAGGCAGGTTTACCCTGCTGAAGTTCGTAGCCAAGTACGGCCCTCGTCACGCCTCCCCCAACAGCGGCTACCCCGAAGCCGCCCTCGCCGGCATCCTGGACTGCCGCTTCGGCGGTCCCCACACCTACTTCGGCCAACTCTTCGACAAACCCTACATCGGCGAGAACGACCGCCCTCTCACCACCGCCGACATGCACACAGCCATCCGCATCAACCGCACAGCCGAGTGTCTGGCCGTCCTCCTCTTCATCCTCCTTTTCGTCGTCGTCCTCCTCCTCGCCGTCCCCATTCACCCCATCTTCCCCATTTAGCCCATGAAAAAAATCATCCTCATCACCGGTGGTCAACGCTCCGGCAAGAGCCAACATGCCGAGCGTCTTGCCCTCTCCCTCTCCCCTCATCCCGTCTATGTGGCAACCGCCCATGTCTGGGACGACGAGTTTCGTCAACGTGTCCTCAAGCACCAAGAGCGTCGAGGACCAGAGTGGGACAACATCGAGGAGGAGAAATACCTCAGTCAGCACGACCTCACAGGTCGAGTGGCAGTCATCGACTGCATCACCCTCTGGTGTACCAACTTCTTCTTCTCTCTCCACGACGTAGATAAAGCCCTCTCAGCCCTCAAGGCGGAGTTCGACCGCTTCACCCAGCAAGACGCCACTTTTATCTTCGTCACCAACGAGATAGGCATGGGCGGCACCAGCGACAATGCCCTCCAGCGTCAGTTCACCGACCTCCAAGGCTGGATGAACCAGTATGTAGCCAGCCATGCCGACGAAGTCATCCTCATGGTCAGCGGCATCCCCGTTCCCATCATCCCCCATTCCTCCCATTAACCTCAATAACCCCATCCCCCCCCAAAAAAAAATACCCCATCAACCCCATGTTACCCACTTTCCAAATTCCCCTCCCTGATGAGTCCCTCCGTCCCCTCATCCAAGACAAAATCGACAACCTCAACAAGCCCAAAGGTTCGCTGGGCCGTCTCGAATCCCTTGCCATGCAAGTCTGCCTCGCCCAGCAGACCCTCACCCCCTCTTTAGCCCATCCCTGCCACCTTCTGCTCGGCGGCGACCACGGTATCGAACGCGAAGGTGTGAGCGTCTCTCCTCGCGAAGTGACCTGGCAGCAGATGGTCAACTTCACCAAGGGTGGGGGAGGAGTCAACATGTTCTGCCGTCAGCATGGTTTCCACCTCCGCATCGTCGATGTAGGTGTTGACCACGACCTCTCTCAAGTGCCCGGCATCATCGACCGCAAGATTGCCCTCGGCACTCGCAACTTCCTTCATTCTCCAGCCATGACCGAGGCCGAATACCACCGAGCCTTCACAGTGGGCGTTGATTTAGTCGATGCCTGTGCCGCAGAAGGCTGTCGCATCCTCTCCATCGGTGAAATGGGCATAGCCAACACTTCCCCCTCCTCCATCTGGATGAGCCTCTTCTGCCACATCCCCCTCGCCGAGTGCATCGGTGCCGGTGCCGGCCTCAATGCCCAAGGCATCAGCCACAAACAGGCCATCCTTCAGCAAGCCCTTGACCGCTTCCTCTCAACCCTCAACCCTCAACCCTCAGCCCTCAACCCTCACACCCTCATCCGCTACTTTGGTGGTTTCGAGATGGTCACAGCCATCGCCGCCATGCTCCGTGCTGCCGAACGGCGGATGCTCATCCTTGTCGATGGCTTCATCATGACAGCCTGCGCTTTAGCCGCCTGCCAACTCCATCCAGAGGCACAAGCCTACATGATTTTCGGCCATTGTGGCGACGAGTCGGGCCATCGCCGTATGCTCGACTTCCTCCATGCCGAACCTCTCCTCTCCCTCGGCCTCCGTCTGGGCGAAGGCACAGGCGCCCTTTGTGCCTTCCCCATCGTTGACTCCGCTGTCCGCATGATGAACGAGATGAACAATTTCGATAATGCCCAAATCACCAAATACTTCTAACCGACGTGAGTTCAGTGTAAGAATTACGCCTTCGGCGGCTTGAAAAAATAGAAAAAAACAAAAGAAAATAAGAAAAAAATAGAGAAAGTGGAGCACTTTTTTTCTTGTGTTTTTTATTTTTTCTTGTTTTTCTAAAGCCCGCGAAGCGGTAAAAAGACTTCCGAACCTGAGTTCTCTTATACCAACCTGACGTTCTAATCAGCAAGAAATCTAAATAGTAAATTGTAAATGGTCAAATGGTAAATGTATTTGCCTCCCTCATCTTCTTCACCCGTCTTCCTTTCTGGCGCATTTGTCAACCACCCAAGGAAGCCTATGCCACAGTGGTTGAACATTGGCCTTTGGTCGGCTGGTTGACAGGTGGCATCATGGCACTCACACTCTTCGGGGCTTGCCACATCCTGCCGTTCTCCATCGCAGTCATCCTTGCCGTCGTCGTTCGCCTCTTCCTCACGGGGGCCCTCCACGAAGATGGACTGGCCGACTTCTTCGATGGCTTCGGCGGAGGTACCTCGCGAGAGCGCACCCTCGCCATCATGAAAGACTCCCACATCGGCACCTATGGAGTCATCGCACTCATCTTCTACTTCCTGCTGTTGGTGGGCATTCTCTCCTCCCTGCCCCCCATGACAGCCGTCTTTGCCATCCTGGCAGGCGACCCATTGGCCAAGATGCTGACCAGCCAGATAGTCAATTTCATGCCCTATGCACGACGCGAGGAAGAAGCCAAGAACAAGACCATCTACCGGCCCGTCAGCATGGGAGCCACCATCAGTCTGGCCCTGCAAGGCTTGCCCCCCTCGCTGCCTCTGTTGCTCCTCACCGATGTCACATGGTGGCTGGCCGTCCTCGCCCCCATCCTCACCGTCGCCATCCTCTTCATCCTCATCTGGCGACGCTTGCAAGGCTACACAGGTGACTGCTGCGGAGCCGTCTGCCTGCTGGCAGAACTCTCCTTCTATCTGGCCCTGCTCC
Organism: Prevotellaceae bacterium UBA4359; assembly: GCA_002393555.1. Classification (GTDB taxonomy): domain Bacteria; phylum Bacteroidota; class Bacteroidia; order Bacteroidales; family Bacteroidaceae; genus Minthosoma. Next base: position 63,041 of record DGSP01000080.1, read on the forward strand.
TGCTCTCGTCCGCCTCCTGACCCCATCCTCTCTACAAAATGTCTCCTCCTCCCGTGTCCCGTACCCTGCGCTTTCGCCGCCGGCTCTCCTCCCGTGTCCAGTGCCCTG
>DGSP01000080.1:63306-87184 GCA_002393555.1 Prevotellaceae bacterium UBA4359
CCTCCCGTGTCCAGTGCCCTGCGGTTTCGCCGCAGGGTCTTCATTCTAACCGTACCCCTCGGCTACACCCCATCGTACCCCTCGACTACACCTCATCGTACCCCTCGACTACGGCAAAAATGCAACAAAAACCTCTCTGTGCATCACATGAAAAGAAGGATTCTTCTGATTTTTTGCACGAAAATGTTAGGAAGTAAAAAAAAATCCTTACCTTTGTAGCGAATTTCCCCAACGACTCGTTTCCGATGGGACAAAAGTGAGCGTGTCTCACACCGCCCATCACGAGTCCGATAGTTCACGCCGATGCTGGTTGAGGCCAGAGGATGGGAAGGGCTGTTTCGGAGGGGAAACGACATATTGAAAGCGTTTACTTGACGCTGTGTCCTAGACGTTTAGGAAATCTCGCAAATTACCTGAATTCAAAGTCTTGACATAGCAACGGTAGATGCTCCGGGATATGATTACTCTATCCTGCAAGAAACTTCCATCCACAGCCACACTTATGTGGTTTCGTGAATGATGAAGTCATTGCAAGGACGATTCATCATATCGGCGTGGGCTCTAACGTTGTCTGTTCAACTTTGATGGGCAATGCGAGAGCCTCCTAGGCGTGGAATGGGCAACCGGACGATTTCACGCTTTTTTTATGTCCTTATGTATGGAGTTCTCCTATATAAGCCAGAGGTTTGAAACCAAACCAACTCAAATCATGCTCATCAGGTTCCAGCCCTGATACATGTAGCGGTGTTACAACCAATACGCCCCCCATTCAGAAAACATCACCGAATGGGCAGTCGGTAGAAAATGCCCTTGCTGCAACCCGCATCCCCACCACATCTTTATATAAGAAGGACTCTCCCAATGCTCGCTGGTATGCAGCCCGAGTCACCTTTGGACGCGCCCGTTCCGTCTATCAGGCCATCATTCAGATGGACAACGCCAACGTGATTCCCTACCTCCCAACAGCCCGGCAGCCAGTCTGCCGCATTGTTGATGGCAAAGCCACCATCATCATGCAAGAACGCCCAGTCCACACAGGCCTCCTCTTCGTCAACGCCTCCCCCGCCAACTACCAGCGGCTCCTCTTCGAAAGCCCCAAGATACCAGGCCTCACCCCATTCTACGACCACTTCACCCTCTCCCACACAGGCCGCAACAGTTACCTTGTCGTGCCAGACCGTCAGTTCGACAGTTTCCGCCGAATCCTCGAATCAGGACAAGACGACATCCTCATCGACCAAACCCAAATACCCGCCTACCTCTCAGGCAAACAAGTCCGAGTCATCAGCGGCCCCTTCGCAGGAGTCGAAGGCACCCTCCTCAAGTGGAAACACCAACGCCGTGTCTTCGTCACCCTCGGCCCCCTTGGCACCTTCGCCACCGGCTATATCCGCACCGCCGATGTCGAACTCCTCTCCTAATACCCCCTCCGGCCCCTCCCTCCTTTCCCCATCCGTCCCTCCCTTCCTCCCTTCCTCCCTCTTTTCCTCTTTTCCTCTTCCCCGTCCCTTCCCTCTGTCCCTCTCTTTCTTCCCTTCCTCTTCCGTCCCTCGTCCGTCCCTTTTTCCCCTCTCTTCCCCCTTCCTCGTCCGTCCCTCTTCCCCCTCTTTCCTGTGTTGAGTGTGCTGCGACTGAGTCGCAGCCTCCCCCCCCCAAAAAAAGCCTCCCATGCTCACCCCCTCCCACCTCTCCTCCCTCCGTCTGAAGGCATACCGTCGCCTCCACCTCCTCGACCTTCCCGACGACTATGCCCTCCAAGACTACCAATCAGACCACCGCACCACCCACTCCGAAGCCCTCCGTCTCCTCACCCACCTCCAGGCACATCCCCATCTCACCCCTCTCCAACAAGCCGACCATCTCCTCACCATCTTCGTCCTCCTCCAACTCGGCTTCCGCGCTCCCCACCTCCTCCAGCAAACCACCAACCTCACCTACACCCTCCTCCCCCAACTCCTCTCCCTCCCACTTGCGAGAGACGCTTTCCCCGTCTCTTCCCTCCCTCTCCCCCTTGCAAGAGGCGGTTTCCCCGTCTCCCTCCCATCCCAATCCCCACAAACACCTCCCCTCCCTCAGGTCGAGTGTGCTGCGACCGAGTCGCAGTTCTCTCCCTTCTCCCCCCTCCCTCCCCAGAAACTCCTCACCCACCTCATCCTCCACCTCTACCTCGAAACCCAAGACGAAACCCTCCTCCCCACCATCCACCAACTCCTCCCCGTCCTCACCACCTCCCCCAACGAAGAAGACCACTACCTCCTTCTCCTATACCATCCCCAACCCCAATAACCCCCTCTTCCCCTCTCCCCCTACACACACACGTTCCCTTTGCTGCGACCGAGTCGCAGCCCTCTCCCTTCCCTCCCTCTCAATTCTCAATTAACCAACCGCCAACGATACTACATCTTCCTTTTTTACTATTCCTTTCAAGATGCAAGTCCGCGGCTGTTTTCAAAAGTACATTTTTGCTAAATGACTGACAATTCCACAAACAATAGGCGTATAGCCAAGAATACACTTGTACTTTATGTGCGAATGTTGTTCTTGATGCTTGTCACCCTTTACACGAGTAGAGTCGTAATTAACGCCTTGGGATTCAGTGATTATGGCATCTATACGGCTGTTGGTGGATTCGTAGCGATGTTTGGAGTTATATCCAATTCTCTCACTGCTGCCATTAGTCGTTTTATCACTTTTGAGATTGGGCATGGAGACGGACAAAAATTGAACAATACATTCTCAGCCTCTTTGTTGATACAATGTGCGATTGCCTGTATTGCAGTTTTGTTGATGGAGTCCATAGGCCTTTGGTTCCTAAATGTGCACATGACGATTCCTGTAGAGCGATTATATGCCGCGAATTGTGTTATGCAGTTCTCTATCATCACATTTGCCATTCAATTAATCAGTGTGCCATATAATGCAGTCATCATCGCTCATGAACACATGAGTGCCTATGCCGCCATCTCTATTTTTAATGGAGTGGGAACTTTAGGTGTTGCATTTCTGATTCAACAAACAGAAGGCTATGACCGTTTGATTCTCTACTCCTCACTGTTGGCAGTGCTTGCTCTTATCGTTAGACTGATTTATGGTATATATTGCAGCAAACACTTTTCCGAGAGTAAATTTAGGCTTAGATATGATAAAAAACTAATCAAAGAGATTACGTCTTTTGCAGGTTGGAATTTCTTTGGTGCAAGTTCAGCCATCTTGAGGGATCAAGGAATCAATGTCCTTCTGAACATATTCTGTGGCCCTGTGGTGAATGCAGCAAGAGGTATTGCTATGCAAGTGAATAGTGCCATTCATAGCCTTTCGGGGAGTTTTCTTTCAGCACTCTCTCCACAAATCACAAAGCAATATGCAAGTGGGGATGTTAAATATTCTCTGAATTTATGCTTCAAAGGTGCCCGTTTTTCCTATTACTTGTTACTGTTATTGGGCCTTCCCATCCTGATGGAAGCAGGGCAAATTCTTACGATATGGTTGGGTAAGATTCCACCACATGCCGTATCATTTGTCCGGCTGATTGTTATTTATGCACTTGTAGAAGCGGTTTCGTCAACACTTATTACTTTGATGCTTGCTACAGGTAACATCAAAAAATACCAAATTATTGTAGGGGGAACACAACTGCTTAATTTTCCCGCAGCCTATATTCTGCTGAAATGTGGGTGCGCTCCAGAATCGACAATGATTGCAACCATTATAATTGCCATCTTATGTTTAATCTTTCGCCTGGTCATGTTGAAGCAGATGGTTGGGCTATCAATAAAGACTTTTGTTAAAGATGTAGCATGGAATGTCATGCTGGTTTCATTACTCGCATCAATCATTCCAACGCTTTTTGTGCAGAATACAGAATCTGGATTGTTACGGTTGGTAGGCACTTTGCTGATATGTGTAATGTGGTCAGGCATTGTCATTCTCTTCATTGGTTGCAACACATCAGAAAGAATGATGCTGTTGAGAAAAACTAAAAGTTACTGTCTAAAAAGAAGGAAACGTGAGAATCGATAAGCACAAGAACGACTGTTGCGGTTGTACTCTCTGCAGCGAGATTTGTCCCAAAGATGCAATTCGGATGAAGCCCGATGTGATGGGTTTTTTGTATCCAGAAGTGGATGATTCACGCTGCATAGATTGTGGTTTGTGTGCAAAGTACTGTGCGTTTACTCCCACCTATAAGACGGAAAAAAACCTTCCGCAACCCATCGCTTATGGAGGAAAACATAAAGACCCCGCTAACATTGCAAAATCACAGTCTGGTGCGGCATTTGTAGCACTCTCTGATTATATATTGTCATCAGGTGGAGTTGTATATGGTGCTGGTTATGGAGAACACTTCAGAGTTGTACATAAAAGGGCTACGAATGAATCAGGGCGTGACGAGTTCAGAGGAAGTAAATATGTCCAAAGTGACATGACGGGAGTCTATGCTTCCATCAGAGAAGACCTGGACAATGAGCGAATCGTCATGTTTACAGGGACACCATGTCAGACCGCAGCAGTATCTTCATGTTTTGCCAGGCACAAGTTGCGGCAGAATCTTTACCTCATGGACATTGTGTGTCATGGTGTGCCAGGCCCATATATGTGGGAGGCGTATTTGCAATTCTTGGAAAAGAAGCAAGGCGAGAAACTGACAAAAGTGAATTTTCGTGACAAGGGCTATAAAGGATGGCATTCGCATGTAGAATCCTTCACATTCGCACATTCACATACATATACATATACATATCTCTTCTACTCCCACATCAATCTGCGCTATTCATGCGCCAACTGTCCCTATACAAATCTTCGTAGGACTTCTGATGTCACAGTCGCTGATTTCTGGGGCATTGAGAAATCGCAGGCAGCCCACTTGGGTGAAGACAACAAAGGGTGTTCGTTGTTCCTGTTGAACACCCCAAAAGGTGTGGAATGGTTTGGAAAGATAAAAGAGAATTTGCTCTGTCAGGAGGTGCGGCTTGACGAATGTATGCAACCGCAATTGATGCATCCTGCTGAACTACACAAGAAACGAGACCAGTTTGAGGCCGATTATGCAAAGTATGGCTTCGCATACGTGAGACGGAAATATGGGAATGTTGGTATCAACAGAATCGAAAATGCGATAAAAAAGATACTGAGGCCAGTCATCAAAAAGTACAAGAGATGAAAATAGGAATATTAACTTTCCATCGTGCCAAGAACTATGGTGCAGTGCTGCAATGTTACGCGCTGTCTCAGTTCCTTGTCCAAAAGGGACATGAGGTCTGTGTGATGGATTATCAGCCGCCCTATCTTGCTGGGATGAAAGACGAATCCTCCGCATTGAAACGAGTGAATGGATACCTGAAAACAATCTTGTATTGGTTATTAAATTGTGGCGAGAGTCAGTTCGGCAATGGATTTAGAAGGTTTCTGAAAAGGTATCTGAATATAGCATCCATGTCAGATGCTTGCGTCATGGATGCCTTTGTGTGTGGAAGTGACCAGATATGGAGCCCGAAAATTTGCAGAGGTTTCGACAAAGTTTATTTTGCCCAGATTCCTAACGCATGTCCCAAACGGATTATTAGTTATGCAGCAAGTATGGGGGAGACAAAATTGTCCAACGAACAAAAAGAGGAATTTCTTCTCCATTTGAAAGATTTCAACGCAATAGGTGTTCGTGAAACTTCTCTAAGCGAATTACTGGATTCTTCAGGTGTGAGAAATGCGGTGGTGGCTGATCCTGTCATCTTGGCAGGAAAGGACATCTTTCAGCCACTGCTTGTACCCATCAGACAAAAAAGGCCATACGTGCTTATTTATGAATTGACACCACTTCCTGCAACTTATTCGTTTGCACAGAACATGGCAACCCAAATCGGGGCAGAAGTTGTAGTGATAGGTGGAGGTGCAGACAAATATTTCCGTCGAGGCATTAAGAATAAGCAGGGACTGTCACCTGAACAGTTTGTCAGTTATTTTGCAAATGCTTCTTGCGTGGTTACCAATTCTTTTCATGGTACAGCCTTTTCACTCATCTACAATAAACCTTTTTATTGCTTGCGCACAAATACATGGAAAGATGAGCGTATATTGTCTTTGCTCCAACAAACAAGTCTCATGAACCGATTCGTCGATGATTCAGATGTTGTCAACTACACATCTATCGACTATAAGACCATAAATGACAAACTCCAACAAATGAGGAAGAAGTCCGAAGATTTCATCAGATGGAGTTTGGAATAAACGTTGTGACTTATGATCATGCTAAAAAGTAAAAAGTTGAAGATAGAAGTATTTGATCAAATTCCTATTTGGTTAACAATATGTCTCATATTGATGAATAACTTCTGGTCGATGGCATGGATTGACCTGAAAATTTATCAATATTTTCATCTTGGGATATTGGCTTTTTTCTTTTTTGTTATTTTCAAAAAATCCAGGTCTTGTTCCATACCGCAAGGGACACATAAATACTGGATTTTGTCGTTGATGCTACTTCCCCTTCTTAGTGTCTATTCATCGAATGTGATTTATGGAAGACCTGTCATAGACTCTTTAATTGTATATCGAATGCATCTGGGCTATCTCCTGTATTTTGTCTTATGGTATAAAAAAATCAACGAAAAACAACTTCAAAAAGTAATAGTTGTATTAGGTTTAGGTTACGCTTTCTTAACTATTATACAGCAATTCACTTTCCCATTTGCACCCTTTGGAATGCGAACCATCGGCAGCAAATATCTGACAAATCATGAGTTTGAACGGCGTCTGGGATTTGCGCGTTTTGAGATAACAGGAGTGTATTATGCTGTCATTACAGGTGTACTCGTTTTTTCAAAGCAGATAAACATGAACATGTTTACAAAAACAGTTCTACTTGTATCACTTATTGCCTCGGGCAACAGGCGAGTTTTAGGAATTTCCGCAATCTCTTTGGGCTTAGCGTGGATATTTCAGAGAAAGTCAAAAAATGCGGTGATTCATGCTTCTATTATGGTTGTTCTATTGCTGGCTGTGTATTATTTGCGTTTTTCACTCTTTGGAGATTTGGCAAATTGGGGCGATGATCTGGAAAGTGGACGAGAACATTCTTATGAATACTTTTTAGATTTATGCGTGTCCAATCCTTTAGGAAGCATTATGGGCTATGGACTCGGACGCAACGATGATGTTGCCTTGGACATTACAACTACTTTTGTTGATGGAAAGCCTGTTGTTTTAGCAGATATTGGTGCTGTTGCGTGCTGGTACTATTGGGGCGCATTATACGTATTGACACTTTTTGGACTGTTTCTCTCATTGGTGTTGACCAAAAAATTGGAAAAGGCTTATAGGGGACTGGCCTTTGCTTTTCTTGCATTTCTTTGGATATTGTTTCTCTCATGGGAAATCGCTGGCTCATCATTTATTGCTTTATTGGTATATATGTGTGATTTGAACATTCAAAAAAACAAATTCAAAAGGGCTTAAAGGTGACTACTAAAATAAAAGGACAAATCGCTTCCACGCACATTTCCCGCCTGATTTCCTCTCTCCGTTTCCCGATGACGGCAGGAGTGGTGATGATTCATTGTGGAGTTGTCAGCCTTTTCATGAAAAAGGAAAATGGGGAAGAGTTGGTGGTTGCCAAGTATCTGGAAGACTTTTCTCATAGCGCGCTTGGCATTTGTGTACCCCTGTTCTTCTTTATCTCTGGCTATCTTTTCTTCTTGAAAGGAGAATGGAGTTGGAACAAGTATCTACAGAAACTACGCAGTCGCTTCCATTCGCTGTTCATTCCTTATGTCATTTATACAGCAATGGCAATCGCCATATTTGGGGTAATGCAGGAAGTCATGCCCCAACTGCAAAGTGGGTCGCATGTGCCGATAAAAGATTGGGGCATCCTTGACTTCATCAAGAATGGTCTTTGGCGATATGAAGACGAAAACATTCCCTTTTGTGGTGCCTTGTGGTATATCCGCAATTTGATGATGGTCGTCTTGTTGTCCCCGCTCGTGTATGCCATGATTCGCCATGTCGGCAAAATAGGCATCATTATATTGGGGGTGTTGTGCTGCACCCGAATCTGGACCTTTGGCATTCCCGGCACACTGGCTTTGTTCTACTTTTCGTGGGGGGGGGTATTTTTCAATGAACGGGAAGGATTTTACAAAAACTATCCGTCCTTTCCTGCCATTGGGATGGCTGTCTGTACCGCTATTCATGGCCGATGCCGCAACAAAATGCTGGGAGGGAAACCCATATCTCCATCAGGTTGCAGTGCTGGTAGGAGTCCTGTTCGCCATCTGCATTGCCGACAAGTGGGTCAGAACACATGACAGCCAGCCCAAAGAACTCCTTCTTTCGTCAACCTTCTTTGTATATGCCATCCACACACCCTATCTCGGGCAGTTTGCAAAGATGCTGGTCGCGGTAGTTCCTGTTCCTCCCAATCCGATATGGGGCAATATCTTCATTAGCCTTGTATATTTCGCCTATTGGGTAATCGTTGTGGCGGCTTTAGTTGCAATCTATGCCTTGATTCGGCGAATGAATCCTAAAATAGCAGCCATTTTGTCAGGAGGAAGATAAAACAATAATTTTTATTAGGAATGAACATCATTATTTATCACCATACAGCCATTGTACCCACAAGCGGGGGTATTTCCCGAATGGCTGAGATGCACAGAAGTATCCTGGCTGCGGCCGGACACCGAGTGTGGTTTCTTGCCACAAAGAAGGTTGCAGTCCCCACTTTAGAGCAGCAACTTTACATCGAGGGTGGCACCCGTGAAGAACAAAAGAGGTCCTTCTCCAATGTTATGGCTGCACGGCAAGTGGAACTGATGATATATCAAGACGGAATTGCCCCCAAGAATAACCACATCTTGAAGTGGGCTAAAGAGATGGACGTGAGAATTGTCAATGTAGTTCATAGTTCACTTCGTGGCATTTATGGTTTTGACAGCCAATTCACCTTCTCTGCAAATTTTCCCAGTCCATTCAGAAAAGTGTTCAACAAATGGGTGAACGTTTATTTCAGGCATAGATATGGACATCTTTATCGCGAAATGTTTGATTTAAGCGATAGGGTGGTTCTTTTGTCAGACAAATTTCGCGATGAAATAACATGGTTTTCTGGCTTGCGGGATTTAAGCAAATTTCAAGCCATCACGAATCCTTTACCTTTCCCCCAACCAACCGTTTCGTCGGATGGCAAGAAGAAGCGTGTCATTCATGTCGGGTCGTTGACGTTGATTAAACGGCAAGATCTGCTGTTGAGAGTGTGGAAACGGGTGGAAGAACAAAAATCAGATTGGGAACTCATTATCTTAGGAAAAGGACGGAAGGGAGATTCTCTGAAAAGGCTGGCACAGCAGTTGAAACTGAAGCATGTGCAATTTGTTGGGTTCCAACCACCTCAACCATACTATCAGAGCGCATCCATTTTCTGCCTTACGTCCAGTTCGGAAAGTTTCGGGTTGGTTGTTGTCGAATCTATGGCTTTCGGGTGTGTGCCATTGGCCTTTAACAGTTACGAAACAGCAAGTGACATCATCGATGATGGAGTGAATGGCTTTCTCATAAAACCTTTTGATGTGGAAGAATACGCAAGGAAACTCATCTGGCTGATGGACCATGAAGAAGAAAGGCGAAAGATGGGAATGAACGCGATGCAGAAAAGCAAGGTCTTTGATAAAGAGCAAATAGGCCGTCAGTGGATTGAGTTGGTGGAAGAACTGGCAAAGAAACAAAACAAAAAGGCATGAAAGAAGTGTTTCAAGTAGATTCCTTGATTGTGAATCAAGTCTATCAAGAGCGTCCCAACTATCTCATTGAAAGCACTGGGGAGGGTAAAAAATGCGCCATCTATTTCAGTTCCAATGACATCTATTACCCCAACACCGAAGAGGTCTTCAGAAAGCGCATCGTGGAAAAGAACTTCTTCGAATGGTATAAGATAAGGGTGAGGGATGCAGGAAAGCACATTTTTGTACGTGATGTATTCAAACAATGGTATCTGAAGGGGGTAAATAAAGACTTAGATAGCATAGAAAAGTTGGCTGCCTTTCTGAAAAAGGAGACAGAAGGTTATGAAGTCGTCACGATTGGTAGTTCTGCCGGAGGCTATGCCGCCATTCTGTTTGGATTGCTCTTAAAAGCGCATATTGTGATGGCGTTCAATCCGCTATTTGAATTAGAATCAAAACTGACGACAAGCAATGAACTAGTGAGTCCTCTACTTTTTCGGCTGAAAGATACAGACGTAAAGAACTATTTTGACTTAACACACCTCTTTTACCCTTCTATACCTAATATTTATTACTTTTATTCTGAAAAGTCGTTAAGAGACTTCCGTCAATACCACCACATTGTACACAACATTGCAAGGCAAATTCATATAATAAGATTCAAAACAAGTCACCATGGTATTCCTTTCTTGAAGAACGCTTTGCCATTTGTAATAAATATGTCCGAAAAAGAATTGATGAGACTGGAAAAGAGAAGTCATCACCCCATTGCTTTCACTTTGAAGTGCGTTGGTGTAAAAGCCACGATGCAAGGGATCTTTCACCAGTTGCTTGACAGATATAAGCGGAGAAGATAAACTTGATTTGACTTCCGAAAGATGACAGAGACGTCAAAATGGAACTTCCTGACCTTTGGATTGACGAAGTCAAACTCAATAAGAATCCTTTTTCAGTCAACTCTCAGGATGCACACCCGTAAACCTCACGAGGGTAACGACGTAAGGCTCGTGAGCCTTGTGGAAGGAGGCTCAGAAGGGAAGTGGAGGGAGTTGAAGAACGGAAAGGGGGAGTTGAGAGGCCGAAAGGGGGAGTTAAGGGGGAGTTGCAATACTTTATCAGAGGGCATTTAACTCTTTGTCTTTTCGATGGTTATGAAGTGAAAAGTGGGAGTTGGGTCTTCTCAACTCCCCCTCAACTCCCCCTCAACTCCCCCTACGAAGTGAAACCTCCGAAACTTTAATTCGAAATTCGTTGTTGAAAAAAATATCCGAAACTTGAGTAACGAACTATTGTGTGAAGAAATAATGGATAAAATTCCGATTTTAGTTTTAGCATTTAATCGCGCTGATCATGTGAGCCGGGCGATGGAGGCCATACGTATGTATCAGCCAGAACGGTTGTATTTGGAATGCGATGGTGCAAGGTCTCATAAAAGTGGCGAGAAAGAAGCGGTGAAAGCCACGCGTAAGGCTATGCTTGATGCCATCGATTGGCCTTGTGAGGTGAAAACGCTGTTCAGAGAAGAAAATCTTGGATGTGCTCATGCTGTGAATGATGCCATATCTTGGTTCTTTCAACATGAAGAATGGGGTGTCATCATTGAAGATGATGTGATTGTTGGAAAGGACTTTTTCAAACTTTGTGAGGATTTATTACCACGATACAAGAATGAAGAAAGGATCATGGAGATTTCTGCCCGTAATCATAGCCGCAGAAAAGACATAGATAATTCATACGTTTATGCACAGTGTTACCATTGTTGGGGGTGGGCTACGTGGAAACGTGCCTGGGAAAGGATGGATATGACTATGGCTGCCGCGAATCAATTGTCAATACCTTATTTGGTGAAACGGTTGGGTTGGGTACGTGGTCTGATGATGAAATACTATTTTATGTCTGCTTATAAAAAACTGGACACTTTCAACTCGTGGGCCACACGTTGGTATCTTAGCATTCTTGCCCATGACGGACTCGTCATTTGTCCAGGAGTTAATCTTGCAGTGAATATCGGTATGGATGGGGGGGCGCACTATGAGAAAGACGACAAAGATCCCTATGCCGATTTAGAGGTGGGCGAAATAGCATGGCCACTAGTTTATAACGATACATTTATACCTGATCGTGTTCAGAAACACTATGACAATAAAGATTTTTTGCATGTGAGGATATTGGGGGGGGTAAGAAAATATCAAGGGCTTTCAAAAAAAATCAAGTCCGTAAGGAGTGATAGGAATAGACCTCGGGGGGAAGGAACTGCTCTTTTTTTTGTACGCTATTTGTTTAATAGTATTCGAACATGGTGGCTGTTCCACTTTCGCTATCCATGGGTGCAATATGGTGGATTTATTCGTGTGATGAGAGGAACTTCTTTTGCTAAAATGGATATAAAATTGGGTAATAATGTTCAGTTCGGTCAATATTGTGATATAGCAACTGATTGTGTGATTGGCAACAATGTCCTTTTTGCTGGGTTAGTCCGTTTAGTGGGGAGACGTGATCATACATTTGATGAGGTGGAAAAAACGATTTGGGAAGGTGAAAGAGGAAATAGTGGTATAACAGTGATTGAAGATGATGTGTGGATTGGGAATGGAAGTATAGTAATAGGCGGATTAAAGATTGGTGCGGGGAGTGTTGTTGCGGCAGGAAGTGTGGTTACAAAAGATATTCCGCCATGTGAAATTTGGGGTGGAATACCAGCCAAGAAAATCCGAGATAGATTTGAAGGCAAAGATAAAGAACGTCACCTAAGATTTCTACGACATAACATCCTACAGGAAAAGAAATGTTGAAAATACTGATAAATGCTTATGCTTGTTCCCCCGGCATGGGAAGTGAGCCTGGAATGGCATGGAATTGGTGCGTGAATCTTGCAAAGTTCTGTGAGTTACATGTAATCACAGAAGGTGAGTTCAAGGGTAATATAGAATCCACCATGCAATTTTTGCCACAAGCCAAGAATATGCATTTCTATTATAGCCCAATACCGGAAAATGTGCGCAGAATGTGCTGGAATCAAGGGAATTGGGGATTTTACAAGTATTACAAAGATTGGCAGTGGAAAACCTATAGAATAGCAAAGAATATCTGTGGGGAAAAGAAAATAGACATCTTGCACCAATTAAACATGATTGGTTTCCGTGAGCCCGGGTATCTTTGGCGAGTAAGTCGTGAGTTGAAGATACCATTTGTCTGGGGACCTATTGGTGGACTGAAACAATTTCCGATGGCCTATGCGATTGGGGGTTCCTTGAAAATGAAGGTTTTTCTGCGATTGAAGAACTTTCTAAATGTCTGGCAATTGAAAAATGACAGTAGAGTTGACGCTGCTATTAGACAAGCATCTTTGTTGATTTCTTCTATACCCGATTCTTATAATGCAATCAAAAAGTATAAGAGAAAAGAGTCTGTTATTATACCAGAAACAGGGACTTTCGTACAAGAAGATTTTGTGAATGAAACTAATCGGTTCACTAAGGACTCTTTTACAATTTTGTGGGTTGGTAAGTTTGACTTCAGAAAAAGGTTGGATTTGGCGATTGCAATCGTGTCACAAATAAAGAATTCCTGTCCCCAAATCATTCTGAAGATTTATGGAACAGGGAATCAGAATCAAATAGATGAGGTAAAATCTTTAGCACAACAGATGGACGCGGAAAGTATTATACAATGGATGGGTAATTGTCCTAATGAACAAGTGACGGGAGACATGCGGAGTGCGGATATTTTTCTTTTCACCAGCGTGAATGAAGATACCTCCACTGTTGTGTTGGAAGCCATTGGTAATCATTTGCCTGTTCTATGTTTTGATACTTGTGGTATGGCTCATGTAATTAACGATGAGGTGGGCATCAAAATTCCTCTTACTAATCCTCAGCAATCGGTTAAAGATTTTGCGGAGAAAATAAAGAACCTCTATCATCATAGAGAGGTGTTGGAAAGGATGTCTCAAAACTGTCGCAAGCGAGCGGAAGAACTTTCATGGGAAAATAAAGCGAAGCAGATGGTTGAATTGTATGAAAAAGTAGTACAACAGAAAAGCAATGAACGGTGTTAATCCAAAAGGCACTAAGTGTAAATCAGAGAAGTCTTCTGGGGTGGATGGACTTTTCATGTTCCAGTTGTGAAAAATGTGAGCATTGGATGTGTTGCCTTGATGCTAAATAGGGAAAAGTTCAGGGGGTGAATTGAAAATCTTGGGTGTTTTGATTTGGGATTCAAGTTTTTTTGTGTATTTTTGCAAGCGATAAAGACTGAATGGTATGAAGTATCCAATAGGAATACAGGGTTTTGAGAAGATACGCAAGGAGGGATATGTGTATGTGGATAAGACTGCATACGTGTACAAGATGGTGACGGAGGGGAATTATTATTTCCTTTCGCGGCCTCGTCGTTTTGGGAAAAGTCTGATGATTTCCACGCTGGAGGCTTACTTCAAAGGGAAGAAGGAACTCTTTGAGGGACTTGCCATTGCGGAGATGGAGAAGGATTGGAAGGTGTATCCTGTGTTGCACTTGGATTTGAATACTGAGAAATATAGTGATTTGGCTGCACTCAATGGCATCTTGGATGTTGCACTTGCTAACTGGGAAGGTTTGTATGGAAAATCTTCTGTGGAGAAGACCATTTCCAGCCGCTTCATGGGTGTAATACGCCGTGCTTATGAAAAAACGGGGATGCGTGTGGTCATCCTGGTGGACGAGTATGACAAACCGATGCTGCAAGCGATTGGTAATGAGGCTTTGCAGACCGAATACCGCAATACTCTGAAGGCTTTCTATGGGGCATTGAAGACCTGTGACCCTTATATTCAGTTTGCCTTCCTGACGGGTGTGACGAAGTTCGGCAAAGTGAGTGTGTTCAGCGATTTGAACAATCTGAACGATTTGTCAATGGATAGACGATATACGGGTATCTGTGGAATAACGGAGACAGAATTACCTCTGTATTTTGATGAAAGTGTCAAGTTGCTTGCTGAACAAAACGAAATGAAAGAGGAGGAATGTTATGCCCAACTGAAGTATATGTATGACGGATACCATTTCTCCCCCAATACAGAGGGTGTCTATAATCCTTTCAGTGTTTTGAACACATTTTTGAAAAGGACATTTGGGATGTATTGGTTTGAAACTGGCACTCCCACATTCCTCGTGGAATTGTTGAAGAAACATAAATACAGCCTTGAAAAGATGGAGCAGGTGCAGACAACGGCTGATGTGCTGAACAGCATCGATTCCATGTCAGACAATCCCATCCCTGTCATCTATCAAGCAGGCTATTTGACCATCACGGGCTATGATGCCCGGTTTAAACTCTACAAACTGGGCTTCCCCAACAAGGAGGTGGAGGAAGGTTTCATGCAGTATCTCTTGCCTTTCTACTGCTCATACAGCAGTGTAGATGCGCCTTTCCAGGTTTCACAGTTTGTGCGCGAGGTGGAGGCGGGAGATACGGAGTCGTTCTTGTTGCGGTTGAAGAGTTTCTTTGCCGACACGCCATACGAATTGGTGAAGGATTTGGAAAATCATTATCAGAATGTGCTTTTCATCCTCTTCAAACTTTGTGGCTTCTACGTGAAGGCGGAATACCACACTTCGGCTGGCCGTATCGACATGGTGCTGGAGACCGACCAGTATGTGTATGTGATGGAGTTCAAACTGGACGGTAGTGCTGAAGAGGCGATGGAACAAATCGAGAGGAAGGATTATCCTCTGCCATTTGTGGCCAACGGTAAACAGTTGGTGAAGATTGGTCTGAACTTCAGCAACGAGACACGCAATATCGACAAATGGATTGTGGCATAAATCCGTCGCCACAAACATAACAAATTTCTCTATTCTTTTATCTTGTTGAGAGGGTTGGGGGTGTCACTCCATATCCTCACACATTTATCTCATTTTCACCAAACTTGTGTAAGTTGTCTGTGTGTTCCTTCATGGTGACACGGGCGATTTGCTGATTGTGCTTTATGTTGAAACTTTTAGAACTAAAACTCGTAGAGTCGAAGGAGGCTTTGAAAGCGATTCCCGAAGGTAAAGTGCTGATTAACACCATCAATGCTCACTCGTTCAATGTGGCGCAAAAAGATGAGTTGTTTGCTGAAGCATTGAGCAAAGGTGATTATCTCATTCCCGACGGTGCAAGCATCATCAAAGCCTGCAAGTTCTTGAATGCGGAGTCGCAACCGAAAGAACGGATTGCCGGATGGGATTTGTTTGAGTTTGAGATGGAACGTCTGGAAACTTTAAGTGAAAAGTTAAACGTGAAAAGTCAAAAATCCAAGTTACCAGTTACGCCAGAAGTGATGGGGGGAGAAAGTAATGAGACGGGAGAGCATGAAGAGGGAAGAAAGAAACGGGTGATGTTCATGGGCTCGTCCGAGAAGGTGCTGGGGCTGATTAAGGAAAAGGCGGCGATTGATTACCCCCATTTGGAGGTGGTGACCTATTCACCGCCCTACAAGCCCGAGTTCTCGGCAGAGGACAATGCTGCCATCGTCAAGGCCATCAATGAGGCTGACCCCGACCTGCTGTGGATTGGCATGACGGCTCCCAAGCAGGAGAAGTGGACTTACAGCCATTGGAAGGAACTGGATATCCACTGCCATGTGGGCACCATCGGGGCTGTGTTCGACTTCTATGCAGGAACAGCACAACGAGCCCCCAAGTGGTGGCAGGAGCATTCGTTGGAGTGGCTCTACCGTTTGTGCATCGAGCCGCGAAGGATGTGGAGGCGATATGTTATGGGAAATCCGCTCTTCCTTTGGAACATTCAGAAGGAAAAGTCTTAAAGGTGGTATTTCTCCTTGAAGATATACCACCAGAAACGGATGTGGTCGATAATGGACTTTAGCATTTGGGCCACAAAGGTACTATATATTCTGTAGAACAAAAAAAGTTTCGGGAGATTTTTGTGCAAGAAAAGTTTTTTCAACTTTTACGGTACACACTTGATGAGACCCACGCATTTCCTCAGGAACTGTCTGATGAAGCGTGGAGGTCGCTTTTCGAAATAGCCCGGCAGCAATCGCTGTTGGGCTTGTTGTTTGACGGCATACAGCGGTGGAGCAAGGAGGGGCCGGGACACACGGGGCCTCCCAGGGACGTGTTGCTGAAATGGTACACAATCAGCGAGAGAATCAAGGCTGGGAACAAGAAAGCCAACGCTGTGTGCGCTGAAGTGACGGATGTGTTTGCCCAAAACGGTTTCAGAACTTGTGTCCTGAAAGGGCAGGGCAACACGCTGAATTATCCCAGTCCATTCATTCGGACAAGTGGCGACATCGACCTGTGGATAGAAGGCGGCGTGGCCCAAGTCTTGAGTTTCTTGCGTGGCAAACATTCCTGCGGCAATGTGGCCTACCATCATGCAGATGCCGGGACTTACAGGGGAGTGGCGGTGGAAGCCCATTACCGCCCTTCATTTATGGCAAATCCTGTTCATAACCAGCGCATGCAGGAATGGTTCAAAACAGTGCAGGACGAGCAATTCTCCCATCAAGTGCATCTTGCGGATGAAGAGGGATGGGTATGTGTGCCAACCCATGCCTTCAATCGTGTCTATCAATTAACACATATCTTCAAGCATGTCATACAGGACGGAATCGGACTGCGCCAAATCATTGACTATTACTTTGTGCTGAAGCAGGGATTTACGGAGGAGGAACGGGTACATGATGAGCGTTTGCTGAAGCACTTGGGTTTGTATAAGGCTGCTTCGGCGGTAATGTATGTACTCAAGGATACGTTGGGATTGGAGGAGAAATGCTTGCTGGTGACACCCAATAAGAAGTTGGGTAGTTTTCTTCTGGATGAAATCATGCTGTCGGGCAACTTCGGGCAGTATGACCCGCGAGTGAAGCACGGTGTGTCGCAATGGGAAAAGAACCTCCAGCGGCTGAAGCGCGACTGGCGGCTCGTGTGGTATTTCCCGTCGGAATGTCTGTGGGAACCAGCGTTCCGATGGTATCATTTCTTTTGGCGGTTGCGACATGAAGGGCATTCAGGCGTGTCCTCCTGCATGCTGTAGAGTTTGGCCACCAAGGCACCGCTGATGTTGTGCCATACGCTGAAAAAAGCACCGGGGATGGTGGCGAGGGGGGCAGAGGCAAAGTGAAGGGTGGCGAGCGAGCAGGCGAGGCCGCTGTTCTGCATACCCACCTCGATGCTGATGGCGGCGCGTTTGGAGTGGGACAGTCCTAAGAGGCGACCGATTCCGTAGCCCAGTGCGAGACCGCTGAGATTGTGCAAGATGACAACCGAAAGGATGATGAGGCCGCTGTTCAACAGCCGTTCGGCATTGTGCCCCACGACGATGCCAACCGTCAGGGTTATCATCACGCTGGAAAAAGCAGGAAGGTAAGCCACGGCGTGTCTGGTGAAAGTGGGCAAGTACTTCTGAATAAGGAATCCCGCCACGATGGGGGCAATGACCACATAGACAATGGAAAGGAGCATGCCCCACGCATCCACCTGGACAAAGGTGCCGGCCATCAGCCAGGTGAGCAAAGGTGTCATCAGCGGTGCAAGCAGAGTGGAGGTGGCGGTCATGCCGACCGATAGGGCCAAGTCGCCTTTGGCCAGATAAGTGATGACATTGGAGGCAGTGCCGCCCGGACAGCAACCTACGAGGATGACCCCCAGTGCCAAGTCGGCAGGCAGGGCAAACGTCCGGGTGAGCAACCATGCCATGAGCGGCATGATGGTGAACTGTGCCAGACAGCCAATCAGCACATCTTTCGGGCGGCTGAACACCACCCTGAAGTCCTCAGGCTTCAGCGTCAACCCCATGCCAAACATGATGAGGCCCAGCATCGGGTTGATGGCTTGTGTGTCGATTCGGTTGAAAGGTGCTGGCATCAGCAGCGACACGGCTGCCATCAGCAGCACCAACACGCCCATCCATCGGGCAATGAAATCACAGATACGTTTCATCGATTAGAACTTACATGTTAAGTGATTGCGAAGAGGCACCTACGATTCCTTTCGTAAGTGCCTCTTTTCTTTTGTAGCGGGGGAGGGGCTCGAACCCTCGACCTCCGGATTATGAATCCGACGCTCTAACCGGCTGAGCTACCCCGCCATCGTTGTGGGTTTTCCCGTTAGCGAGTGCAAAGGTAAGAAAAAAATGGGAATTGGAAATGAGGAATTGGGAATTATTTTCAAAGAAAGGGCGTTTTTTTTCATTTCTCCCTCTTTTTTGTGTAGAAAAACTCGTTTTTGGAACAAAAAACGACGAAAAAGTGACAATTCCACATTCCACATTCCTCATTCCTCATTAAAAATCCGTACCTTTGCAGCCGTTTTGATAAAGGATTATAGTATTAATTAAGGTAAAAACGAATCAGAACTATGGCTTACAATTTGCTGAAAGGAAAGAGAGGCATCATTTTTGGTGCACTGAACGACCAGTCCATCGCTTGGAAGGTGGCAGAACGCGCTGTGGAAGAAGGTGCACAGATTGTGCTCACCAACACCGCCGTGGCATGCCGCATGGGCACCATCGCCCAGTTGGCAGAGAAGACGAATGCAGTAGTGATTGCTGCCGATGCCACCAGCGTGGAAGACCTGGAGATGCTCTTCTCCGAGGCTCAGAAAGCACTCGGCGGAAAGATTGACTTCGTGCTCCACTCCTGCGCCATGAGCGCCAACATGCGCAAGAAGCGCACCTACGACGACCTCGACTACAGCCTTCTCGACAAGACGCTCGACATCTCGGCCATCTCCTTCCACAAGATGCTGCAAGTGGCTAAGAAACTCGACGCACTGGCCGAGAACGCCAGTGTGCTTGCCCTCACCTATGTGGCCAGCCACCGCACTTTCTTCGGCTACAACGACATGGCCGATGCCAAGTCGCTCCTCGAGTCCATCGCCCGCTCCTTCGGCTACATCTATGGCCGTGAGAAGGGTGTGCGTGTCAACACCATCAGTCAGTCGCCCACCTACACCACCGCCGGTTCGGGCATCAAGGGCTTCGACGGTCTCTACGATTTCTCCGACCGCATGTCGCCTCTGGGCAATGCCAGTGCCGACGAGTGTGCCGACTACTGCATCGTCATGTTCTCCGACCTCACCAAAAAGGTCACCATGCAGACCCTCTTCCACGATGGCGGCTTCTCCAACATGGGTATGTCCCTGCGCGGCATGACGCAGTACAACAAGTCCTTCATCGAGGAGAACACCGATAAGGAAACAGGTAAGATCATCTACGGATAACCAGCCATTCTTTGAGTCAATTCATCAGCAAGGGCGGATGCAAGGATTATTCCTGCATCCGCCCTTGTTCGTTGTATAGGCACTCCCAAGGGAGGTTGGGCTCTTACCACAAAGTGCTCTTGGAGTCCTGCCAGATACTGCTTTTACGTTCATTTCCTAAGGCCTCGACATTTTTGTCCACCTTCTGCTGGGGCGAATAGTTGACCTGAGGGTTAGAGGCTGCCAACATCCCGAGAAGGGAAATGGATACAGTCTCCATGCGAGGCGCAAGATAAATCTTTTTCATTTTCTTTCTTGATGCTTATAGTTGATTCTTTTCGTTGATTCTTTTTTTGTTTATGATTGAGCTTTATTGATTCGTCAGATAGATGTTGATGACATAGACCGCATCGGCAATGTCTATCACACCATCGCCGTTCGCATCGGCCAGCCCTGTATTCAGGCCGTCGCTGTTGCCCGTCAGATAGATGTTGATGATAGCCACGGCATCAGCCACGTCCACCGTCCCGTCCTCGTTGGTGTCGCCTTTGGCATGGGTCTGCACGTCGTCCTGCCCCTCCACATGGCTGGGGTCAGCGGGGCTTGCGGGGTTGAAGGGCAGTGCCTTGAATCGTGCCACCAGCGTCACGTCGTTGTAGTCGGCCAAGTAGTTGAAATTCTGCACGTCCGTCAGTTGAGTGCCGTTGAGAAACCAGCCCACAAACTCATGCAGTGGGTCCGTGCCCGTGATGTTCAGGCTCACATATTGTTCTGCCTCCACATAGGCGCCGCTGGTTTGGTTGAACGTACACACCCCCTCTGGTTCCGAGGTTAGGTAGAGACGGCTCTTCACCCTCAGGGTTGGCTCGTTCGGATTGCTCGGCGTAAAGTCATACACCGCCACGAAGTCCATCGGACCTGCCACGCTGGTGTAGTTGAAGTTCAACCCTGTGGCCTCGTAGCGTTCGCCGTTCAGTTCCCAGTGGTTGAACGTGTAGCCCGATTTGGCCGAAGTGCTCACCGTCACCGATTGTTCTGGTGCGTAGTTCCCTTTTCCGCTTGTATAGGCAGCACCCTCTGGTTGGCAGGTCACCGTCAGCGGATAGTAGAACACCGGCACCTGCGGGTCGGCAGGGTTGGTGGGGTTGAAGTCATTCTGTGCCTGCATGCTGCTCGTGACGAGCAGCAGCAGTACACTGATGAGGATTGAGGTCTTTTTCATACGTCATGCCGATTACTTGACAAACATCTTGGCAGTCTTGTTGCCCACCTTCACCACGTAGGTGCCCATAGGCAGACTCACAAATCCGTTGCCTGTAGGTTGAGCCACTACGGTGCCGTTGGTGTTGTAGATGACAATCTGCTTACCCTCGGCACCACCGAAGTTCAGACCGCCCTTCTGCATGCCGATGACCACGCCCGTCGCGTCTTTCAGGTCGCGGATGGCCGTTGCCTCGTTCGATGGGAGGAGCATGAAGCGTGTGTTGTTCGTGCCTGCCTCAGTCTCAAACTCGTAGGCACCCAGCGAGAGGTCGAAGGTCATGTTCTTTTGGGTGTCGAGCAGCAGCATGGGCATATCCATACGGCTCGCTTCAATGTGCAGTGTGCCAGCGCGTTGAGCCGAGTAGCCCAGACGAATGTCGCCCGTGCTGGGACGCTCGTTGATGGCCATCTGCACTCCGTTCTCCACCGTGTAGATTTGCGCGGCAGCCTCACCGCTCATGAACTTGGCTGCATCGCACTCCAGTTCATAGTTGTGGCTGGCCTTCTCGTTCAGTACCACGCGAGTGCGGTCGGCATCGGCAGTCTCGTCGTTGCCGATGGTCAGGTTAATGAGCAGACGCTCTGGGGCAATTCCCTGAGCACGGCGCATGTTGGCCTGGTTCTTTTTCTTCTTCTCGCTCTGCGTGTAGGTTTCGCGGCGTTCAGCCTCGAAATTTATTTCTTCGACGCTCTCTGGCTTTTGCACGAAGAAGGCCTGATAGGGCTGCAGGTGATAGTCGTCATCGCCTGGGCGGTAAGCCTCATAACTGCTACCGTTCCATACGGTGATGGGAGCGCTGAAGTCGTTCTCGTCTATGCTGTAGTAACAGGAGTAGGGGTTGCCCACAAAGTTCCAACTGGCATTGGCAGCATTGCCGTTGCCTGTCGTGTAGGAAGCCAGCGGTTTAGGCTTGTCGCCACCGAAACTGGGGCGGTCGAAGGTGATGATGAGTTTGCCCTTTGCGCTCGACTGGAAGATGTAGCCCTGTCCAGCCAGCAGTTTCTCGCCCTCCACGTTCTTCCATCCGTTGGCACCCTGCATGGCGCGGATGAGACCGTCATACGTTCTCCACACATACTGGCCCGGATATTCGCAGTCGGCAATCGTCACGTCGTAGGGGAAACTGAAGAAATACCACTTGTCGGCTTTCACTTGCAGTTTCACTCTCAGTTTGTTCACAGGCAGGTTGCCTTGTGTTTCGCCGTTATCCTCGCCAATCAGCGAGGCACCTGTGCCGTCGCCGTCCACGTTCTGGTCCACCTCGTCGAAAGGTTGTGGCGTGTCGCCCTCCACGATGATGCCACCCTGCTCGCCCAGTTCGGCGTCGGGGGCTTCGGGAATGCGTTCCACGCCGTCCTCGAAGGTCACATCGCTGTTGGCGTAGAAGTTCTCGTAGTCGCCGGGTTGCAGAGCGCAGACTTTCACCTCAAGGAACTGGCTCCAGTTGGTGTCGTAGTAATACTTGTTATACAAGAACTCTGGCACATATAGTGTCTGGTGCTGATAGTCGTTGAAGGTATTGGTGCTGATAGTCGGTACATCCACCATATAGGCATAGATGTCTTTCAGGCTACGGCAATCAGAGAAAGTATAGTCTCCTATGCTTTGAAGATAGGGCGGCAGGTGGAATTCTTTCAGGTTGGAACAGCCTGAAAATGCGTTCGATGACACGACTGTTGTTTGAGGAGATAACTGCACGGATTGAAGGCTGTAACAGTACTCGAAAGTACGGCTATTAATTGTAGCCACCCCTTGAGGAATCGTAATCGAAGAGAGTGCGGAGCATCCTGAAAAAGCACACTCTCCAATATAGGTGAGGCTGTTAGGAAGGTCAATTTCTTTCAGATTTGAACAACTTTCGAAGGCATAATCTCCCAGTATTTCCACCCCCTCCCAATTCGACACACTGCGCAGGTTATAGCATTGGGAGAAAGCGTAATAACCGATGCTGGTGACGGTTGTGGGCAGCACTACCGACATGATTTTTGTGTCTTTTAGGAAACTGCCGCCAAAGACATCGTCCTCAGAGTGATAGCCCTGATAGTATTGGTAGTCGTTCGCCACGATATTGGCTTCTTCCAAATCCAGTTCACGCAGGTTGATCATCTTGTTGCGTATCACCATCATGTCGTAACTGTTGATGGTGCCTGTCACCTTCAGTTTGGTCACCTTCAGCAGATTTTCTTCACCAATCTGGTTGGCGAGGTTAGAAGAGGATTCGTTTGCCGTTACATTCACAGTCTTCAGCACGTTATCGCTGGAGCCTACTATCACATTCTGAAAGTCAGGCCATGCTGTTCGATAGGTATCGACGGCATCATCGGGAACAATCAAGGTGGCTGTGGTAGCGATACTGCTTTTGTCTGACAAGGTACATGGGGTATTTCCTCCGAAAAACATATAAGCCATATTGCAGCCAGAGAAAGCAGACCCTCCAATAGCCGTGACCCCTTCAGGAATGTTGATGGATGTCAGGCTGGAGCAGCCCTGGAAAGCAGACCCTCCAATAGCCGTGACCCCTTCAGGAATGTTGATGGATGTCAGGCTGGAGCAGTTCAGGAAAGCATAGTCTCCAATAGCCGTGACCCCTTCAGGAATGTTGATGGATGTCAGGCTGGAGCAGCCCCAGAAAGCAGACCCTCCAATAGCCGTGACCCCTTCAGGAATGTTGATGGATGTCAGTCTGGAGCAGCCCTGGAAAGCAGACT
>DGSP01000080.1:87333-100790 GCA_002393555.1 Prevotellaceae bacterium UBA4359
GTTGATGGATGTCAGGCTGGAGCAGTTCTGGAAAGCATAGCGTTCAATAGCCGTGACCCCTTCAGGAATGTTGATGGATGTCAGGCTCGAACAACCATTGAAAGCATTGTTCCCTATAGACGTGACACTCTCCGGTATGTTGATGGAGGTGAGGCTCAAACAGCCATAGAAAGCAGTATAGCCAATCTTATTGACAGAATAGGCTGTCTCTCCTATATATACAATAGAAGGAATCACAAGATTAGTAGGAATAGTACCACTAATACAAGGAGTAGAGGTAGAACCATAAAGTGTTGCATTAGAACCACTGGTGGTGAATTTCCACACCGTTCCATTGGCATCTGTCCATTCTGCTGCCGACATGCCGATACTCACACAGCAGATCAGCAATGTGAAAAGAAAATGTTTTGTCTTCATAGTTATTTTGTTTTGACTTTATTGAAATGATTATAAAGATAGTTCACGACATTGGGCGCAAAAGCTCCAACTGCATCCTTAAAGACTGCCTGGAGAAAACTAGTGATTTCTGCCAAACCATCCTGAGGAAGGCCTTTGCTATTTGTTGCTATACATTTCGTGGCACGTTTAGCGATCTCCGTTTTGTCTTCAAAATCGGCAATGAGCAAGACCAAATCAGCAGGGGTGAGTTTGATGATGTTGCCTGTGAAGTTGCAATCAAAAAAGCTGCCCTTCTCTTCAATCAACTCACTCAAGTATTCTCTGAGGGCCTTGTTGTTGACGGCAATGAGAATGTTTCCTTGATTGTCTATCTTGAAGGTTTTGGTAGTGACAATAGTGTAGAATTCATTCTTGTAGAGATCCTTGTCTTTGGGGTGTTGTAAATCCACCTCATAGCGCAGGCGCTTCACTTTTGAGATGGGCATTTTCAAATACGTGCTGATGAAATGGTCTGACTTGTCTTTACCTTCGTTGTTGAGATAAAGGTACATCAGTTCCACTTCGTAGTCGTTCTTATTCATGGAGCCGAAACGCTCAAAGCAGCGTTGCAGAAAAGTGTCAACCTCTTTCCATTTTTTTGTATCCATAGGCTTTCTTTTGGGGGGTATGTACAATTCTCATGAGAGTTTTATTTGACCAGCACCTTCTTTCCGTCTTGAATGTATATACCTTTGGTGGGTTGTATCACGCGACGGCCCGACAGGTCGTGGTAGAAGGTGTTGGGGGTGGTCTTTCCGTTCTCCACACCCGAAATGTGGGTTGTCTCTGCATCTACAAAGCGGAATCCCATCACGTTGGCCAGTGAAACTGAAGAGGAGGGGGTGAAGTAGCAGCGGCCAGCAGGGAGGCTGAAGTTTTCACCCTCAGCATCGTAGAACATGGGGCCTGCACCTTGGTTCTGCATGATGTAGCCCGTGTTGACCATGGTGGGGGAGAGTACACCAGTCAGGTAGCCCTCAGTATAGATGTCCTCATCGGGGTAGGTGGCAGAGAGGTTCACCGTTCCGCTGATGTTGCCACTATAGCCATTCTCAGCATAGACGATGTAGGGTTTGCATGCCGTGATGCTGCTGGCGGTGGTCAGGTAGAGGCTCTGCGCTTCGGTATCGACCGACATGCACTGGTAGGCTTTCACGCCTGTGGGCAGTGCGGCATCGAAGGGCAGGATGAGGGTGCCTATCTTGTTGGTGGAACTGATGTTGAGGGGCAGGGTGCGCTCGGCTGGAATGCCTGTGGCGAAGGGGCGGCAACTGAAATCGGCTGGCACGTACTTCTTGGCTCCCTCTTTCTGCACCAGCGCAATGCCCGACACGGTGATGATGGGCTTGGGGGAGAAGGTGAACTGGGTCGCATCGAGTTCAACATAGACACGGAAAAGGGTGCCAGAGTTCTTGATGAACTCGTCATTCACATTCGACGTACAGGCAACACGCAACTGATTAGTAGTAGGCGAAAAACAAGACACGGTGTGCGTATAGACCTTCACCTCCTTTTCTTCGCCCGTTTCATCATCTATTTCCGTATCGGTGGTGTAGGGATAGACCGCAGCAGTTGTCTTTAGCATAGTGACACGTGGATTGCCACTTGTGTTCGTTGCCAAAGCGATGCCTGTGGGCAAGAAAATGTCCATGTTGTAGGCGGTGTAGGGGCGTGATCCTTCGAGACTTACATCGAAGTAGGTATTGCTGCCACTTGTTTTCAAGTCGCTCAGTACAATTCTGTCGGTGGTTGATTCTTGTGCCCTCGTCTGGGTGGTTATACATAGTAGGAAGAGGACAATGAGATAGAAAATGAGTATAGGCTTCTTCATAAAACAATGTTTTTTAGTTGCCTATAGACGCTTCTGATTCAGCTGGTTAGTTGGGTGGGTTAGTGTGCTAAAAAGACGTGAGCGTCTGTACTTCTCGTCTATCCCACCATACGGGCCTCGCATTGCCTTCGACCAGGATAGACAACGCCATTAGCCCACGCCCGAGGGATATATACAAACTCACTTCACCATGGTAGCCACTAAGGGCTGTGCATGTGTGGAAGGGAGGATGTGTAATATACCTCACGTGGACGTTTCGTTGCCGTATCTTCTGGTCTGAAATTGCGAGTTTCGTATGGTCGAAGATAACGTTTCGGTAAACGTCCTTTTCTGTAAAACAGACCCTTGCTCCATTGGGTTGGCAGCTTGGAATCCGTGGCAAATATAGGAAAAAAGGGAAATGCCTCCAAGTTTTTTTGCCATTTTTTTTCGATAATGGCAGAAAGACGTGGAGGATATGGGAGAAAAACAGGCAAAGTGTTTGATGTGAAGTGCCGTTTCCACCCTACGTGCAACGCCGTTGCTATTGCAATTTGCACGGCGTACAGATTGTATATTGTACGGCGTAGCAATTGCAATAGCAACGGCGTTGTGGTGAGAGGGGGTGTTCTTTATTATTGTGGGTGTACGAGTTGTTGCAGAAACTCTTGTGGAGTTAATACGGGTATTTGTGCCTTTTGGAAGTCTTTTACATTTCTTGTGATGATGATGTCGGCACCCTCCATCAGGGCGGAATGATACTGCATGGCATCTTCAAAATCTTCAAAAGGTGTCTCTACGGCATTTCTTATTGTCTCTTCGTTGACGGTTGTTACACCACATAGGGTGATGAAGCATTTATAATTCTTGAGAATGTCATGTTGACTCATTTTGTAGTGGGATTCCAATACATAACTTCCTGTTGCAAAGGAAAGTGAGGAAACTGCTAATTCCATTTCACCTTGGCTGGCTAATGATATGATGGAGGCTGCTGGCGCATAAAAATCTCCTCTCTTTGCGATGAAGTCCAAGAACACGTTTGTGTCAATAAAAACCTTCTTCATTGATATTTCTTGTGTAGGTAGTTGCTGTATGCTTCTTTGACGTTAAAATCTGTGGGCAGAGGGTCTATTTCGCTAAACATCATTGCCACAACTGGGGAAATCTGTATGTCCTCCTTGTGCATCCTGCGGAATCCTTTTAATGGTCCTGTGGTGATGATATCGGAAGTGGCACTGTCTCCCTTGTGCAATTGGGCTTTCTGCTTGGTTTCGGCTTTGGCTTCCTCAATCAGACGTTCTCCAAGCCACTTCTTGTTGTTGGTGGTCAATGCCATCGCATGGACGATGTTCAGCACGTTGTTCATTGACATGGTTACGTTCATAGGCTGTTGTTTTTCTTTATTTCTCTGTGCAAAAGTACAACTAAATTCTTTACAATCCAAAGATTTGCAGAAAAAAAGAAGGAGAGCGTTGGCTCTCCTTCTTATAGATGGGGTTGTTATTTCACCCGGATGGTCTTGCCGCCCACGATGTAGATGCCGCCGGGCTGCATGGCTGCAGCGGAGATGGGGGTGCCGCTGAGGGTGTAGGCCCTGTTCTTGTTGCCCTGGAGGGGTGAGGTGCCTGGGGCGGTGACGGCTCGGATGGCATCGGGGTCTTCGGGCGTGTCTTCGAGGATGCGGGTGAGGGTGAAGTTGTCGAAGATGGCCCAGTCTTGGCTGATGGTGGTCGATTTCTTCACGCCGATGCGCAGATGGCCGTCGTCGCCTACGTGGCAGAGGAGGGTGTTGGGGTAGAGGTCGGTACGGAAATAGACGCTGGTCTGTTCCATGGTGTTGGGCACGTAGCCGTAACTGGTGGCCATCACGCCGACGGCTCCTTTCTTGCCTGCCTCTTCGATGATGGACTGGAGCGGTGTGCTGACGTTCTCGGTGCCATTGGCATAGAGGGTGGCGTTAAGGTGTTCGGTGCCGGCCTTGTGGGTGGAGGCGGCGTTGGCCGTGGTGCCGGCGCGGTAGAAGCCTTGGCAGGCGAGGAGGTATTGGCCGGCGGGCAGGCCTTCAATGTCTTGATAGACATCGAAGGTGGTGTTGTACTTCTCGGCGCAGTTGTAATCTACCGTGGGAGAGCCTTTCCAACCTGCTCCCGAGTTGCCTTCGAACGACGGGTTGACGATGTAGCCTGTGTAGTCGGTCTTTTCCACTTCGGGAAAGGAGGACACGCTCTCGGCGCGTACCTCATTGTTTTCCAGATAGACACGGATGGTTTCACCCTGCTTGATGCTGTAGTCGTTGAGGGCAGCAGTGGCGATGGCGACATTGATGACACCATCGGCTGTGGCGGTGATGTAAGCCGAGGTGTCGTCGATGAGTTGGGCGGTCAGGTGGCTGCCCGACACCATGACGGCGAGCGGATGGGCCACGGAGTTGTTCTGCTGCACGGTGAAGGTGACGGTTGCCTTGCCACTGTTGATGGTGGTGGGCTGGTAGAAGACGGGAGCGACAACTGATTCTTCGCCTTGAATGTAGAAGTCTTTCAGTGTGGCGGTGTTCTCGCCCTTGAAGTTGCTGGCTATGAAGTAGTAGCGGTCAGCATCGGGAACGATTACACCGTTCCAGCCTGTGGGCAGTTGGTCCTTCAGCGGCAGCATGAGACCTGCCATCTCTTGGGTCTTTTCGGCGTTGATGTTGCTGTAATAGACGAGGTTGCGGGCATCGACCACGTCGCCTGTCTTCACGCTGCGGGCGGTGTTGGAGTACATGGGGTAGAGTTTCGACGTGTAGATGGAGTTGTTGGCTCCACGGTCGCCGAAGGCTACCAGCCCATGCGCTGGGCGGACGATGCCGAGTTCGTTGTCGATGTTCACCCAGTTGCTCTCGAATGTGGTGAAGGTTGTGCCGTCCAGTTGCTTGTGGGTCATGTTCTCGCCCTTACTATAATATAATGTACGCGAAGTCTTCATCAACTCGTCGGTGGAGATGGCGAGCATGCCGCCCTTTTCGGCGGTGATGGTGGCGGCGGAGTTAGCCGTCACGTAGTCGAGATAGATGAGGGCGTTCTGCGGGGTGGAGTAGAGGGCGAAGCGGTTGTTGAGGGTGTTGTCGTTGACGTTCAGTTCGCCGTTCATCACGTAGCCGTTGCCTTTGAGTTGGTAGATGCCGCTGACCACGGGCGTGGCGTTGGTGCCTTTGCCGCTCACCTCGTACCAGCCGAGGAGGTTGCCCGTGTTGTTGGCACGATAGGGCACCACAATCTTGTTCTTGTCGGGCGAGTTGGCGGCGAAGTAGCCAGTGTAGGACTTCAGTCCTGTGCTCCACGAGAAGCAGGTGAAGCGGTCGTCGGTCGAGGCACGGACGATGTTCTGGCAGGGAATCATGCGGGCCTCGCCAAACTTCTGGTTGAAGTCGTCCCACTGGGTGGGGGTGAGGTCGGCGGTGGAGAGCACGTCGTGCATCAGGTAGGTCATCATCACGCGGTGAGCCTCCACGCCCATGCGGCGGGCACCCACGTCGGCCCGGAGCAGCCAGGAGCCGTCCGAGGTGGTCTTCTGGCGTGCCTGGATGTACTTGTAGGCCATGTTCTCCAGCATCAGGGCATGTGGGTCGCGCAGGAAGCAGGCGAGGGTGGAGTAGGAGGTAATCTGGTCGTAGAGGAAGAGGCTCCAGTCGTTGCCGTTGGGCATGGCCAGTTCGCCGTCGGGCAGGGCGAGCCAGTTGAGGATGTTGTCCTGCACCTCCTGGTTGTGGTGCATCAGGGCGTTGGTTTTCCACTTCTCTTCGCCTTTCACGCCCAACTGGAACATCTTGAGTGCCAGGGCTGCTTCGCCGAGTTCTTGTTGCACCACGTTCTGGTAGGAGGTGTGGAAGAGGTTGTGGTTCTGCAGCGAGTAGTCGTCGTAGAGGTTCTGGCCTTTGTAGAGGTCGGCGTATGTCTTGGCATCGTACCACTCGTCAATGACGGCGGTGTTGTTGATGTCGGAGGGATGTGAGTAACTGTTGATGGCAAACTCGCGCAGTCGTTCAAACCACTTGGGGGCCAGCGGGTCGTCGGGGAAGAGTCCGAGGGTGGCGGCGAGGATGTCTGCCTCCCAGCCGTTTTCCTCGGCCTTGGTGTCGCCGGCATAGCCCGTGGGGATGGTGCGGTTGAGTTCGTAGTTGCACTCGGCTTTCAGCAGTTTCTCGATGTAGCCTTTCTGGCCGATGCTGAGTTTGTCCCACTGGAAGAAGGCGGAGTAGGCCACCGACATGGCCCAGAGGGAGGACTCCCACACGGCATCGCCGGTGGAGGTGCTGCCCCAGTAGTTGTTTCCTGCGCAGACCTTCAGTTTGTTGGCCTTGTGGGTGGAGTAGGCGAAGATGAGTGACTTCATGGCCATGTCTTCTATCTTGGTCCACGTGATGCCAGTGGGCAGGGTGACACCAGCGGGCTTGCCGTACTTGACGAGGAAGGCACAAATCATGCTGAGGTCGGCGTTGGGACGCACACCTCGCTCGTCGTTGCCCATCGTGTTCTCGCCCTTGAAGCAGCCGCAGGCCTCGTTGATGGAGTTGGGGGCTGCACATTCCTGAAAGTCATTCTTCAGATAGGTGGAGAAGTTGGCGAGCATCTGCAGGAGGTCGGCTTTCATCTGGGGTTCTGGCACGAAGTCGGCCTTGATGACACCCTCGGTGAAGGACGACACGGCCTCTTCGGTCGGGTCTTCTGGCTCGGTGTAGTCGTCGGGCAGTTTGAGGAGTTTCACGTTGTCGAGGAGGATGGAAGTGCCGGCTCCGTTCACGAAGTTGATGTTAAGACCTAAGGTGATGGTGCTCTCTGTCGCTACCTCAAAGAGGGCTTCCGTGGTTGTCCATGTGGATGGGATGCTTGTGGAGAAGGACAGAGATGTGGAGGCTGTGCCAGCCACGACTGAGGCGGTAGAGGTTGAGGTGGTGGCAGCCTTGATGTCAATGGCGAACTTGTATTTGCCCGCTTGCAACTTTACTTTCTGTGTGAGTGAAGCCGTCTGGGCAGTCCAGGCATTGCGAATGTAGAGCATCTGCTTTCCGTCGGAAGGTGTGCCTGGAGCACCATAGTTGTTGTCGGTGGCTGTGGCCGAAGAGGTCATGAGGTCAACTACTGCGAATCCGCTTGTGGGAGCGGCGATTGTCCAGCCTGTCACGGACGATACGGCATATCCTCCACGAGAATCTGCTGTTTCGCTGGTGGCATCCTGCTCAAACGATGGATTTTGGATGTATTGTGCTGTCACATCCTCTTGTGCATTGGCGGAGATGGCCAAGGCGAAAAGAAGTAAGGCAATAGGTTTTTTCATATAGGTTATTTTTGTGTTAGTTGAACAATGAAAAGAAAAAGCCCAGAGGCTCCTCTTGTGAGGAGTCTCTGGGCTTGATGGATTATTTCAGCCGTGCTAATGTTTCCTTGATGCGCTTCAATGCCTCGACGATGTTCTCGTCGCTGGTGGCATAACTCATGCGGAAGCATTCGGGCGAACCGAAAGCATCGCCGCCAACCGTGGCCACGTGGCCCACTTCGAGCAGGTACATGGCGAAGTCGGTGGAGTTCTGGATGACGCGGTCGCCGTCTCGCTTGCCGAAGTAACTGGAGCACTTGGGGAAGAGGTAGAAGGCACCCTGTGGGTCGTTCACTTCGAGACCGGGGATGTCCTTGGCCAACTTTACGATGAGGTTCTTGCGGCGTTCGAAAGCCTGACGCATCTCCTCCACACACTCTTGGGGACCGGCGAATGCGGCCTCGGCGGCTTTCTGCGACACGGAGCAGGGGCCGCTGGTGTATTGGCCTTGCAGTTTGTTGCAGCCTTTCACAATCCATTCGGGGGCAGCGATGAAACCGATGCGCCAACCTGTCATGGCGTAGGCTTTGCTGACACCGTTGATGACCACCACGCGGTCTTTGATGTCGGCGAAAGAAGCCATCGAGGCGTGTTTGCCCACGTAGTTGATGTGTTCGTAGATTTCGTCGGCAATCACGATGATGCGCTCATGCTTCAGCAGCACGTTCTTCAGCCCTTCCAGTTCCTCCTGGCTATACACAGAACCTGTGGGGTTGCTGGGCGAGCAGAGGATGATGGCTCGCGTCTTGGGCGTGATGGCTGCCTCCAACTGGGCTGGCGTGATTTTGAAGTCCTGCTCGATGGGAGCATCGATGAAGACGGGTGTGCCTTCGGCCAGCAGCACCATCTGAGGATAGGACACCCAGTAGGGGGCGGGGATGATGACCTCGTCGCCAGCGTTGACGAGAGCCATGATGGTGTTGCACACCGACTGCTTGGCACCGTTGGAGCAGAGAATCTGTGAGGGCTTGTAGTCCAGTCCGTTCTCATTCTTGAGTTTGTTCACAATGGCCTGCTTCAGTTCGGGATAGCCAGGCACGGGGCTGTAGCGGCTCCAGTTTTCCTCCACTGCCTTGATGGCAGCGGCCTTGATGTGGTCGGGTGTGTTGAAGTCTGGCTCGCCCACACTCATGTTGATGACATCGATGCCCTGAGCCTTCAACTCAGAACTCTTCTGACTCATGGCCAACGTTGCGCTTGGCGAGAGTCGGTTCAATCTTTCTGACAGATTTTCCATATATTTTTATTTATTTGTTAAAATGCAAAGTATGTCCCATGCGCTCCTTCTTGGTGCGCAGGTAGCGTTCGTTGTAGCGGTTAGGGGTGATTTCGATGGGCACGTTCTCCACGATTTCCAGTCCGTAGCCTTCCAGTCCCACGCGCTTGACGGGGTTGTTGGTGAGTAGGCGTATCTTGCTGATGCCGATTTCGCGCAGAATCTGTGCCCCCACGCCATAGTCTCTGAGGTCGGGGTCGAAGCCCAGATGGATGTTGGCATCCACCGTGTCGAGGCCTTCTTCTTGTAGTTTGTAGGCGGCTATCTTGTTCATCAGGCCGATGCCGCGTCCCTCTTGGATGAGATAGACGATGGCTCCCTTGCCCTCCTTCTCGATGAGTTGCATCGACTTGTGCAGTTGTTCGCCGCAGTCGCACCGCTGGCTACCGAAGATATCGCCTGTGGCGCAACTGGAGTGCATGCGCACCAGCACCGGTTCGTCGGGCTTCCATGTGCCCTTGATGAGTGCCACGTGTTCCAGTCCGTTGCTCTTCTGACGGAAGGGGATGATGCGGAAGTGTCCGTACTCCGTCGGCATGTCGGCCTCCACGCCTTTCTCCACAAGGCTTTCTTTCTGCAGGCGGTAGGCGATGATGTCTTTGATTTGGATGAGTTTCAGCCCGAACTCTTCGGCTTTCTCTATGAGTTGGGGCATGCGGGCCATGGTGCCGTCGGGGTTGAGAATCTCGATGAGAGCAGCGGCGGGACGCAGACCAGCCAGACGTGCCAGGTCGATGGATGCTTCGGTGTGGCCCGAACGGCGCAGCACACCGTTGTCCTGAGCATAGAGGGGGTTGATGTGGCCCGGACGACCGAAGTCGCTGGCTTTTGCCTCGGGATTGGCCAGCCATTGGATGGTGGCGGCACGGTCGTGGGCACTGACACCAGTGGTGCAGCCCTCCAACTTATCGACTGTCACGGTGAAGGGGGTGCCCAGCATGGAGGTGTTTTCCTCCACCTGATGGGGCAGTTCCAACTCTTTGGCTCGCGAGATGGTGATGGGAGCACAGAGTACGCCACGACCCTCGCGGAGCATGAAGTTCACCTTGTCGGGAGTGATTTTTTCGGCAGCGATGATGAAGTCGCCCTCATTCTCACGGTCTTCATCATCCACGACAATCACGAACTTGCCTTGTCGGAAGTCCTCGATGGCTTCTTCTATCTTACTGAACTGAAAGGATTTTTCCATATATGTAGTCTTTGATTTGTTCTGAGTATTTGATGACGGCTCGCAGGTCTTTGCGACGGCGGCGGTAGAAGCGGAAGTTGCGTGTCTCAATCACGGGATAGCCGTTGAGCAGGCGCAGCACATGGGGGTCTTTGCTGTTCGAGAGCACCTCGATGATGTATTCCATCATGAGGTTGATACCTTCGGCCTTCATGTCTTCGCGCGTCGAGAACCAGTAGCGCACGATGTAGGCCATGTAGCCGAAGAAGGTGGCATGTGGCAACTCGCCCAGATACTCTCGGCTGGTCGTGATGAGTTGTTCCAGCGTCTTGTACATGTCGGCGTAGTCGGGGTCGTTGATGATGACCTCCTTGCGGGTGATGTTGCGCTTGGGACGGATGCCCAGCAGTTTCCGCCAGAGGCTGACGTAGGCATCCATGTTGAACACGGCGGAGTCGTTGTTGGACTTCACCGTGAAGAACACACCCAGCGGAGCCAACACGATGGTGCTGAGCCACATGCCCAGCCAAACGGGCATGTCGCCCTCGCGGCCCACCTTCATGCCGAAGGTGTTGATGATGTAATAGACGATGAAGATGATGACGGCCACCACCACAGGGAAACCCAGTCCGCCCTTGCGGATGATGGCCCCTAAGGGCGCACCGATGAAAAAGAACATCAGACAGGCCAGCGACATGGTGATTTTCTGCCAATACTGAATCCAGTGGCGGCGAATCTGCTTGTCGCCATATTCTATCACTTCGGCCTTGTAGTTCACGTCCATTTCCTGGAAACTGGCTTTTTGCAAGGCTTCCATGATGATGCGCTGCTTGTCTTGGGAACTGGTGCTTTTCAGCAGGGTGTCGATGTTGACGCTCGACTTCGGCACACTGGCACTTCTGGCTATGACGCTCTGGATGTGTTTCTTCTCTTCTGCCTCCAGTTGTGCCCTCCTTTCCTTATCCATGTGGGCGATGGCGAGGGAGTCGTAGTCGGAGATGCGCGTCTTGTGCGGGATGTTGAGCGAGATGCGCTGCATGTCGTTGTAGAAGATGGTGCTCAGGCTGTCATAATAGTTTTCCATCGAGTCGATGTCGTGTGTCAACTTGCTCATGTTCTTGGTCAGAGCCGAAGTCGCAATATCTTCCTGGTCTGCCATGTTGAAGTTGGTGTCGAAGTCGATGACAAAGTGCTTCTCCACAAAGGTCTCTCGGCGGTAGGGCACGTCACGTGCTTGCAGGGCGTTGCTTTGCAGGTTCTCGAACTGCTCGCCCTGATAGAGGTGCAGCAGCAGGTGCTTCTTGTCGCTGGTCGTCTCCAGTCTGCCCGAATCAGCCAGGACGATGTGTGCCCTGTTCACACCGTCTTGCAGGTTGTAGATGACGATGTCGTAGAGCATGCCGGTGTCCTTGTTCTTCTTCTGGATGTAGAGGTTGATGTTCTCGATGCCATCGTAGAAGACACGTTCAGGAATGTCCAGTTCGGGCGATTTCATCTTCATCGACTCCAGCAGTGTGAGAAGGTTCTGCTGTGCTTCAGGTGCAATCTTGTTCTGGAAGTGGAACGAGCCGACGGAGAGGAGGCTGATGAGGATGATGAGGGGACGGAGTGTGCGGAAGAGCGAGATGCCAGCCGCCTTGATGGCCAGCAGTTCCAGGCGTTCGCCGATGTTGCCGAACGAGATGAGCGAGGCCAGCAGGATGGCCAGTGGCAATGCCAGCGGCACCAGTGTCTCGGTGGCATAGAAGAAGAACTTGAGATAAACCTCAAACGAAAGTCCCTTGCCCACCAGGTCGTCAATCCACTTCCACAGAAACTGCATCATGACGACGAACAGGCTGATGCAGAACGTGCCTGCAAACAGCGAGAGAAAGTTCCTCAGGATAAATAGGTCGAGTCGTTTGATGAGTTTCATGCGTGTACTCTTGTGCGAAGATGCACAATTTCAAGGTGCAAAGGTACGAAAAAGTTGGGAGTTAGAAGTGAGGTCTGATAACTTTTTCGTACCTTTGCAGCCAAAATCACACAATTATGATTACAGCAGAACAACTGAAAGACATTAAAGACAGGACGGAAGCCCTGCATCGCTACTTGCAGATTGACCAGAAACAGATGGAAGTGGAGGAGGAGGAACTGCGCACACAGGCACCCGGATTTTGGGATGACCAGAAGGCGGCTGAGGCGCAGATGAAGAAGGTGAAGGACCTGAAACGCTGGATTGACGGCTACAACGAGGTGAAGGCGGCAACCGACGATACGGAGGTGGCTTTCGACTTCTACAAAGAGGAGATGAGCACAGAAGAGGAGGTGGACGACTACTATGACAAGGCGT
Source organism: Prevotellaceae bacterium UBA4359 (assembly GCA_002393555.1). Classification (GTDB taxonomy): domain Bacteria; phylum Bacteroidota; class Bacteroidia; order Bacteroidales; family Bacteroidaceae; genus Minthosoma. Next base: position 99,710 of record DGSP01000080.1, read on the forward strand.
TGAAGTTGATAGAAGACCTGGAACTGAAGAACATGCTGCAAGGCGAGGCCGACAACATGGATGCCGTGCTGAAAATCAATGCCGGAGCAGGTGGCACCGAGGCTCAGGACTGGGCGCAGATGCTCATGCGTATGTATCAGCGCTATGCCGAGCAGCACGGCTACAAGGTAACCATCAGCAACTATCAGGACGGCGAGGATGCCGGCATCAAGACCGTGACGATGGAGATAGCGGGCGATATGGCTTACGGCTATCTGAAGGGCGAGAGTGGTGTGCACCGTCTGGTGCGTGTCAGCCCCTACAATGCGCAGGGCAAGCGCATGACCTCGTTTGCCTCGGTGTTTGTCACGCCGCTGGTCGATGACACCATCAACGTGGAGATTGAGCAGGCGAGGATTTCGTGGGATACGTTCCGAAGCAGCGGTGCCGGTGGACAGAACGTGAACAAGGTGGAGTCGGGTGTGCGGCTGAGGTATCAGTACAAAGACCCCTACACGGGCGAGGAAGAGGAAATCCTCATCGAGAACACCGAGACGCGCGACCAGCCGAAGAACAAGGAGAATGCGTTGAGGCTGCTGCGTTCCATGCTCTACGACAAGGAGTTGCAGCACCGCATGGCCGAGCAGGCCAAGGTGGAGGCTGGCAAGAAAAAGATAGAGTGGGGCAGTCAGATTCGCTCCTATGTGTTCGACGACCGCCGTGTGAAAGACCACCGCACCAACTACCAGACGAGCGATGTGGGCGGTGTGATGGACGGCAAACTCGACGGCTTCATCAAAGCCTATCTGATGGAATTCTCTACTGAAAGTTAAAAACTAAAAATTAAAAATTGAAGTTTCGGATGCTTTTTTCAACAACGAATATTTCGAATATGACGAATTTATACAATGCACAATGCACCTAAAGGTGCAACGAATAAAAACGAATGCTGAGTGTAGCCATTCGATTCCATTCGTTGCCGCTTGCGGCATTAGGGATATACATCTTCTCGCCGCATGGTAAATTAGAATGATTCGTTTTATTCGTTGTTGAAAATGAAGCGTTTGGAACATCCGAAACTTAAATTATTTTAATTATGGTA